>JAZUGJ010000086.1:0-11052 GCA_045641145.1 Paludibacteraceae bacterium
ACGATCCGACTTCCAGCGAACATGAATATGCCGGTGTCAACTGCGGTATTATGGATCAGTTCGCGTCCGCACAGGGCAAGAAAGACCATGCTATTTTCCTGAACTGCGACACGATGCAATTTGAACTCGTGCCGGTCAAACTCGACGGTGTGAAAGTGGTTATCAGCAATACACACTCACCCCACAAACTGGATTCCGGTGCCTACAACGCTCGCGTGGCGCAATGTCAACTGGCGGTTAAACAACTGCACTCGGTACGCCCCGAACTGAAAAACCTTGCCGAGTTGAGCGAGAAAGATTTTAACGAGATTGAATCTGCTATCACGGACGAGACGGCACACCGCCGAGCCCGCCATGTGGTAGGTGAAGTACAGCGCACAACCGATGCCGTTGCTGCCCTTAAACAGGGCGACTTGTTGCGTTTTGGTCAGTTGATGAACCAAAGCCATGTCTCCTTGCGCGACGATTATGAGGTTACCGGTCCCGAACTGGACGCTCTGGCTGAGGCGGCTTGGAAGATTGACGGCGTTATCGGTTCCCGTATGACAGGTGGCGGTTTCGGCGGCTGCACCGTGTCATTGGTACGCGACGAAGCCATTCCTGCTTTTATTGAGCAGGTCGGCAAAGAATATACCGAAAAAACAGGTCTGAAAGCGGACTTCTACATAGCTGAGATAGGCGATGGTGTACGCAGAATCCTTTAACCGCATTGTCAGCGGAAAGAAAATATCCTTGGTTACTCTGCGTGGCGGACATGGTCTGACCGCGCAGATAACCAATTATGGCGCCAAGATAGTGTCTTTGTTCGTATCGGACAAAAACGGACAAAAAGCGGATATCGTACTCGGCTTCTCCACATTGGACGAGTGGATGCAGAAAGAGACCTATTTTAACGCCATTATCGGTCGGTATGCCAACCGCATCAAGGATGGAAAGTTTACGCTGGACGGTGCGGATTATCAACTCCCGATAAACAACGGCACGAACTCCTTACACGGAGGCATGAGCGGATTTAACGAGAAGGTGTGGGATATCGTAGCGCAAACCCGTTACAGCGTCACCATGCGCTATGTGGCGAAAGACGGCGAGGAGGGATACCCCGGCAATTTGACCGTCTCAGTTACCTATACGCTCACAAAAGACGATGCCCTAAGTATTCGCTACGAAGCCCAAACGGATAAGCCCACTATTCTCGGCTTTACCAACCACGCCTATTTCAACTTGAACGGCGAGGGTAGCGGCACGGTGCGTGACCATGTTTTGCAAGTGATGGCAGATAGTTACACGCCCTTTGACGATACGGCATGTCCGACGGGTGAGATAGCCCCCGTTGCCGGCACACCGATGGATTTCCGTGCGCCGGTACGCATAGGCGACCGTATTGACGACCCATTCTTCGCTCCCGGACGGGGCATAGACAATAATTTTGTCCTCCGCAAAAGCAAGACGGACTGTTGCCAACCCGAATTGGCTGCCGTTTGCGAGGCGGGCGGACGCAAGATGGAAGTGTGGACGACTGTGCCCGGATTGCAGGTCTATACGGGCAACTGGGTGGAGAAAAATACTGGCAAAGCAGGCAAGGAATATGATGTGCAACATGCCATTTGCCTGGAAGCACAGAGTTTCCCCGATAGCCCTAACCACGCTAACTTCCCGTCGGTTGTTTTGCGGGAGAAGGAACTGTATCAACACGAAACAATCTATCGTTTTGTACCGAAAGAATAAATAATGAAACCAATGGATTGGAAACAAATATGGCTTGTCTTACGCAAGTATGTGCTGAATAAATATGTGCTGACAATTCTCGTTTTTGCTGCCGTGTTCCTTTTTGTAGGTGAGCAGAGTCTGATTAAAGATATGAAACGGAGTCGCCAAATCCGACAAACGGAGCAGGAACTGAGAGCGTCAGAAACAGCTATTCGCGAGGCCCGCCATAAGATGCAGATCTTACAGCAACCGGACAGCTTGGAAAAGTTTGCCCGTGAGCAGTATCTGATGCACACGGATAGTGAAGATGTTTATTTAGTGGAGGAAGTGTATGATTGATAAATTGGTTGGTGAGCATTTGGTGCTGGGTATAGACCCGGGCACGCTGTTCATGGGCTACGCCTTGTTGCACACGGTTGGCTCTAAAGTGGATTTGGTTGAATTCGGTGTGTGTGATGTCCATAAAATGGAGGATCAATATGCCCGCCTGCAGAAAGAGTTCTTTTTCCTGCAGGAACTGATAGACCGTCACCACCCCACTGAGTTGGCGATTGAGACCCAGTTTGTGGACAAGAATCCGCAAACTATGATTAAGATTGTCCACGCCCAAGGCGTAGCCATTGCTGCCGCACTCAGTCGCGACGTGCCGATTAATGAGTATAGCCCCATGAAAATCAAAATGGCAATCACCGGTAACGGTCATTCCACCAAGCAGCAGGTGGCGGATATGTTGCAGCGTTTCTTGAAGATTCCGCCTGAACAGATGCCTAAGAAACTGGATGCCACCGATGCCCTCGGTATCGCTTATTGTCATTTCCTCCAATTGGGACTGCCTGTTAAGGAAAAAGGAGCCAAGAATTGGACCGCTTTTGCTAAACAGAAAGGGCTGACGGACAAGGAACTTACCACCCCCAACCGGAAACTTCTTGCTGCACTTGGCGGTAAAAAATAGCAAAAAGATTTGCACATTCCAAATTTTTGTTGTACCTTTGCAGTCGAAATACAAATTAATTAACCCAACCCCTCCACTCTAAATAATAACGGGGTCCCCAAAGAACTTGTTCGCATGGGGAGAGTGGAGGCCCGAATCGCCCGCTGATTAAGCTTAGCGGTATCAGCCCTTGCGAATTTGGTGCCGAACACGAATATGGCTTATAAAATTTCTGAAGATTGTATCGCTTGCGGCACTTGCAAAGACGAGTGTCCGATGGGAGCTATCTCCGAAGGCGATCGTTACAGCATTGACCCGGACATTTGTGCGGAGTGTGGCTCTTGCGCAGATGTTTGCCCAAGCGGCGCAATTTCTAAATAAATTGCAACACGGTAATGAAACTGGACCGGCACTCGTGCCGGTCTTTTTTGTTTTGTAATCAAAAGATTACGCACTTTTTTTGAAAAAATGTCAACTCGAGTTTGCAATTTCCGTTTTTTTTTAGTAACTTTGCAGTCGCAAACACGTTCAATTCACCCGAAATAAAAGTTCCGGTATGTTAGAAAGTTTTTACAAAACCCATGATTATTTGGTGGAACATGTTCAGGTTCCTATTCGTCGTCAGTTGATGGATGAAATTAACTGGAAGGACCGCTTGATTGCCATTAAGGGCGGACGCGGGGTCGGTAAGACGGATTTCCTGCTCAGTTATGCCAAACAATTGTTGGAACAGGAGCCGGACAAACGCCGTGAAACGCTGTATGTCAATTTTAACAATTTCTTTTTCACCGAACATACTCTGTATGAATTTGCGGGCGAGTTTGTTAAAGCAGGGGGTAAAACGCTGCTGGTGGATCAGATTTTTAAGTATCCCAATTGGTCGAAGGAGTTGCGTGATTGCTATTTCCACTACACCAATCTGCATGTTGTTTTTTCCGCTTCGCCCGTCATGCGGTTGATTGAGGGTAATTCGGATATCGGACATATAGTCCGTATGTATAACCTGCGCGGATATAGTTTCCGTGAATATCTGAATATCGAAACGGGCAGCAATTTGCCGTCTTATACATTGGACGAAATACTGCGTAACCATGAGGAGATAGCGGCGCGTATATGCACCAAAGTCAAACCGATGTGGTTCTTTAAGGAGTATTTGGAGCATGGCTATTATCCCTATGCCGTCGGTGCATGGAATTACTCTGAGAGCACGCTCAAAATCATGAATATGATGATAGAGGTCGATGTTCTCCTTATCAATAAGATTGAGGTGGCATATCTCAATCGCATCAAGCGGTTGTTGTATATGCTCATGTCGGAGGTCCCTTGCGGGTTGAATATTAGTAAACTGGCTGCGGCTACGGACACCTCCCGTTCTACGATTATCAATTATATCAAATACCTTAAGGATGCCCGTCTGCTCAATTTGCTCTATGTGGAAGGCAAGCAGTACCCCATGAAACCGGCGCGAATCTATATGCAGAACCCCAATCTCTGCTATATGTTGCCTACTCGTCAGGTGGACGACCAGGCGGTGGCGGAGACTTTTTTCTACAGTGCTTTGCACGGTGTGCATAAATTGAACGCCACTGAAACGGCATCCTTTGTGGTGGACCAGAAAATCCGTTTCGATGTTTTGGCGCAGTTGCCTAAAACACCCGGCTTCCGCTATTCGGCAATTGCCGATTTGGAGATAGGTAAGGGCAAACAGATACCTCTGTGGCTCTTCGGATTCCTGTATTGAGAATAGAAAAACTAAACAATATACATCAACCTTTTAATGTACAAAACAAGATGAAAGAAAAAAAATTCATGACTTGTGATGGTAACGCCGCTGCCGCGCATATCGCGTATATGTTCACGGAAGTGGCTGCTATTTATCCTATCACACCGTCTTCTCCTATGGCGGAAAATGTAGATGAATGGGCGGCTGTCGGTCGCCAAAACATGTTCGGCGAGACCGTTCTGGTGCAGGAAATGCAGAGTGAGGCAGGTGCCGCTGGTGCTGTACACGGCAGTTTGGCTGCCGGTGCTTTGACCACCACTTTCACGGCTTCTCAGGGCTTGCTGCTGATGATTCCTAACATGTACAAGATTGCCGGTGAATTGATTCCTACCGTTTTCCATGTGTCTGCGCGTACACTTGCCAGTCATGTGCTGTGTATCTTCGGCGACCATCAGGATGTGATGGCATGCCGTCAAACCGGTTTCGCCATGTTGGCGGAGGGTTCTGTTCAGGAAGTGATGGACTTGGCAGGTGTGGCTCACCTCAGTACCATCAAATCGCGTGTGCCGTTCCTCAATTTCTTTGACGGATTCCGCACCAGTCATGAGTATCAGAAAATCGAGGTGGTCGATATGGAAGACCTGCGTCCCCTCGTAGATATGGAAGCGTTGGCAGAGTTCCGCAAACGCGCTCTCAGCCCTATGCGTCCTGTTATGCGCGGTATGGCAGAGAACCCCGATGTGTTCTTTACCCATCGTGAAAGTAGCAATACCTACTACAATGGTGTAGCAGATATCGTTAGCGACTATATGGACAAGATTTCCGAAATCACCGGTCGCAAATACCGTCCCTTCACTTATTATGGCGCACCTGACGCTGAGAATATCGTTATCGCGATGGGTAGCGTCTGCGAGTGCTTGAAAGAAGTGATTGACTTCGAGGCAGCAAAGGGCAATAAAATAGGTATGATTAATGTTCACCTCTATCGTCCTTTCTCCCTCAAATACCTCAAAGAGGCGTTGCCCGCATCGGTTAAACGCATTTGCGTTTTGGACCGTACCAAAGAGCCCGGCGCTAACGGCGAACCTTTGTACCTGGATGTTAAGGACGCCTTGCAGGAACTCGGCTTAGGCAATATCCTCGTTGTAGGCGGTCGCTACGGTTTGGGTAGCAATGATACGACTCCCGCACAGATGTTGGCTGTTTATGCCAACCTCGCTATGAATGAGCCCAAGAACCACTTCACCGTTGGTATCAACGACGATGTTACCTTCACTTCTCTGCCTGTGGGCGAAGAGATAGCAATGGGCGGTAAGGGCATGTTCCAGGCCAAGTTCTATGGTCTGGGTGCAGACGGTACGGTAGGTGCCAATAAGAACTCCGTGAAGATTATCGGTGACACGACTGACAAGTACTGCCAGGCATATTTCTCCTATGATAGTAAGAAGTCCGGTGGTTTCACCTGCTCGCACTTGCGTTTCGGTGACGAACCTATCCACTCCACCTATCTGGTTACCACGCCTAACTTCGTGGCTTGCCACGTACAGGCATATCTGCAGATGTATGATGTGACGCGCGGCTTGCAAAAAGGCGGCACTTTCCTGCTCAATACCGTTTGGGAAGGCGAGGAACTGAAGAAGAACCTGCCCAACCGTGTGAAGAAATACTTTGCCGATAATGATATCAAGGTGTACTACATCAACGCCACTAAGATTGCACAGGAAATCGGCTTGGGCAACCGTACCAATACCATTCTCCAATCTGCTTTCTTCCGTATCACGGGCGTTATCCCTGTAGAGAAAGCCGTTGAGGAGATGAAACACTTCATCGTTAAGTCCTACGGCAAGAAGGGTGAAGATGTGGTGAACAAGAACTACGCTGCCGTGGATCGCGGTGACGAATATCAGTTGCTCGAAATTGACCCCGCTTGGTCTAAACTCGGTGCCGATGCCGCTAAGGACTTCGGCGATGAACCCGCATATGTTACCAATCTGGTACGCCCCATCAACGGTCAGGACGGCGACTTGCTGCCTGTATCTGCTTTCAAGGGCATTGAGGACGGTACGTGGCCTTCAGGAACTGCCAAATATGAGAAACGCGGCGTGAGTGCCTTCGTTCCTGTTTGGACGGCGGACAACTGTATCGAGTGTAACAAGTGCGCGTATGTTTGCCCTCACGCTTGTATCCGTCCGTTCGTGATGGACGAGGAGGAAGTGAAGGGTATCAACGGCGCTACGCGTGAGATGAAAGCTCCTACTGCCCTCAAAGGTATGCATTTCCGCATGCAGGTGGGCGTTATGGACTGCCTTGGCTGCGGCAACTGTGTGGATGTATGCCCGGGTAATCCGAAGACCGGTAAAGCCCTGCAGATGGTAGACCTCGAGGGTCAACTCGCTGAGGCAGCCAACTGGGATTATTGCGTTAAGAATGTTAAGTCCAAACAGGACCTCATCGATATCCAATCCAATGTCAAGAACTCGCAGTTCGCTACGCCGTTGTTTGAGTTCTCCGGCGCTTGCTCGGGTTGCGGTGAGACTCCTTATTTGAAACTGATTAGCCAACTCTTCGGCGACCGCGAAATAGCCGCTAACGCTACCGGTTGTACCTCTATCTATTCTGGTTCTGTACCTTCTACTCCTTATACCACGAATGATAAGGGTCACGGTCCTGCATGGTCTAACTCGTTGTTTGAGGACTTCTGCGAATACGGTCTTGGCATGCAGATTGCCCACCGCAAGATTAAGGAGCGTCTGGCTGCCCTCATGACGAAGGGGCTGGAATGCGACAAGTGCTCCGACGAACTGAAAGGTATGTTCAAGGAGTGGCTGGATAATAAGAACTCCGCTGAGGTAACCAAACGCCTCTACGAGCCGATGGTGGCTGCTATGGAGGCATGCGGTTGCGACACCTGCAAGGAGATTTTGACCTATAAGGATCATATCGTTAAACGCAGCCAGTGGATTATCGGCGGTGACGGTGCATCTTATGATATCGGTTACGGTGGATTGGATCATGTTATCGCTTCCGGCGAAGATGTTAATATCCTCGTGCTTGATACGGAGGTTTATTCCAACACCGGTGGTCAGGCGTCCAAATCGACTCCGCTTGGTGCTATTGCCAAGTTCGCCGCCATGGGTAAGCGTGTCCGCAAGAAAGACCTCGGTATGATTGCTACCACCTACGGTTATGTTTATGTGGCTCAAGTGGCAATGGGTGCCGACCAGGCGCAGACCCTCAAAGCCATTCGTGAGGCGGAGGCATATCCCGGACCGTCTTTGGTTATCGCTTATGCACCGTGTATCAACCACGGTCTGAAAGCCGGTATGGGTAAGTCCCAAGCCGAGGAGGAGAAAGCCGTGGCTTGCGGTTACTGGCACCTCTGGCGTTATAATCCGCAACTGGAAGCCGAAGGTCAGAATCCGTTCCAACTCGATAGTAAGGAACCCGACTGGTCCAAGTTTGAGGAGTACCTCAAGGGTGAAGTTCGTTTCGCTTCTGTTATGAAGCAGTTCCCCGGCGAGGCAGCCGAACTCTTTGCTGCGGCTCAGGAGAACGCTCAGTGGCGTTATAAGAGCTACCTCCGCATGCTCGGCACCAAGTGGTAATAAAATCTTATTGGCTCCTTGGCTGAGGGCAATAATAGAAAAAAGACCGTTTTATGCGGTCTTTTTTCGTTTTTTATTTGTATATATGAAAATAAAGTAGTAACTTTGCAGACTGAAACTATCGAATAGCGATATGAGTGGTTCACAAAGTGATATTTTATTGGATTTGTATGCTTCCCCAAATACGGTGTTTACCATGCCTTATTTGCGGTTGTGTTATCCCGGTGTTTCGCCAACGGCTTTGCTATTGCGAATCAATAGATTTGTGAAAGCCGGTCGGCTGTTGAATATTCGTCGTGGTATATATGCCAAACCTAATTATAATGCGTTGGAATTAGCATGTTGTCTCTATACGCCATCGTATATTAGTTTGGAATATGTCTTGCAGAAAGCAGGTGTTATTTTTCAGTATGATTCAGCCATTACGATGGTCAGTTATTTGGGGCGTGTGCTTGAGGTTGATACCCACATCTTGAATTACCGTCGTATTAAGGGGGAGATTATGGTTGATATGCGGGGGATTGAACAACATGGAAATATAACTATAGCTACGCCTGAGCGTGCTTTCTTGGATACATTGTATCTTAACTCTAATTATTATTTTGATAATTTGCATATTCTTAACCGTGATTTGGTGATGGACTTATTGCCCATCTATCATTGTAAGAGATTGGAGAAAAGAGCAATTAAATTATTGAAAGATGGATATAAATAAACACAAGTTTTACATGTTGCAGATATTTCAGGCATTCCCTTTATTAACCGAATCAAATTGATATGAATCGCTTTTTGCTTTTTATTTGCTTTTTGCCTGCATCCCTTTTGGCGGCTACCCCTCGCCTCTCTTTTGCTGACCTGCAAAACGGCGGTTGGGAGCGTTATAACGGGCAGACCGTCGTTATTACCACGCCGCTTGTCGTTTGTGCCACGATGTACGATAGTCTCATCTTGTCCGATGAACGCCTTTATGTGCCGGAGGAACGCGCTCAGGGGCTGGCGGACGGCGATAGCACGGCGTATTGGCAGCATGTGGCGTATAACCGGCACCACCGAATCAAACTGGAGTGCAAATATCCTTACCACCTCAATCTGGGGGCTACTGTTACCAATCTGCAGGCGCGTATCATGGCACCTCGTCACTTGCAGACGGGGGCACAGCCGTCGTTCCGTAATTATAAGCCGTCCAAGCGCGTGGCTCAAAAGGGCGATTTGCGTATATGTGCGGCTAATGTGCAGAATTATTTTGTCCATGTCGGGGGCTATGCCACCCGCCGCAATACGCAGGGGCAACATGCGTTGCAGCGTTATAAGACCTCGTCTGCTTTGACCCGCGTCGGTGCCGACCTCTATGCCCTTTGTGAGATGGAGCAGGGTAGTGTTGCCCCGCGTGAACTTACTGCAGCCATGAATGCCGCTTGCCGGCATGACCGCTATGGCTTTATTCTCACGGACTCTGTGGACCGCGACACAATCTCCTGCGGCTTTATATATAATAAGGAGCGCGTGCGCCCGCGTGGAGATTTGCATTTGGCGTATCGCAACCACAGCGATATCCACGCCCACCGCTTTCTTATTCAGCAGTTTGAGGACCTCCGTACAGGCCGTTCTTTTTATGTGTCCCTCAACCATCCGCGTAGCAAGCGGGGCGATGCGGCGGAAGCCAACCGCAAGCGGTGCATGGAGTTAGATACGGTCTTTGCCGCGTTTGGTGATTTGCACCTCACGCCTGATTCGATGGTCCTTTGGCTCGGCGATTATAATAGTTACGGTCAGGAGCAGTCGGTGCAGAAAATCGTCCGTGCCGGTTATGCCGACCTTACTGCCCGCGATTCGTTGGGCTATTCGTACGGCTATAAGGGCGAGTTCGGTTATTTGGACCGTTGCTTTGCTTCGCCTTCTATGGCGGCACATGTGACTTCTGTCTGCCCGTTGCATTGGAATACCGATTACTATTATTCGGCGGCTTATTATAGCAAGTATAATTTCAAGAATCGTGCTATCCCGAAGTCCGATCCGTGTCTGTCTTCCTCTCCTCGCTGTACGAATAAACCTATCAGGCGGCTGCTGTCTCCTGCGGCGAAAAGGAATCTCCTTTTCCGTTATTCGGACCACGACCCCTTGCTGATTACCCTCACGTGGTAATCCTCTTAAATTTTTTCTTTTTTTTTCTAAAATAATTTGCAAATATAAAAATAATGTTGTATCTTTGCACTCGATTTCAGCCGTGAAGTTTCTTTTCGCCTGAAAGTACGCATATAAACGGTATCGTCTGGAGTAGTCCCCGCGCACCTCAATGCCCACCGGCAGTCCAAGGAGCACCCGAATGCCCCCGCCAAATACCGAAAAAAATCGAGATTTTTTTCGGAGAGGAGGAAGTGCGGCGACCTAATGCCACAAAGTGGCAGTCCATGTCGCAAGCCACTTCCGACGACGACACATCACTACGTAACTTATGAAAACCTCTTCTACATATTTATCTCTTTTTGTTGTTTGGACTGGTGTCTCTTTAGTGTCTTATACCGACTCGTGCGCCACCCAAGGGCAAAAACCGTAGATACAAGCATCATACCCCGCGTATGGTGCTTTTTTTATCGTGTAAAACCACCTGCTGCTGCCCGAGTCCGCAACGGGGGTAGAACGGGAGTAGAAGCCAACGTTAAGCAACTTTCATAAGAAAATGGAATATTAAATACATGGCACAGCAAGAACTAATAAAGTTGTTTGAGAATCTCCGTGTAAGGGTGGTTTGGGATGATGAAAAGGAGAGATATTTCTTTTCGGTGGTGGATATTGTGGAGGTATTGACTGGAAGCGATTATCAAACTGCGCGTAAGTATTGGAAAGTGTTGAAGGGTAGATTAGTGCAAGAAGGATTTGAACCGGTAACAAATTGTTACCAGTTGAAAATGACAGCCGGAGATGGTAAGCAACGCCTCACTGATGTGGCGGATAAGGAGTTGTTGTTAAGTGCATTAGCAGAACAAACAGCAACGGATCTTAGTAAGGAACGTGACCCCAAGGGGATGCAGTAAACGGCTTCTGTGGCAAAAGAAGGGGCGGAAGTCGCTAAATCGACTCGTGAAGAC
>JAZUGJ010000087.1:0-6108 GCA_045641145.1 Paludibacteraceae bacterium
CCAGGGTTACACACCGTTTTTAGACTCCCTATTGGCGCAGAGCGTAACCTATACACATTCCTTTGCCAGCGGTCGTAAATCCATTGATGCTATGCCCAGTGTACTCAGTTCGATACCTATGCTCATTGAACCCTATACCGTTACTCCCTACTCAACCAACGCCGTTTCATCGCTAGCGGATTGTTTGAACGGCATAGGTTATACCACCGCTTTTTTCCACGGGGCACCTAACGGAAGTATGGGTTTTCAAGCGTATGCCCGCAGTGCCGGTTTTCAACATTACTTCGGTATGAATGACTATGACGGTCCTGACGCATTTGACGGTACTTGGGCTATTTGGGACGAGGAGTTTCTGCAATATATGGGACGCACTATCAGTACTATGCAACAACCGTTTTTTGCTTCCGTATTTACTGCCAGCAGCCATCATCCCTTCCGCGTTCCGGAGCGTTATGAAAATATATTTCCCGAGGGAGAAATTCCCATCCACCAATGTATCGGCTATTCGGACAACGCCCTGCGACAGTTTTTTAATTATGCCCAAACGCAACCATGGTACAATAATACTCTGTTTGTACTGACAGCAGACCACACCAACCAGCTCATTGAACCCGAGTCGCAGACCGCTGAGGGAATATATGAAGTGCCTATTCTATTCTACCACCCGGGGCGTTTACAACCGCGTGTTGATTCTACAACGATGATTTCACAAACGGATATTATGCCATCCGTTTTGGCATATATCGGATATAACAAGCCATTTTTTGCATTTGGTGAAGATGCGCTGACACAAAATAAACAGCACAACTATGCCATTTGCTATAATAATCCCCTCTACCAAATTATGTCCGATAGCGTTACCGTACAGTTTGACGGTGAGCATTCCCCGACCAATAATGAAGACACAGCCATGACGGATTACCTGAAGGCATATATTCAACAATATGTCAACCGCATGATTGATAATCGATTAACAACAGATAACTAAATGGGAGTGCGAGTCGATAAATACTTGTTTGCCATGCGCATCTACAAAACCCGCGCCATTGCAGCAGAAGCATGCAAAGTGGGGCGAATAACTATGAACGGGCAAGCGATGAAAGCATCGCGCACGCTGGAAATAGGCAATATATTTTCCGTACGAAAAGGTCCTGTAACCTATACCTACGAAGTGCTACGCCTCAGCGAAAACCGCTTAGGTGCCAAATTAGTGCCGGACTACCTGCGCAATATCACCGCCAAAGACCAGTTGGAATTGTTGGCAATCACCCAAATGGCAGCACAAGGCGGACGCGACCGCGGAACCGGACGACCCACTAAGAAAGACCGCCGCGAAATAGAGCAGTTCATGAGCGACGATTATTTGGATGAAATAGACGACCTCGATGACCTCGAATAATCAAACAATCGAAACCTCAAAAAAACAACAATGAAAAGCAAAAAAGAGAACATCGCCGAATATATCCTCTATTTATGGCAATTAGAGGATTACCTGCGTGCCTTCCCTGAGCAGGCAGGCAGCAATACCGAACTGATGGAAGTGTCGGAGATGATGCACATGGAAGGCATTGTAGAGCATGGACATCTGCAATTGGCACAGAATGCTTTGGACGAGATGGAAGATTTGCATCGTGAGTTATTAGATACAGAAGCCCCTTATCGGGCGGCCATTCTGCATTTGGAGCCATCGCTCAATGTGTTTAAATCCAAGACGGACAATCCACTGATGAGCGATGTAGAGGCGTGCCTTACCCTACTCTACCAAGTCATGCTACTGCGCTTGCAGAAACAGCCCATTTCGGAAGAGACAGAAGTAGTAGTCAAAGACGCCACTCAACTGATGCGTTTCCTCAGCAAGACCTATTACGATGACAGTCAAGCAACGATTTGAGCACATCTTGGATTGGTTTGCCATCAACGCTCCTTCAGCGGAGAGTGAACTGATATTCTCCAATCCCTTTGAATTGTTGGTGGCGGTCATGTTGTCCGCCCAGTGCACGGATAAACGGGTCAATTTGGTCACTCCTGCCCTGTTTCGTGCTTATCCTTCGGCACAAGCGATGGCAAAAGCGAGTGTGGAAGACGTGTTCCGTTATATTCATTCTGTCAGTTATCCCAACGCCAAAGCGCAACATCTGGTCGGCATGGCGCAACGGTTGATGGAATGCTACCACGGACAAGTGCCGGACAATATAGACGACCTACAGACCCTGCCCGGCGTAGGCAGAAAGACAGCCAATGTGGTATGTGCCGTGATTTGGAACCAACCGACGATGGCGGTGGATACACATATTTTCCGTATCGCGGAGCGTCTTGGACTTACCACCCATAGCAAAAACCCGTTGCAGACAGAGCGTCAACTCACCCGATATATCCCTGCCGAACTCATTCCAAAAGCCCACCACTGGTTGCTTTTGCACGGTAGATACATTTGCACGGCGCGCAAGCCCAAATGCGACCAATGTGGGCTCACTGCATATTGCAGGTATTACACGGGATTGTTGCGGTAGTATAGCGGTAGTAGAGCGAACCATGACAGGCACATGACCGGTATGTGTCCTTAACGGGGGTAGAACGGGAGTAGAAGCCACTATTAAGCATACAATATATTATTATGAATACACTAAAGCACTATTTTATTGCAACCCGTCCGTGGTCTTTTCCTGTCAGCATTGCACCCGTATGGTTGACGATGCACTACATGAATACCACTTATCAAGATCTCAATATATTTTATGGTTTTTGGGCACTCATCGGCATCGTCCTGTTCCACGCCGCAGGCAATATGTTCTCCGACTATTGGGACTATAAGAAAGATGTCGATACAGAGCAGATGGCAGGTGGATCTATCATCACTAGCGGCACTATGTCTGCTAAGCGGGTGCTTATTTTTGCCCTTGTTGTGTTGGTAGTATCGGTATTAAACGGACTCGCTTTGGCGTTATGCACCGGCTGGCAGTTACTGCTGATTGGTGGCATAGGTGCCGTACTGGCGATGGCTTACCCTTGGCTTAAATGCCACGCCCTTGGCGATTTGGATATACTGCTCACATTCGGCATTATTCCCACCCTCGGTACCGCCTTTGTCATGACAGGTGAGATCGTTTGGTCGTCCTTGTGGATTATGCCCACTTTTGCCACCATCACTGTGGCTGTGCTGCATGCCAATAACACACGCGACGTGCTGCGGGACGGCAATGCCGGCATTAAAACCTTTGCCATGCTTATCGGACCCCGAATGAGTCGTTGGTTGTACTACATGGAAGTTTGGACACCCCTATTGTGGGTCATTATTTGCGTAGCGACCGGACATTTACATTGGATAATGATTATTGTTTCCCTCATGGCATCCGTCGTGGCTTTCCGCAACACGCGCATTATGGCGCAGTGGAACAAGGGCGGAAAGATTGACAGGTTAGACCAAATGACAGCGCAGTACCAGATTGTCAATATATTGATGCTCACATTGGGTTTCTTCGCCTTGCAGTTATGGTAAAACGCCTGACTACCGCTATCGGAATCGCCTTCGTCCTTTGGACGGTCATGTTCAGTCCATGGACAGCACCTTTTGTACCCTTTTGGGAAATGATGACATGTTCGGCAGTGATACTGACAGCCATTGCGTTATGGAATAGTCAAGACTATTTCCACCAAATGGTACAATCGCTCCATCTGCGTTTATTTATTGAAAACATCCTGCTCGGTGTCGGCATAGCGGTTGCCTTGTGGGGTGTATTTTGGTTGGGAGACAAAGTCAGTCAGTGGCTGTTCCCCGCTTTCGCGCGCACGCAGGTGAATAATATCTATGGTATGAAAGGGGCTATGAATCCTATCCTTTTGTCATGTTTATTGCTTTTTATCATTGGTCCGGCAGAAGAACTATTTTGGCGCGGATATGTGCACCGCACCCTGTTGCATCTGTTCGGTTTTGAAGGAGGTTGGCAGTCCCGTAGCGGTATTATCGCCACAATATTGGCGATAGGTATTTATGGACTGGTGCATATTTTCTCGCTCAATTTTATGCTCATTATGGCGGCATTGGTATGCGGTGCGGTCTGGGGCGGGCTATATTATTTATTCCCACAGCGTTTCCCTGCTATCGTGCTTAGCCATGCTTTATGGGATGCGGCGGTCTTTGTGTGGTTTCCAATTTAATATCACTATAAATTGTGGGTAAGTATTGCAAATGTCAAAAAAAAATTGTATCTTTGCACACTATTTGATATTAAATTTACTAATTCATTAAATAAAAATTATCATGTGGTTAAAAGACTCTTCAATCGGCCGTAAATTCATTATGAGTATTACAGGCCTCTTTTTAGTCCTTTTCCTGCTCTTCCATGGTTCGATGAACCTGTGCCTTGTCATTGACGACATTTTCGGCACAGAGGGCTACAATTGGATTTGTCAAATGTTGGGTGCCAACTGGTATGCTATTATCGGCACACTGGTACTGGCTCTCGGCGTATTGGTGCATTTCTGCTACGCTTTCTACCTGACTATCCAAAACCGTGCGGCACGCGGCAATGACCGTTACGCCATTGAAGCACGGCAAGAAGGTGTGCAGTGGGCATCGAAAAACATGTTGGTGCTGGGTATTATCGTTATCGGTTTTCTCTGCCTGCACCTCTACAACATGTGGTGGAAAATGCAGTTTGCCGAACTGACCGGCATTCACACCTCCATGTTTGACCCGCAGGACGGTTCTGCTATCGTTAAAGCCCTCTTTACGGACGGCTGGTGCGGTATCGTTTATTGCCTGCTGTACATGGTTTGGCTTTTTGCCTTGTGGTTCCACCTCAGTCATGGCGTTTGGAGCGCCCTGCAGACGATGGGTTGGAGCAACCTTATCTGGCTCAAACGCATCAAAGTGATTGGTGTTATCTTCGCCACACTGGCTGTAGGCCTATTCATGATTGTAGTTGTTTATTTCTTAGGCGTTAACATTGGTGTGATGCTGGCCTAAGGCATAATTTACAAATTTACAAACTTACAAATTGAATAAATTTATGGCAACTAAAAAAGATACAAAGGTAATCACGCCTGAGATGGCGAAGATTCCCGCAGGTCCGTTGGAGAAAAAATGGACCAACTACAAAGACCATCAAAAACTGGTTAACCCTGCCAACAAACGCCGTTTGGACGTTATCGTTGTCGGCACGGGTCTTGCCGGTGCATCGGCTGCAGCCACGCTGGCTGAACTGGGTTTCAATGTACTTAATTTCTGCATTCAGGATAGCCCCCGTCGTGCCCACTCTATCGCAGCACAGGGAGGTATCAATGCCGCTAAGAACTACCAGAACGACGGTGACAGTGTGTATCGCCTCTATTACGACACCATCAAAGGTGGCGACTATCGCGCACGCGAAGCCAATGTATATCGTCTGGCAGAGGTCAGCAACAACATTATTGACCAGTGTGTGGCACAAGGCGTTCCTTTCGCACGCGAGTACGGAGGTCTGTTGGATAACCGTTCCTTCGGTGGTGCACAGGTTAGCCGTACATTCTACGCCAAAGGTCAAACCGGTCAACAACTGTTGCTTGGTGCCTATAGCGCACTCAGCCGCCAGATCGGCAAGGGCAAAGTGAAGATGTATAACCGCCACGAGATGCTGGATATCGTCATGATTAAGGACGCAAACGGCGAAGAGCGTGCACGCGGTATCATTGCTCGCAACCTCATTACCGGTCGCATTGAGCGTTTCTTCGGACACGCTGTCGTTATCGCTTCCGGCGGTTACGGCAACACCTTCTTCCTGTCCACTAACGCCATGGCAAGCAACGGCTCAGCGGCTATGCAGATGTACCGCCACGGTGCTTATTTCGCTAATCCCTGCTATGCGCAGATTCACCCCACGTGTATCCCCAAGCACGGCGATTTCCAATCCAAACTGACTCTGATGTCCGAGTCGCTTCGTAACGACGGACGTATTTGGGTGAAGTCGGAGGCCAAGCGGTCTTAGGAAGACAAATGTCTTAGCCAACTCCTTGGCTCACAGAACGACATGGCTACGATCCGACTTCACGTGTATCCCCAAGCACGGCGATTTCCAATCCAAACTGACTCTGATGTCCGAGTCGCTTCGTAACGACGGACGTATTTGGGTG
>JAZUGJ010000088.1:0-5557 GCA_045641145.1 Paludibacteraceae bacterium
TTTGACATTATGTAAACCTCCTTGTTATGGGGGGGGTAGGGGCTTTCGCCCCTGCCCTTATTCCTTTTCACGCTTCCACACTTGCCGCATGGGGAACGCTCTGATTGAGCCGTCAAAGGGTTTGTGCTTGTCAAAAATTGCCTTGAGAATTTTGACCTCGATGCGGCAATCGTCAAGCCCTCTGTGTGCTTCTTCAAAGTCGTATTCGCCGCTGATGTATCTATATCCGCACTCTGCGGAGGTCTTGATGTTGCCCTTTTCGGTGAGCCAGCCGCGCTCCCTTGCGAGTTTGCAATACATTTTTCCGTAAAGGATATCACAAGCGGCGCACATGATGCAGAGCGGGGTCAGCTCACGATTGAGCCAATTTTTATCCTCGAACAGCAGTTCGCAAGTGTTGGACATGGAACGCATATCAAACGCGAGATTATAAGCGGCGAGCGTTTCGACATTGTACTTGTCGATGATGCGGGTCAGCTCGTCAAGGATACAGCCGAACGGCATCGGGGTTATATCGTGTTTATAAATGCTGTCGATGTAGGTCTGAAACTTTTCCGCATAATATGCGGTGTGCATTAGCTCAAGGTCTGCGAAGATTTCTTTAACCACGAAGTGAAATTCATGGTAAATCTTGCCATTGCGGTCAGTAACCACGCCGCCCACATCGTATGCGATGGGATGGGCGAGACCGCCGACGGTTTCGGTGTCGATAACAAGTATCTTTTTTGTCTTTCTTGACATAAGTGTTACTCCTTTACATTTTTTGTTGTCGGGGGGCTTTCGCCCCCCCTGTCGGGTTAGCCGATGAAGTACGCGGTGTACTCCTTTTCGGATTTCAGCCCCTTTGCGTTGACGGTCTGGCGGATGACCTTGCAGGACTTCACGCCCTCGATGTACTTGCAGGCGTTGGCGACCTGAAGCGCGGTATAATCCACACCGCAAGCGGCGGAGATTTCAGCGGCGGTCATGGGCTTGACCGACAGCACCTTTGCGATGGTGTTCGCCTTTGCCTGCGTTTCAGCAGACGCGCCCTTTGCGGCGTTCTTCTTGGGGTGTGCGGCGTTATATGCCGCTTTCTTCACCTGCTGGTCGAGCAGGTCGGATGCCTTATCACGCATGAGAGCGGTGAGTTCAGCGGTCAGCTCCTTATCCCCGTCGAGGATAGCGATAACATCGGATGCGAACATTGCGTAAGTGTAAGAAGTCTTGTTTGCCATAATTTTTTTCCTTTCCGTGGTCTGTGCCACATTCAAAATAATTTTTTGGTGTGTCAAGTTCTTGGATTACTCAACACGATTTTGTGATGTACGCCGTTAAGCATGAAGTCGATATCCCTATAATTGCACTTGTCACGGGGTATGATTTCTGCTCCCTGCGTTTGCAGATACTCAACGATACCGTTATAGAGTTCCTGCTTGCTTTTCGGGTACTTTTTGTTATACCCGTCGGGGGACAATCTGCGCGGTGCTCTTTTGACCGTTCTTGTGTTCTGTATCTGTTCGGGCGTAAGCAGATAACTGTCAAGGTCTACGCCTTGTTCTATAAGGAAGTCGTACTGCTTTATGGTCAGTTTTTCAACCGCCTGTTCGGGCGTACAGCCGCCTTTTATCCATTCATCTAACTTGCCCTTTAATACTTCCACAAGTTCGGCTTTTGAGAGTTTGCGCTGTGGAGTTGCCGTATATCTCACCTGCCTTTCGTACTAATTATAGCACACTTGAAGACTTTTGTCAAGCACTTTTTTATTCAGTTTTCAAGGTGCTGTGGACTTTCGCCCTTTGCTCTTTTAGTATAGCACACTTTGAGCGGCTTGTCAAGAGCTTTTTTCGATTTTCGGAAACTTTTTTGTACCGTCTACCGCGTCCCGCGTGTCGGTTACTTTCGTTCCCTACGGTCTTATTATAGCACTTTTTGACTTGCTTGTCAAGTGCTTTTTTCAGATTTTCGGATTTTTTTGACCGTCTACCGCGTCCCGCGTGTCGGTCGCTTGACCCTCAATCCTCTATTAGTATAGCACTTTTTGAGTGGCTTGTCAAGAGCTTTTTTGAATTTTTTTCGGATTTTTTTCAGCCGCCGCTCCGCTCCCGCGGGCGAGGGGCTGACCCTCAATCCTCTATTAGTATAGCAGATTTGAAGGCAGAAGTCAAGCATTTTCGCAAAATTCGCCTTCGTCATTCTGCACAAAAAATTCCGGTTTTGGGATTTCAGATTTGTGCAAAATTTTTTGCAAAAAAGTCTTGACAAACGGCGCTGGGTGTGGTATAATTTTTCGGGGCGCCTCGGCTTGGACTCGGCCGAGGCGCCCCGCCCATTTTATGTGGGCGGGGCGAATATTATTCAAACAGTAGTGCCAACAGCCAATAAAGCGGATAGAGGCAAAATGACATCAGCCGCAGGATGAGCAGTACAAAATGTACTAAGATGAGGAATAACTCTCGGAAGAATGAAATGATAGTTTTTCCAAGATAGGGGATTTTGCGCAGGTGGTGGGTGATAGCGTGAGTGTTGGCGGCGAGTAACAACGAGTGTCTAACGACATCTGCAAAGATATCCTCTCCCCGCCAATGGTACTTCTTATCACAGTATTGGCAAGCAAGATTGAATGTAGTCATTTTGTGCCCTCCATTAGCTGTCAGTCTCTTCCAGAACCTCTTCGATGGCTTCGAAAGCGTTGTCGCAGAGTTCTTTCAGATAGCCGAGGTCGTTGTCCCGATAGCACTCTTCAATGATTTCTGAGAGCAGGTCTTGCGCTTTACCGAGGGTTTTGCGCTCTTCCGCGTCAAGATGGATTTCAGTGATTTTAATCTTTTCCATTTTATCCCTCCTTTACATATTCTGTGAGCAGTTCGTTGATATTATCTTCGATAATATCGGTCAGTTCTTCGATTTCGGGAGTTGCCGTATCGTGGTAGATAGCGTGAACGAGGTCGCGGGCGTCTTTGAGGGTATCGTATTCTTTTTCGCTCAAATAGACGATTTCTTTTCTTTCAATACGCATTTTATTTCCTTTCTCTCGCCGCTTATTCAGCGGCGAGTTTGGCAAGTTCTTCGAGCAGGTCGCAGGAAGTAGGGTCGATAGTATCACCGAGATGCCATCCGTCACGGACTTTTGCAGTATCGTCAATCAGTATTGCGATATCGGGGCGCAGGTTACGGACGGCGTTCGCTTTGGTCGTGCCGTAGGCGATAAGGTGACAGCCCTGTACGGGGAAACCCCATCGTTTAAGCCATGCTCTTTTGGCGGAGCGGACAGCGGCTTTGTATTCTGCGGAGCTATCCTTAGACAGCCACGAAATGACCTGCACTTCCCATCCCTTGCTGATGAGTTCCATCAGAATGTTATTGAGTGCATCGGTATCCCACATCGGCTGTGCTTCGAGGTAGGGCGAGGGGTCTTCGGCGCGGAGCTTGGCAAGCCAATTATCCACACCATAAAGGTCGGCAATAGTGCCGTCCATATCAAAGCAGAGAAGTTTTCGCATCTTTTTTGACCTCCATGTCATAAGTTTTGGTCGGGGTCTCTCTTGCCCCCCTGACAGTTATTAGTATAGCAGATTTGAAGGCAGAAGTCAAGCGTTTTTGGGAAAATCGCTTTCGTCATTTTGCACAAAAAATTGGGATCAAAACTGTGCACAATGCCGGAATACAAATTGCGCCCCGCCGCGTGAGAGAAGCGGTCGCGGCGGGGCGTCCGAGCCTCGCCGCTTTTGCTTACCACATATCACAGCACTGCTTTGCATCCTCTCTGATTTGCGAGAGCAGGGGACGGAGTTTTGCGCGCTTGCTGGCGGGGCAATCCTCCAATGAGTTGACAGCCCTGTCAATGGCGTCGAGGATTTCCCTCGGGGAGTCGGGGACGTACTTCTGCAAGAAGATGCCGCCGTTGTCGGTATAGATTTCGATCGGGTCGCCCTCTCTGATGCCGAGGTTGTGTCTGATTTCTCTGGGAATGACAATCCTGCCGAGGTCGTCAATGCGGCGAACAATGCCAGTAGCTTTCATTTTATTTCCTCCTATGTCATATTCGGCGGGAGGGGCTTTCGCCCCTGCCCTTAGTAGTCGATGCGCTCGATGGTGTATCTGTTGGCTTCGTAGACGCGGATATCGCGCGTGGTGTTGGGGATGATGTGTCCCTCGCTGTCAAGCTCGACCATACGAGCGACGCGGCTGCCGCCACCCTTGATGCGGATAGCTTCGCGGTCTTCGGGCTTGGAGTAGTAGCGGCTGTTCTGATTGTATTTGCCGGTAGGGATAGCAACGCTGTCAACGCGATGACCGAGTGCGCTCTGATAGCCAGCATAGCGGCTGTGTCCCTCGCGCATGGCGATGAGGTTGGCGGCGGCTTCGGGGACGCTGACTGCACCCTCAAGGGCAAAGGAAATCTGCGCGGCGGTCAGCGGGGTCTTGGAGGTACGGAGGAGGTTGAGCATTGCGTTCATGGTTGCGTTCTCGGCGTTGCGGCTATCGACGCAGGCTTTGACATAGGCTTCACGAGCCTCGGCGCGGGCGGAATTGGACTTAGAGATAGTAGACATAAGTGTTGCTCCTTTCAAAAGCATCTTTTTTGTATAGTCAATAGGGTGTCTTCCCTTATTGCTCTTTTATTATAGCACAAGCGGCGGAGTTTGTCAAGAGGTTTTTGGAGATTTTTTTAAGAGAGGTGTAAACAAGAGGGGGTCTCCGCCGCTTGTGAGAGGTAAGCTGTGTTGTTCTCTCAACTTCTGTATTTATTATAGCAGATTTTGTGTTGCTTGTCAAGAGTTTTTTTGAAGTTTTTGAAATTTTTTTCGGGCTTGCCGTCTACCGCGTCCCGCGTGTCGGTCTTGCCGTCTCTCAATTTCTGTATTAAGTATAACAGATTTAATCATGAAAGTCAAGGGTTTTTTGCACAAAAAACAAGGGTTTTAGGATTTTTATTTTGTGCAATTTTTTTTGAAAAAAAGTCTTGACAAACGGCGCTGAATGTGTTACAATTTTGCGGAGCGCCTCGGTTGGGAAACGGCCGAGGCGCTCCGCCCACGAAGCCATTATAGATTTTGGCTTTCGTAGGCGGAGATTTTGCCGTTTTCGGCTTTACATAACTTTTTCACATATTCGGTCTGCTCGCAGGTTTCGCAATAGCAGTTGAAAATCCACCAATGACCGAGCTTCTGATAATTGCAGGGGATACCCTGTTCTTCAAGCCATTTTGCGTAAGTGTCTATGGTACAGCGCAAGCCCTCATTGGGGAGTGCCATTTCAAGCTTCCACATTTTGACAGGTCTGTTCTTTTCCTCGATGTACTTGACCACGAAAACGCCGATGAGGTTGCAGGCGAATGTTACAGCGCATTTAATCCATAGTGCGAAGTCTGCTACGGTATAGATCAGAACGATGTTATAAAATGCGAAGTAGGCGGCGGACACAACGGCGGCAACGGTCTTGTTACCTTTGATTGTTACGATACTGCGGAATGTCGAAGCCATAACATTTATGAGCGACAGAGCCGCGAAGATGATAATCAGTTTTGTCATTTGTATTACCTCACTTTCTGTATTTATTATAGCATAAAAATTTT
>JAZUGJ010000089.1:0-17992 GCA_045641145.1 Paludibacteraceae bacterium
CTCAACATTGTGGAACTGGTTTCCAATTCAGGCGTACATATTATCGACAACGAAACAGTTACCAAGCAACTGCAGCAGAACCCTGTGGCATACGACAAAGACGGTGAATTGCATTTTGATATCATATCGGCGTTTATCAAATCTATTCGCGGTTCGGACCCCGATGCGGCTATTTATTGGCTGGCACGCATGGTGGCAGCCGGCGAAGACCCCAAGTTTATCGCCCGCCGATTGGTTATTTCCGCCAGCGAGGATATCGGATTGGCCAACCCCAATGCCATGTTAGTGGCAAATGCCTGCTTTGATACGCTTCAAAAAATAGGTTGGCCCGAAGGGCGTATTCCTTTGGCGTTGGCAACCGTTTATCTTGCCACATCGCAGAAATCCAATTCGGCATACCTGGCGATAGACGGTGCTTTGGCGGAAGTGGAAAAAAGCGGCAATCTTGCCGTACCACTGCATTTACGGAACGCCCCCACCCAATTGATGGAGGAGTTAGGTTACAGCGAGGGGTATAAATACGCCCACGACTTTCCCAACCATTTTGTCAAACAACAGTTTATGCCGGATGAATTGGTCGGCACCAAGTTCTGGAACCCGCAAGGCAGCCCACAGGAGCAGAAAATAGCCGACTGGATGCGACACCTTTGGAATAATTGATAATTGATATGCAAAGCATTTACATTCATATTCCTTTTTGCAAAAGTCGCTGTCGCTATTGCGATTTCTTCTCCACCACCCTTCTGGAGCGGCGGAAAGAGTATGTAGATGCCGTTTTAAGGGAATGGCAAGCGTATGGCAAGCAAACGGTTACCACACTCTATTTCGGTGGCGGCACGCCCAGTATGTTAGCCGTGGAGGATATTCAGCGTCTGGTACAAGCTATCGCGACGACGGATACCATAGAGATTACAATGGAAGCCAACCCCGGCGATTTGACCTTAGACAAACTGCGCGCTTTGCGTCAGGCGGGAGTCAACCGGTTATCAATAGGCATTCAGTCTTTTCACAATCCTTTGTTACATCTGTTAGGACGCCGTCACACCGCCCGTCAGGCACGCCAAGTTGTTCGTTGGGCGCAAAAAGCGGGTTTTGACAATATATCCGTTGACTTGATGTACGGACTACCCACCCAAAACCTTGTGCAGTGGGCAGTAGATGTAAAGAAAGCCATTACCCTGAATGTGCAACATATATCCTGCTACTGCCTCAGTTATGAGGAAGGGACTCCGCTATATGAGATGTTACAGAAAGGCGAGATACGCCCCAAGAGCGACCGTATATTGAACCAGATGTATAACTATGTATGCAAAGTGTTGCGCCGGCACGGTTTTGAGCATTACGAAGTCAGTAATTTCGCCCAACAAGGGTATCGCAGCCGGCATAACAGCAGTTATTGGGACAACACACCCTATATAGGTTTGGGAGCCGGTGCTCACAGTTATGACGGAGTGAAACGCTATTGGAACCCAAATGACTTGGAGCAGTACATAAGTGGCATTACGGACGGCACGCTGCAACGCGAGCAAGAAGTACTGACCGATGAGCAACACCGAATAGAGAAAGTCATGCTTTCACTCCGCACCATAGAGGGCATAGAGGAAGCGGATGTGCAACATGCCGACAAAGTGCAGGACTATGTAGACAGGGGGCTGTTGCGCCGAAACGGCACACGCCTCATTGCCACACAGGAAGGATTGAATATACTAAACCGAATAATTGATGATTTGATATGAAAAAAGATTTTCGCACACAATTTATGAAATGGTTTTGGGGCATCTTTGCCGCAGGATGTATTGTTATTGTACTGGTTTTTTGGATGATTTCCAAAGGTTGGCTGGGTTATTTGCCTCCGTTAGAGGAACTTCAAAACCCCAAGAACAGATATGCCACTGAGGTTTTCTCTGCCGATATGCAGTCACTGGGACGCTATTACCGTAAGGAGAACCGTGTCGGGGTGCAATATAGCGATTTGTCGCCGGACCTTATCAACGCATTGATAGCCACCGAGGACGCCCGTTTTTACAAACACACCGGTGTTGATACCAAGTCGCTGTTCCGTGCCGTACTGACTTTAGGCGGTGCAGGCGGAGGCAGTACACTGACCCAGCAATTGGCAAAGCAGTTATGGTCACCCCGGGCGCATAATGTCTTTATGCGCGCGATGCAGAAGCCCATTGAATGGGTCATTGCTACCAAACTGGAACGGCTATATTCAAAGGACGAGATACTGCTGATGTATCTCAACCAGTTCGATTTTCTTTATAACGCCGTCGGTATCAAGTCCGCCGCCCAAGTCTATTTCTCCACTACGCCAGCCGACTTGAAAATAGAGGAGGCGGCCACCTTGGTCGGTATGTGTAAGAACCCTGCCCTATATAACCCCGTCCGTCACGGCGAGCGCGCGCTCAACCGACGCAATACGGTATTGAACCAGATGTATAAGTACGACTACATCACTGAGGAGGAATGTGATTCGCTGAAGCAGTTGCCTATTGAGTTGCATTATAGTTCCGTGGATCACAAGCAGGGACTTGCTCCTTATTTCCGCGAATACCTGCGTTTGGTGCTGACCGCGAAAGAGCCGAAGGAAAGCAATTATCCCGAGTGGAACAAACAGCAGTATATCATTGACAGGGAGCAATGGGACGAAAACCCGCTGTACGGTTTCTGTAACAAGAATACCAAACCAGACGGCACTAACTACGACCTGTATCAGGACGGACTGAAAGTATATACGACCATTGATTCACGAATGCAGCGCTATGCAGAGGAAGCGGTACACGAGCATATTCTCTTTAAGCAGGAGCAGTTCTTCCAAGAAAAGAAAAACCGCAGTTACGCACCTTTCTCCCGTGATTTGAGCGAGGAGGAGATAGACGCTATTATGCGCCGTTCGATGCGTCAGACCGACCGCTACCGCGCGATGAAGAAAGCCGGTTGCAGCGCGGAGGAGATAGACAAGGCGTTCAATACGCCCCAAGAGATGCAAATATTCAGTTATGACGGGCTGATAGATACCGTTATGACTCCAATGGACTCGATACGATGGCTCAAGTATTTCCTGCGTTGCGGATTTATGGCTATTGACCCGCATAACGGGCAGGTGAAAGCATACGTAGGCGGTCCGGATTTCACGCATTTCCAGTTTGACCAAGCCACGCAAGGTCGCCGTCAAATCGGCTCCACCGTGAAGCCCTATCTGTACACATTAGCAATGGACGAAGGTATGTGGCCTTGCGAACAGGTGAAGAATGTACCTTATACCCTAATCGACGCCAACGGCAAGCACTGGACGCCCAAAGACGCCCACGCCGAGAGCGTAGGCGAAATGGTTTCTTTAACTTGGGGTTTGAAAAAATCCAGCAACTGGATTACGGCTTATCTGATGTCGCTGTTCACTCCCGAACAATTAGCCAAACTGATGCACTCGTTTGGCATTAAAGGCGAGATAGACCCTGTGGTCAGTATGTGTTTGGGTACCTGCGATGTGAGCGTGGAAGAGATGGTAGATGCCTACACGGCGTTTGTAAACAAAGGTATCCGCACCGAGCCGCTATATGTAACCCGAATAGAGGACAACAACGGCAATGTACTGGCGGAGTTCTCACCCAAGGCGCATGAGGTTATCAGCGAGATAACCTCCTATAAGATGATTCATATGCTGCAAAAAGTTGTTACCGAAGGTACCGGTATGCGGTTACGCGGCAGCCAGTTCCAACTATATATGCCGATGGGCGGCAAGACCGGCACCTCACAGAACCACTCAGACGGTTGGTTTGTGGGCTTCACGCCTGATTTGGTAGCAGGGTGCTGGGTAGGCGGTGAAGACCGTTCCGTTCACTTTGACAACATGGATAAGGGTCAGGGTGCCAGAACGGCGTTGCCTATATACGGGCTCTTTATGCAGAAAGTGTATAACGACCCCGAGTTGGGATATAGTTTCAACACCACATTTGATATTCCCGAATGGTTTGACCCGAATGCAGGGTGTAAATAGGGGAACCGGGTTAGAGTTTAGAGTTGAGAAGATATTGGCACATAGTATTATTGATAGTGTTGCTGCTACCGATAGGGGGCGGCGGGAAGGTCTCTGCCCAACTGAATACGGACCGCATTACGGCAATCGGACGGAATGCACTATACTTTAACGACTATGTGCTGTCTATTCAGTATTTCAACCAAGTTATCAAACTCAAGCCCTATCTGGCGGAGCCGTATTTGCTGCGTGCTATCGCCAAGATTCAGTTGAGCGACTATAACGGGGCGTTGAAAGATCTCAATATGACCATTGAGCGCAATCCTTTCAACCCGGGTGCCTACTACACGCGCGGATATGTACAGCGCCATTTGGACAATTTTGCCGCCGCCGAACAAGATTTTACGGAGGCACTGGTGCACTCGCCCGAGAACCGCACTTATATGCTTCTCCGCGCCGATGTGCGCAGTGAGATGGAGCATTACGACGAGGCGTTGGCAGACCTTGATTTTCTGTTGCGCCACGAGCCCGATGCCGCCAACATCCATTTTGAGAAAGGTGTTATCCTATTGAACAAAAAAGATACCCTACCCGCTTTGGCGTGTTTTCAGAAAGCCACCGACTTAGACAAGTACAACTCCGCCAACTGGTCGGCGTTAGGTACGCTGAATATGTTGACCGGCAATCACGACGAGGCAATAGCCGACTTGAGTAAAGCCATTTCGTTAGGGAGCAAGTGGGCAGGGGACTATGTGAACCGCAGTATTTTGTATCACCGGCGCAATAATTTCCGAGGTGCGCTGGCGGACTTGGACCAAGCCGTCCAATTGGAGCCGACCAATGCCAGCACTTATTTCAACCGGGGGTTATTGAGGCAGGAAGTGGGCGACCACAACCGTGCCGAGAGCGATTTGCGCCGTGCCGGCGAGTTGGCACCGGACCGTTACCCGAAGTTTATCTTGGACGCGATTATTGCGCGCAAACCGATAGACGAAAAGATGATGCGTGAGGAAGCCCAAGCGTACCAACCGCCCAAACGCGACCGGCGCAAGGAGTTCTCGTCCCGCACGGCGCAGAACATGACCGCCAATCCGGATGAGGAGAAATACGACTCCGAATCGCGCGGCGCGGTGCAGAAACGCTATGCAGATGTTGTGAACGAGCCCAATATAGCACTCACATACTATGTGCAACCGCAGACCTTACGCCGCACCAATTATTTCCACTATTCGGTGCAGCAGTACAACCGCTTAGGGTGGTTGCCCTCGCCGTTGCAGTTCACCACCCAGGAGATACCCCTTACCGCCGATATGGTCAATCAGCATTTTGAGCAGATAGACCGCCTGACCAAGCAGATTGACAATTACGAAGGGCGGTACACTTTCTCCCAGTCGAATGAGAACACGCAACGAGCAGCGGCGTTGTATTTGAGTCGTGCGATCGAGTTTGCTCTGGTGCAGGACTACACATCCGCCACAGACGACTGCACAAAAGCCATCTTACTGGATCCTACCCTTGTTTTTGCCCATTTCCTGCGTGCTAACTGGCGGTATAAGCAGATTGAGTATCAACGGGCGACGGGCGACAAGGACAGTGAAGCCAAATACGAAATGGATTTTGAGATTATGCTGCGTGACTATGACTATGTCATTTCCCGCATGCCGGACTTTGCTTTTGCCTATTACAACAAAGCCAACATGTTGTGTCAGCAGAAAGATTTCCAAGCCGCTATTGCCCACTACACGCGCGCCATTGATGCCGACCCCGACTTTGCGGAAGCATATTTCAACCGGGGTCTGACACGCATCTTTATAGAAGATACGCAACACGGAATAGACGATTTGAGCCGTGCCGGCGAGTTGGGTATTTATCAGGCGTATAATTTGATTACGAGGTTGAAGTAATCGAGGAATCGGTGAACCGGGGAATCGGGTTAGAGTTGAGAGTTGAAAGTTGAAAAAATATTGGTACATAGTCTTATTGATGGTGTTGCTGCTGCCGATAGGGAGCGGCGGAAAAGCGCGTGGACAACTGATATGGGAGATATCGGGTAACGGAGCAAAGGACAAGTCCTATCTGCTGGCGACCAACCGGATAGTGGATATGCAGTTTTTGGACACCATAGATAATGTGTTCCGCTATTTCGGACGGTGTAACAAGGTGATTACCGAATTTACGATGCAGGACTATGAAGCCCTGTCCGCCTTGCGCCAAGCCGCCGTGTTGCCCGACTCGGTCAGACTGAGCAATTTCTACACCGATGACGAATACCGCGAAATAGACCAGGCGTTGCTGCTCACATTAGGGATGGGGCTGGACCAGCTATGCCGAATGAAGCCGTCCTACCTGACAGAGATGTACAGGACCGAGTTATGCCGTAAGTGGCTTGGTTACTCGGAAGAGCGGTCGTTAGAGACTTTTTTTGAGACTGTGGCGCAGCAGACGAATAAGCCCATATATGGTTTAGATAATGTGGGCGAAACGCTGTATATGCTTTTTGACCGCGAGCCGTTTCACCACCAGTGCAAAGACTTGAAAAAGGTAATTGACTATCCCGAAAAAGAGGTGCGTCAGGAGCGCACCATAACTGATATGTACCGCAGGGGATTGCTGAACGATATTGTGTATCAGGTTACCAGTCCGGACAACGGTACTTCGTTTTCCTATTCGGACTATCAGGTCTATGCCCAACGCAATGTAACATGGGTCAAACGCCTCGCCCCGTATTTGAGTGAGGGCAAGGCGTTTATTACGCTCAATTGTATTTTCTTAGGCGGCGAAAAGGGCTTAATCAACCAACTGCGCAGTGCGGGCTATAAAGTTAAGCCGGCCAACAAAGGAGTAGCAGCCAAATAACGGGAGTTGCCAACAAAAGACTGTCGAAGCGGTCGAGTGCGCCTCCATGACCGGGCATCAGTTTACCCGAATCTTTTACGCCGATAGTGCGTTTGAATAAACTTTCCATTAAATCGCCCAGTGTGCCGAAAGTGCTAATCAGCACGGCAAAGACGAGGGCAAAGGGCAGCGAGGGCAGCCAACCGACGGTGTAAAGCACCCAACCGCCAAGCAGGGCGACGAGTGCGCCGCCGAACAATCCTTCCCAACTCTTATTGGGGCTGACGCGGGGGAACATCTTGTGGTTACCGCCTTTGCGTTTGCCCATCAGCGAGCCGATAATATAGGCACCCGAATCGTTGACCCAGATAAGGACGATGAGTGCCAAGAGAATGAATTTGCTCTTGCCATATACCGATGTCATGAGGGCAAAAGGAAGGGCGAGCATAATCTGGCTGACCAGTATATGTCCCCAGTTACGAACGGGGTTATCGCTTTTGAGGAATAACTCGGCGACAAGGGCAATGAGGAGCAAGGCGCTATAAGTCACGATGGAGCGAGTGGTATTCAGTCCGCCGTTGCAGAAATAGGCGGCAAAGAGACACGCCGACGCCAGCATGGTCATCACGGTTTGAAAACGACTTGCATTCATCAGGTGCATATATTCATGCACCGTCAGCAGACAGAAAACGAGGAACACCATACCGAAGTAGTACGGGTGGACCAATATAGAACTGACGACCAGCGCGGCATATACGGCAGCGGAGCAGGTGCGGGTTAAAAATTCGTTCATTTCTTGCGGTTTATTTATATGATTTGCAAAATTACAACAAATACTTGATACATGCAAATTTTATAGACAAAAAAGATTTATTTTCTTTTCCTCTTGCTGTTTGCAACATAACATCAACATAACATTTCCGTACGATCTTCCTGTCATCTACTATACACGATTGGTGAGTTGGTCATGACCAACTCACTGCAACCATTCCGCCAATCCGCCGGTGGCGGAATGGCGGATTAGGGCACAAAAACAAAAAAGCTTGCAGGGTTGCAAGCTTTTAATGTTAACAAGTAACGCGGGGGAAGTTTAGATTTCTCTGTTAAGGAAATTAATCCACTTCACCACTGGTTCCAGAATTTCCCTCCGCAATACTCATCGGTCCTTCAACACCGAATTGTACCATCAGTGGATCAAAAATTACTTTTTCGCTCTTAGGCGTTTGATATTGTTTTTTCATAACTAAATAATTTATGCTTTATACGGATTTTATCAACAAAGATGGTTCTCTACGGGTGTCCCAAAAATCGGTAATTTGGATAGTAGATTTTTCTTCATCAATAAAGTACACCAACTTATTATGATTATTAACCACTATACTTCTATAGAGTACTATTCTATTTTTCAGCAAAGGTTCGACTTGTCCTGATTGAGGAAATTGCATCAATGTTCTCACACCATCATCCACATCATTTAGGAAAGTGGCATAAGCCGTATTTCCATATTCTGAAAGGATATAATCGGCAGTTTGCGAAAGCATTTGCCATGCGAAGTCAGTCCATTGAGCAGTCATCACTAAGCAGTAAGAATAGAACGCCCATGTAAAGCAGACATCACATCATAGTGTGAATGCACATTGCCTTCAGCAATTTGTATTTCCGACAATGTAGCTCGTGCATTGATTTCCTCTATTGACAATGTATTGGTTTTCATCATAACAATGATTTTATTTCAAATCGGGTGCAAAGGTAGTACAAATATTCGACATTTGCAAATCTTTGCACCCGAAAATGGAATTTATCTCATCATCTTGCCTTGCGCATTGTAGAGACGACCCTCGCGGAGAATGTACATTTGGTTGTTGCGGATGAACTTATGTACACCCTGTTTCATCATGATGCCGTCCAAGTTGGTCGGCGTATTAGCTTGTTCAGCACCTAAGGTCATACGACGGCGAACAGGAGCACCCTGAACAACCTCTTCGTTGATTTCCTCGAGAGTTTTAACAACATCCAAGCGGATATATGCCTTACCGTTGGTCAGGTAGTTGCCACTGGCTGTGTACAAGTGGTTGTTCTTAAGAATAATGTTGCTTTCACTATCCTCAATATCCGATTGTCCTTCGCCAAGATAACCTTGCATACCGCGTGTTGCTTCAGATGCCTCAACTGCCTCGCCAACCGGGTCTCCGTCAAATATAGCATAAGCCGTAGTTGCTTCGGGAGCCAGAACATAACCGTAACCGGCGTTGATTTCGGCTGCTTCAATGAAGTTGATATAGAACGGCTCCGAGAAGTAGTTCGGTTGATAGAGTACTGCATTCCACAAAGCGAGTTTGCCATTAACAGACTTGATATTGCGTGCGGGGCAATACGTACCCAACTTACCGACAGTCAAGTTGTCGCGCAATACTTCGGCAGCGGTGAACTCAATCTTGTAGAAGTTGAGTTGAGTCCAATCTACACCCTCTTCATACGCCGTAAGTACAATATCGCCAGCATCAACCACTTGTGAGTAAGTAACATGCTCTGTTGTTTTGGACTTAGCACCTGTAGGATTATCATTAACATAAAGTTCACGATAGGCGCGGTCTCCTCCGCCTGTATTGGCGAATTCAACAGTTATCATACCAGGAATAGTAGTATGAAGTTTGAGACCCTTAGCTTGGATATAACCAGTAGTCAATTTTGCGAAATTAGCAGCCATATATTGTCCCGGGAATGTGCCTTTCACACCGGCATAATTTGCCAAAACTCTATAAGTCCCATCATTTTCACCATTAACTTGTGCATCAGCAGCAGCTTTGTTGGTGAAATCCCAAGTCATGGTTTCAGATACATCTTGTAGGGTGTAAGTAGTTACTGCACCGTAGGTAACGGTCAGAATCTTGGATGTTGTACCGTCCGAGAAACTGATTTGTTTCGTTGCAATTGCTACGGGTTCGGTTGCCGCAAATTCAACTGTGAATTTCTGATCTACTACTTTATTTTCAATTTTGAAAGAAGCAGGAGTAATGGACAGGCCATCAGGCATTGTGCCGAAGGAATACTCACCATCGGTCAAATTCACACCCGTCAAAGTTACCTCTGCGGACTTGGATGATGCTTTAGAAACAGAGAAGCTCAAATCCATTGTTTCCTGGCTTAATTCCATAGCAGGATTTCTATCAATCGGGCAAACCACCTTGTAGGTTATGGTTTCGAATGTTTTAGAAATCTCGAAGTTATCAGAAACCTCAGCAGATTCGCCGTTTTCGGTTTTCACTATAGTCTTCTCATGCCCGTCTTTATAGGTTATCTTGTGCTCGTAAGTAAACTCAACGGCAGGAGCAAAGATAGCAGATTTAGTTAGTGTGAGAGTATGACTATCTCCATTGAGTTCAGCAAGCTGAGCATTGGTCATAGCTATGCCGTCAATTTTACCGGCAGTAAGACTAGCAGATTCTTCTTCAATTTCAGCCGGGGTAGAGAAAATATCATAAATTGGCATGGTTCCATCAAACGAGAAGAAATAATATTTGCCAGCTTCAAAATGAGCATTTGTTATGTCAAACACATAGCACTTTCCTCTCGTTTCATCAGATAATGTACGAGTAATAGTAGCACCCAAGTCTGCATATCCATCAGTTCCTGTTGAAGAAACCTTCACAGCACTTAAGTTTCTCAATGTAGTACTTGAACGATAGCCAACCAATTGAACAGCCGTCATATCTTTCTCAAAGAGCAATACAAATCGACTTGTACTGGTAACATAGAAAGATAGTCCTTCTCCTTCACAAGCAGTAGTTTGGGGATCCGCACTTAAGATTGCGGAAGTAGGAGCAATCACGCCACTACTATTACTTGCGTACATCGTCCACTCACCAGTTTTGGTGAAGGTTGTAGATTCACCATCCCAAGAATCAAATGTAAACACATGCTTGATGGTGATGACAGCAACTTCAGACTCTTTATCAGCAGTTTCTTCGCCAAGGGTATTGGTAACAACAACTTTGTAGTTACCAGCTTGGTCAGGAGTATAAGAAGCAGCAGTAGCACCTTCAATAACTACATCGTCCTTGTACCATTGATAACTTAATTCGCCACCATCAAAAACTTCTGCCTCAACTGTCAGAGCAGCAATAACCTCGGTATCACTATAGTCGTGCGATGCAGGTTGAGTAGTGATTGTAGGAGTTTCAGCAGGTTTAGCAGCTTCGGTGAAGGTGATAGTGTATTCCTGTTGAGTAGTCTCATCTTCAGCAGTAACGAGGATAGAAGCCAGTTTGGTTTCAGAAGTTGCTTGAGTAATCTCAACCGATTTAGCCACCTCAGAAGTTGGTTCTGCTGTTACATTGGCTGGAACAAGTGCTCCGTACGCGTACTCGTATGTGTATGCGTATGCGTCTTCTACTAAGGTGATAGCATCTTCACCCACTTTGAGTGATTTAAGTGTAGCATCGTGAGAAGCTTCGGCGCGAGAGAGGGTGACGGTGTATTCGGTATAGTCACCATCTTTGTCGGTGAGAGAAATAACATTGTCACCTACTATCCATGTTTCAGGATAATTCTTGGTAACTTGGCTATTGTCGTTAGAGATAAAGGATTCAGTTACCTCAATTGCGCTAAAGTCAGTTGTGAACGGCAGAGTAGCAGTAACGGTTTTATTTGCATCATCTATCACACCTGCTACGCCATTGAAGGAGATAGCGGTAAGAGTTGGCATAATAGCGCGGTAAACCTTCATTCCTTGAACACAAGCATTAAGGTTTCCTGTCTCATTATTATTTAGACGAAGTAAGCAAATGGATTGTGACCCTGTATAAGTATTAGGCAAAGTCACATAGTTCCAACCAGTAGTAACAGTTGTCTTACGAGTATCAATGATTAGGTTGCTGCCATCATTGCTTGTAAATAATGCAAATCCTTCTGCGTCTTGAATATCTTTAACATCAATAGCCACTACATCACCGGCAGCAAAGTTTTTCCCCTCCGGCAATGTGAGAGTGATATATTTGCCTTTATCCATTTTGTAGGAACCACTAGTAACAGATACCGTAGCAGAAGCACCATCTTTGAATGCACCAGTCATGTCTCCATGTGAAGTGGCACCAGTAACAGTTGTTCCCAAGATTTCTACACCATCTTTGGGAGCGATGGTAAAGTTGACAGTGTAGTCAGCGGTGGTTGTTTCGTCTTCGGCAGTAACGGTGAACGAAGCAATACCAGGAAGAGAGGTTGCTTGAGAAATCTCACCCACAGTAGCATTTTCATCATTAGCAACAGCAGCAACGAGAGCAGAGGTTGTTTTGTATGGCAATACTACATTGTAGGCGGTTTTATTTTTAGCAAAGCCCTCTATGGTCACGCCATTAACAGTTAGATCTTTCAAAGAAACATCGTCACTAACAATAGGTTTGTCTTCAATAGTGATAGTTTGGATAAGGTTCCACTGATATACTCCACCAGTACCAGGACAACCATTATTAATTTTAATAACAAACTGAGTTTCTTCGGTTGTTATATAGGGATATTCTTTTGGTTCGCCAGTACCTTGAGGATTTGCGCCATATATTGTCTCAAAGTTTACGCCACCATCTACAGAGACACCGGCAGTACCTTCATCTACACCTTCTAGAGTGCCGACTTTAATTTTTACGCGTTTATCGGCTTCCACCCAGAACGAGAGTGTTGTACCTGACTTTTCAATTTTCAGACCTCGGTCTGCTTGAGCATCCGGTTGAGCATCCCATGACACATTATCCATTGAAGATATTGCATAGTTAAGACCAGACAAGAATGTGCTAATATCCGGTTTTGTGCCTGTAGCTGCTTCTACGAAATCAACGGTGGTAGCGTATGCTTTTTCCCATCTGCCATAAGCGGTAAGGTCGGCATCGATAGTCTTGGTAGCAAAAATGATGGCATTACCTTCAGTAGCGGCATCAAACCATCCTTGGAATGTAGCCAAAGGTTGATTTTGGTAAGAGGTATATTCGGATGCTTTTTGACCTTCATCCACTGTTTCTGTACCAAGTGTCGTTGTGCCGTTCATATAAGTAACGGTATATACTTTTACCCATTGGGCAACATATTCTGCATCGTCATTAGGCATTACAGGAGGAACTTCAGGACTCCAACCATCAAAGCGGTAACCCTCACGCTCTACAACAGGAGCCGTCAGAGGTGTACCTGCCTCTACTTGTCCTGCAGGAGTACCCGGAGTTTTTATAGTACCTTCACCAATTGTCCATGTCAAAGTATGTTCTTCACCTTGCCATTTAGCAGTATAGGTGGTAGAAGCAGAAATAGTAGTTGTTTTGAATACTTTATTTTCGCCGTTGTACCAGCCCAAGAATTTCATGCCATCATGGTTAGCTAATACAGGCAGTTCGCAATCCAAGAACAAGTTACCCAATTCCTCACCATCAGTAGCAGAAACAGCTGCAATAGTACTTTCGCCGTCCTTGAAAGTAGCAGTAATAGGAGCAGAGGTTACATGAGCCACAATGGACACAATGGTCAATCCAGAACTTTGTGAGCCAATTCGATAAGTGCCTTCCCCTATAGATTTACTTGTACCAGATTTATCACCGGAACCGCTCGTTGCTATATCTAAAGCAGAATTAGACCAATCGCCTATAGCACGTTCAGCTTCTGTTACGATAGACAAAGTACGAGAACTTGAATTTTTCTTGATGGTAACATCAAAAGTAGCCGTTGAACCTGCAGGAATAGTTACACCCACATAACGACCATCTGTTTTGGAGGAAACATCTCCTCCCATACCACCAGCTAAGCTAAATTCGCCACTCGTGTACGATTTGTTATAATACAACACCTCTGTTAAAGGTGCCTTATCGGAAGATACTGAACTACCAACTAAAGTAATATCTTTTTTCGTGCCACTGATGGTTTTTCTTTGCCAAACGGCAGTCAGTTCGATGTCGCTTGTGACAGGAGAGTCGAAATTGTAATCTGCACCTTCCAGTTGCCATTTGGTTACTTCCCAATTAGTGCGAGTTGGGTCAGTAGGTTTAGCCACAGGTTGTCCGTCTATTACAGTAACAGGGTCAATAGCAGAACCACATCCTGTAGCAAAAGAAACAGTACGTAGATCCTTCCAAACTGCGTAGAAATCTTTATCACCATTAATTGTGATACTTTCTACATCTACAGCAGCACCACCATCTTCGTCTGACCAACCGCCAAAACCCTTTCCCGTAGGAGCTTCAGGAGTGCCTTCAGGAGTAGTAGCATTTCCGCCAAGACCAATAGTTTGTGTATCAAAGACTTCTCCGTTAGCCATAAAGCGAACTGTGCAAGAAGTAGCCCATTGAGCGTTTAAATTCATCGTTGGCTCGGTACTTGTCCACTTTTCAGCAACTAAGTTACCCGAAGCATCAATTATCTTGTTGCCATCTCCGTCGAAATAGCCAAGAAGTGTTTGTCCTTCACTTGCAGGTTTTGCAGCGTCATAATCAGAGATACCGCCATCGTAGGTAGCCGTAGCCGAGCCATCAGCACTACCACCGTTCTTATCCAAAGTAATGGTCGTAGTTTTAGCAGTCCATTTGGCAATAAAGTCTGTTGCAGCATTGATGGCATATTCACTAACGGTTTTAACTACGCCATTTACCATCCAACCGCCAAAGTCGTAACCTGTTTGAGAAGGATCTGTTGTGGGAGCAGTAGCATAACTACCTTCTTCTACACTTTGAGTGTCAATGTATTTCTGGGTTTTATCAGCATCTGTGTAGAAATTAACAGCATATTTTGGTTTTCCATTAGGAATTACATAGACTTCAAGACCATAGATACATTGAGTCTGGCTACTACCAGGAACCGATATGAAACTAGAACCATCTTTTTCTACAACTTGTTTAAATTGTTTGGCAAACAATACTTCTCCATAGGATTCCGAAAACGAATACTCATAATTTGAAGCATTCGCAAAAGTTTTTGTTGATACACCTCCAATAGTAACACCAGACACTATCGTATCAACTTCAATGCCATATTTGCTTCCAATTTGTTTAGATTTAACAGCAGGTGCTTGATTAACAAAAGCCAACGCGGGCATTATCCCACTCGTGGTTCCATTGGTATGAGCTCTAACTATTATTTTGGAAATCTTACAATTTGTAGCCTTCACCGATAATAAATTATTAAAAGAAGAAGACATATCCACTGCGGAACCATAGGAATAGAAATAATCGTAAACACCATCATGTTTTCCTCCTTTTGATGATCCTACAATTCCATACGATTTAATTGTCACACTATATGTTTCATCTGAACTTTTATATGTAACATCATCAAAGATGGTGCTTGTTGAATTAAAAGCGCTCTCCATTCCGACAGAGACCAGTTTAACTGGATCTGCTCCCCACATTTGCGGGATGGCGAAGAGCATCACAAACGCGAAAGCGGCGAAGCGCTTGGCGAAAGATGCCAAAAATGACCCTCGAATGAGTGTCGAATAACTGTCGACCGAGTGTCGACCAAAAAAGTTGTTTTTCATAAGCATTAAAATTTTAAATTGTTAAACATTTGGGTTAGTAAAAGTTATTAATTGAATTGATTATATTTTGTTTGAATTTGCAATTTTTTGGGGTATTACTTATCATTATAGTGGCCACCAGCGTCAAGGACAATCACCTTAACAACATCATCCAATACATCATAAACTATTCGATCATGGGCTGTTAAACGCCGAGAATATGTAATTTTATTTCCTCCTTTCAACGCTTCCGGATGCCCTGTTCCCGTACGAGGGTGCTCTGCTAACTCAGGTAATAATAAATACAATTTACGGAAAGCTATCGGATTAGACTTTTTCCACCTTCTAATAACCCTCTCTACCTCGGTTGTAAATTCAATCGTATAAATCATAACGCATCCATCCAACATTGTGCATCTGCGGCAGTAGCGAAAGAAAGCGTTTTTCCCTGCTCTGAATCACGATGTGCCTTATCAATCTTTTTTGCCAAAGTCGGAGTAACACAATTTTTCCAATTGGTGATAGGTTTGACAGACTCTACACCACGAATCATTTTCATAGCACGCAAGATGTCTGTCATACTCGTCTCTCCACTTAACCGAATAGCAAAAAAAGCCGATGCCACATCAGAGATAGTATTTGTTCTTACTGTTTCCATATTTTTTTATTTCGGCTGCAAAGATACAAAAAGTTTTTGGTATTTGCAAATAATTTTTAATTATTTTTGAAAATTGACTACTGACACCGATGGAATATGGACACGAACGAGGGGCATCGAACACCCCGAGCGAGGGGAGAGAGAAGAGGGATTGAAGTATAATTGTTAATTGTTGAAATCAATATCTGCTACAGATGGTATTTGAAAAGAACATTTCGTCTGCTTATTAGGATGAGTTATCGCAAAATCACAATAGGATAACACATCCATACCTAACAAAATATCCGTATCATTAAAATTACCATCCATTACATGCAATCCCTGAAATTCAATTCCATTAGCCAAGCGCAAATTCACTAAATATGTATTGACCAATGAACTACCACCAGAATGATGCGCTTCCACTTGTCCTATCGGTGCCAACTCCAACAAACGAGCCACATGACGAGAAATAGTAGTACACTCAGAACCTGTATCCCAAATAGCATCAAAATCAAACATCTGCGGACGATTAGCTTCCCCTTCTAACTCAAGAGAAAAAGGTTGAGACAGACCACATCGTACATTCAAAAACGAAGCACGAACTGTATATGTCTGTGTAAAAGAAGCCGTATTCATATTATTCCGCATACCGATTATGACAAGTTACCGTATAAGCGCGATTGCCAGCAGAACACTCTTGAATAAGAAAAGTGCCAGGGCGGTAATTTTGTTTGGTCTTAACATACGCCTCTAAATAACTCCCATAATCTCCAACAACACTATTATTGGCAATCACCACAAAGCGACCATCATATTGCGCCACTAAATTGTCTTGATTGGCTCTATAAAAACAAAATTCTTTCTCTAACATAGTTGCTATTCGGTTTTTTTATTTCGGGTGCAAAGATACAAAAAGTTTTTGATATTTGCAAATAATTTTGATAAAAATTAGAAATTTAACGGGGTGAACGGGTTGAACGGGTTGAAATGGGGGAAGAGAAAAGGGCAAGGAGTAATTTGAGGAAATCTTAAAAATCGTCAACTTTTTGCGCTTAAAGATGAACGGAGGGTAAAGCAAGGATGAACGAACGGTGAAGCAAGGATGACTTTTCTTGTCCAAAATAGCAAAATCTTAATAATCGGTCACTTTTGCGCCTATTCGCTACCCTGTACGCTCGTTTGGGCGAAGCCATTCGGCTGTGTGACCGCAAGGGTCGCACCGTTCTATGCTCGCCCTCTCTCCTCAAAGTGGGGACTTTTCGGGGGCTTCGCTCGGCATGCGTTCCGTCGCACGCCTTCACGTTCACCGTTCGAATATTGTTCGTTTACGTCCTAATCGCAAAATCTTAAAAAAAGTGCAACTTTTGGGGGTCGGATGTTGTATATATTGGATGGCATCTTGTTGGAAATATGTCTATTTAATAGGTAAAATACCTATTTTTTGCCCGATTTATTTGCATATTCCAAATTTTTGTAGTACCTTTGTCCGCTTTTTTGTGCACATACCTGCACATATGCACATCAGTACGCAGATGGAGTATAAGTATTTAAATAAGATTGAGACACCCAGCGACTTGAAGAAGTTGCCACGCGAAGCGTTGCCTAAAGTATGCGACGAACTGCGCGACTTCATCATTCAAGAACTGAGCCACAACCCCGGACACCTCGCGTCCTCACTCGGTACGATAGAGCTGACGGTGGCACTCCACTATGTATTCGACACACCAACCGACAAATTAGTTTGGGACGTGGGACACCAGGCATACGCCCACAAGATACTGACCGGTCGCCGCAAACGCTTCTCGACCAACCGCCAGTTCAAAGGGCTCGCACCCTTCCCCACCCCCGCCGAAAGCGAATACGACGCATTCATAGCAGGGCATGCCAGCAATAGCATATCGGCGGCATTGGGAATGGAGATAGCGCTGGAGAGGTTGACGGTTGACAATGCACAATGCACAGTGGGGGAGTTGGAGAAGTTGACGGTTGACAATGCACAATGCACGGTGGGGGAGTTGGAGAGGTTGACGGTTGACAATGCACAATGCACAGTGGG
>JAZUGJ010000090.1:0-10021 GCA_045641145.1 Paludibacteraceae bacterium
TAAGGGTGATATTCAATATCTTGGACGCTTTGACAGCATCCTCACAATAGGTCTCGTAAAAATCTCCGCAACGGAACAGAAGCATCGCATCAGGGTATTGTGCCTTGATGTCGCGGAACTGCTTCATCATCGGTGTATCAATGTTATTTGCCATTTTGCATTTCAACCAGTTTATGATAATAACCGTGCATCGCCAGCAACTCGTCGTGCTTGCCCATTTCTACAATCTGTCCTTCGTGCAGCACACATATCAAGTCCGCATTGCGAATAGTGGACAGACGGTGTGCCACCACCAATGTGGTGCGGTCGCGCATTAAGTTCTCCAACGCCTCCTGCACCAGTTTTTCGGACTCGGTATCAAGTGCCGAAGTGGCTTCGTCCAGAATGAGAATAGGCGGATTCTTAAGGATAGCACGGGCGATTGATACGCGCTGACGCTGTCCGCCGGAAAGCCGCGAACCACGGTCACCGATAGAAGTTTGGTAACCGTCCGGAGTAGCCATAATAAAGTCGTGGGCATTAGCGATACGGGCTGCAGCAATGACCGCTTCTTCCCAAGTCTGCCCATTGGGAGCAGGTTTGGATGTGTCAACACCAAAGGTAATATTGTTAAAGAATGTGTCGTTAAACAAGATAGCTTCCTGATTGACATTACCCATCAATGCACCCAAATCGGGGGTAGCCACATCACGAATATCTACGCCGTCAATACGCACAGCCCCCTGCACCGCGTCATAAAAGCGCGGCAGTAAATCCGCCATAGTCGTCTTACCCGAGCCGGACTGACCCACCAAAGCGACCGTCTGCCCCTTACCGATAGTGAGATTGATATCACGCAGAACAGGACGGTCCGGTTGGTAATGGAAAGAGACATTCTTATACTCTATCTTGTCCGTAAACCCACGAAGCGGCAGTGGCAGTTCTTTCTCCACGATGGTGGAACGGGTTGCCAAAATCTTGTCAATACGCTCCAACGACGCCATACCTTTACGAATGCTGTAAGTGGCCTTGGTAAGGTCCTTAGCGGGATTGATGATGCTGTAAAAAATAACCAGGTAATAAATGAATGTTGCCGCATCAATGGTGGAATGATCCGCCAAAATCAGCCCACCGCCATACCACAGCAGGACAGCAATGAGAGCAGTGCCTAAAAATTCAGACATCGGATGTGCCAACGAGTATTTACGGTCAATGGCGATAAAAGTGCGACGCGTGGTGTTATTGAGTTTCAGGAACCGCTCACGCAGTTTATCCTCAGCATTGAATGCCTTCACGATACGCAAACCGCCCAATGTTTCCTCTATTTGTGTCAACAAATCAGCAGTCTGCTCCTGCCCCTTGGTGGAACGGCGTTTGAGACTACGCCCTACCCAACCGATAAACCAGCCGGCGGTAGGCAATAGGATAAGGACGAAGAGTGTCAGTTGCCAACTGAGGCAGAAAAGAGTGACCAGATAAATGACAATCATAATCGGGTCTTTGAAAATCATCTCCAACATCGCCATGATGGAATTCTCCACTTCGCTGACATCATTGGTCATACGGGACATGATATCACCCTTACGCTCTTGTGTAAAATAGCCGATAGGGAGCGAAACCACCTTATTGTACAACTGCTGGCGCAAATCACGCAGAACACCCGTACGGATAGGAATCATGTGGAACGAGGCGAAGTAAGCACAAGCACATTTTAGACCGGTCGTCACCACCAAGAATGCGCCCAAAAGGAACAAGACAAAGCCCGCTCCGCGTACATCAATCTGACTCTCAAGCCAATAGAAGACATTATTCTTGACTGCCTCAAACATCTCCTGAAAGCCCATGGAAGAAGTGATAGTAACATATTCGGTGTCCGCCGTAGCAATACCAAACAGGATTTGCAACACGGGAATAATTGCCGCAAAAGAAAACAACGACAGGACGGTGGACAAGAGGTTGAACAGGATATTTAGTGCCAAATGCGCCTTATAGGGCGGTACAAAACGGCGAAGCAAATGAAGAAAATCCATAATTATTTTTTAGTGTGTATATTTTCGTTAATATATTGGCGTATCTGCCGCTCCAAATCGTCCGAACCGCTGACGGAAATGGCAATAGGGACGGGATAGAGTTTTTTGTTCAGGTCTTTAGGCAATGCCATTGACACTAAACGCACATAATCTTTCTCCGTTGTGAACACGATGTCCGCCTTTTGCGCTTTGGCAGCGATTTGTTGCACATCACGCGCCGAGAAATTATGATGGTCAGGATACGACAGCAGTTGCACATGCGCACATTTTTGCTCCACATACGCCAACAAATGCTCCGGATGAGCAATACCGGTCAATAACAAGGCACGGTTCTTAGCGGGCAAAACAGGATACTGTATGTGGGCGAAGCATAACTGTTGGAACACCGGCAGATGCAGTTTGGTATCCACGATGCGCCTATCAATAGGTGTCATGTTTTCGGGGCATTTGGTAACTACCACTGCGGACGCCCTCAACGACTCCTGTCTATTGTCCCGCAAACGACCCATCGGAAGAAAATAGTCATCAATATACAAGCGATCAAACGCTGTCAAAAGAATATAAAAACCACAACGCAAGCGACGGTATTGATAGGCATCGTCCAATATAACTACCTGCAAATCGGGATACAACGCCTGCAAACGATGGATACCATGCACTCTATCCTTACATACTGCCACCGGCACATCAGGGAACTTACGGTGTATCTGCAACGGTTCATCTCCTATTGTAAGCGATGTGGCGTGTTCGTCCGCCAGCACAAAACCGCGCGTGCGACGGCGATACCCCCGTGAAAGGACTGCCACATGGTAATCCTTTTGGAGCATACGGACTAAATATTCCACAAACGGCGTTTTACCGGTTCCGCCCACAGCCAGATTGCCGACACAAACAGTAGGTATCGAAACGGTATGAGACGGCAATACACCAACGGCAAACAACTCGTTTCGAATTAATGATGCCAGGCCATACAGTCCGGCAAACGGAGCAGCAAGAACATTATACCACGCCATAGTCAGTCAGTTTTACAGATTAATGAATAACTTGTTCCGGCATTAGTGCCATAACACGAGGTTCCGCAAAGCGTGCTTTGAGACGCATCATCAGCCGTTCTTCCTCGGTCGTATTGTCCAGCGAGAGCAACAATTCCTCTAAGAAATCTTTTTTCTCGGGGTAATAAGTCATTGTGTAATGCTCCACATTAGCCAACTCGGCGGCTTTTACAATGGCATCGTCCAGATTGCCTAACGCATCTACCAAACCTATTTGAACCGCATCTTGACCCAGCCATACCCGTCCTTCACCAATTTTCTTGATATCCTCTTGCGACATGTGGCGTCCGTCTGCACAGCGCGAAGTGAACAGGTCATAGCCACGCTCCACCATTGATTGCATCAGTTGGCGCTCGTCATTAGACATGCCTTTCAGTTGCATAGCGGAAGTAGAGAACTTATTGGTACCCACGGCATCAATATCCACACCGACTTTATCGCGCAAAGCGGAGAAATCAGGCACCAAACCGAAGATACCAATGGAACCGGTCAATGTATTGGGTTCGGCATAGATATAGTCTGCACCACAGGAGATATAGTAACCGCCCGATGCGGCATAATCGCCCATAGAAACAACCACAGGCAAACCCTTTTGGCGCAATGTCTGAATGGCATACCATATCTGCTCACTGGCATTCGCACTGCCTCCCGGGCTATTCACACGCAGTACAACGGCTTTCACATCATCGTTCTTGGCAATTTTACGGATTGTCTTTAACATATCTGTACCCACAATGCCTTCCCCCGAGTCGTCTGTTATCTCCCCCTCTGCATACAGCACCGCAATCTCATCCTCTGCCTTAAGTTTATCCCGCTTAACACCGGCCATTTTGGCGGTGGAGAGCAAGTGGTAGTCTTTTGTTCCCGCCAATTCGCGCAGGACATTGTCCATATCATATTGATGGACCAAACTATCCACCAAACCGTATTGCAGATATTTCTCAGCCGGTTGCAATTCCATCAGCTCGTCCGCATAGTTGTTCAGTACATCTACGCTGATATGACGGCTATCCCCTACTCCCTGACATACTATATTCCACGCGCCGGACAGGAACTGCATGGTCTGCATCTTGTCCGCTTCGGACATGGAGGTTAGCAAATACGGCTCCACCGCCGACTTGAAGGTACCGACTTTCAGCACATTCATCTTCACCCCTATTTTCTCCATCAAACGGGGATAGTACAGTTTGACCGCAGCAAAGCCGTGCCAAGTCAGTTCGCCGACCGGATTGAAATAGAGGCGGTCCGCCACGGAAGCGATATAGTAATTATGCCCATAGTAAGCGTCCGCATACGCCACCAGGAACTTGCCGGATGTTTTGAAATCCAATAACGCCTCGCGCAGTTCTTTGGCAGAAGCCATTCCTATGTCAAAGGCGCCGCCATCCAAATAGATACCTTTAATGCGGTTGTCCGTTTTTGCCAAGCGGATATTGCTAATCAAATCGTCCAAACCGACGGTCTCCTGCATACGCCCGGACATACCCGGCATATCTGCCAACACGACTTCAAACGGATTTTCTTCCGCCGCCTGCTCCACCACTTGCCCTTTCATCTGCAAGCGATAGACTGTTTGGTCTTCCAATTTGGTTTCAGGTGAGGAGAACATTGACCCCATAGAAGCACCAATGATTCCGCACAGGAGTAAATACAAGCCGAAGAACACCAATAAAGTGTATAGGCAACCATGTTTTCTACGCGGAGGGACTTCCTCCTGATTTCGTCTAAAAAAGCACATATTGTTTGTTGTTTAATATTTCCAATTGTTTAGAACGGATAGCCGATAGCAAAATGTAATGCACAATCGTCCGACCAGCGCAAACCGTTACCCGCAGTACGCCATTGCTTACCCTCGGCAATACGGGCAGGGTCATGCAAACGGACCCCTAAGTCGAGCCGCAGTACCAAGAAATTCAAATCCAAACGAATGCCGGCACCGTAACTTAATGCCAGTTGTTTGTAGAACTCCGACCAACGGAACACACCGCCCGGTTGGGATTCATATTCACGGATAGTCCATATATTGCCTGCGTCCACAAAGCCCGCTGCATGAATGAATTTCCAAATTCGGACACGATATTCAACACTCAAATCAAGGCGGATATCACCCGCTTGGTTATCGTAATTGATATAATCGCCTACACCACAATATGTTCCAGGTCCCAATGTGCGGGCAGTCCAACCGCGAACACTATTGGCGCCGCCTGAGAAATAGCGTTTCTCAAACGGGATAGCATCCGAATTGCCGTACGGAATAGCCACCCCCACCGCACCACGATAGACGAAACGATGGTTCTCATTGATGATATGGTGTCCCGAGAACATAAAATCCAACTTGGCATATTGGGCGAAGCGTATATTGCCCAATGTATATTTACCCTCCTCGTCCGGTGTAAATTTAGCTGCCTTGGACAAGCCCTGCAAGACATTGCCTGCTGTCTCAACCGCAAGCAGGAAAGTGCCGTACGACCGATAGGGATGCTGCGGGCGGTAAGAGGTATAATTGACCTGATAGGAGAATGCTGTAATAAAATGGTCTTCGTAGGAATATTTGAGCAGGTTAGTGGGTTGCAAAAAGCGTTTGCGGAATTCATCGGCTATCCACGGCAGATAGACATAACTGATATCTACAAAACGGAAACTGTGCGACCACGGTGCAGACGAAGTGCGGTGGATAGTATAGCTCAACGCCGCATTGGCAATAATACGGTTAAACTCATCAGGACGGTCCTGATAACGGCCTTCCAATTCCAATTTCAGTTTATTGGGGAAACTCAAGCCGGCATTCAGCCGTCCTTCAATAGCATGACCGCCACCTTGCCGCCATTCATAACCGGCACGCGCCTTAATGCTCAGTTCCTCCGCTCCGCGAAAGATATTGCGGTTGGTATAGCCCACTTCGGCAGCCACGCCCCAGTCGCCACTGGTATAAGTACCTTCCACTTGCGCAGAAACCGAATGCAGTTTCTGACGGCTGAGGACAATGTGACAATCCAACTCGTCCTCACCAATGCGCTCAAAAGATATATCCACATACTTGACCACTCCCAATCCGTTCAGCACCTCGTAGGTGCGATCCACCTTGCGTTGGTCGTACAACTCGCCCGGGCGAATCTTCGTGTTACGAACAAGAGCTTGTTCACGCAGCAATTTTTCCCCGAAATAAGTGAATGAATAGCCCTCTTTCTCCACCGTCGTCAGTTGTTCACCCTCCGGTGCAAATTTAGGGTCATAATCGGTGTGGAAACAGACACGCCGCACGGTGTAAGTGCGAAAAATGGCCTGATAGGTGCTATCCGACGGGTCGGACAAATAAGGTTGCAGGGACATCTCCACATCGGCTTGGTAGTTGGCACTGTCCGCCTCATAACGAAGCATCTCCTTCTCAAAGTAGAAATAACCCTGATGACGCAATTCGGTTTCGATGCGTTTGCGCTCGGCATTCAGCATATCGGCATCAAACAGGACACCTTTCTTGAGCAGCGTGCGATGCGAATCGGTGGCAACCGCCTTCAGATCGGTTTGCGGCAGCAGATAACTGCAATCGCGCAGGTGGTAAGGTTGTCCTGCCGTGATATTGTAGGTAAGGTCCAACTTACGCTTTTTGACGCTGATAGCCGTATCCACAGTGGCTTCAAAATAGCCCTTATTCTGCATGGCTTTCTGCAGGTGGAACATACTGGCAGCCGTCAAATCCTCATCGAATATTTCCGGGGCTTCGCCTATTTTATGAGCGTTGCGTGCCAACCGTTTGTTGGACTTAGTCGTCGTATCCAGCGGCGCCGTGTTATAAATATCCAATTGCAGTTTCCAGAAACCGAGTATCTCCGTATTGGGAGTTTGACGCAAATAACTTCTCAAGTCGTCGGTATCAACCTCTTTGGTGTCTGACACACGCACATGCACTTTGTTAAGCAGGTATTTGTCTTCCGGCACAAATTTGGTCACATTGCACGCAGAAAAAAGCAATGCAATGATTGCCGGCACCACTAACCTTATGGAATGCGTATATTTAGCCATTTTACTTTCGCGCACAAAGGTACACTTTTTCCCCGATATTTGCAAAAAAAATTGCATTATTCAGGAAATTTTAGTACTTTTGTGACAAATTTGACCGATATGGAGCATATTTCCAAAGCACAAGTGAAACTTGTGCGCAGTTTGCAGCAGAAAAAATACAGAGACGAACACGGCTATTTTGTAGCCGAAGGAGATAAGTGCATCAACGAGTTGAAGAAGTCGTTTGAGTTGGTATTGCTTGCCAATCGGGAGAACGCGACGGAGACCGAAATTGCACAAATGTCTGCCTTGCGCGCTCCACAAGGCAGTATAGCCGTTTTCAAACAACGCCCATCACTTAATTTACAAATTTACAAATTTACAAATTTAATACTCTGTCTGGACGGCGTGCAGGACCCCGGCAATTTAGGAACTATCATTCGTACTTGCGATTGGTTTGGAGTAAGACACATAGTCTGTTCAAAGGACACGGCAGATTGCTATAATCCCAAGGTTGTACAAGCCACAATGGGCGCATTGGCACGGGTACAGGTCAGTTATTGTGATTTGGAGGCATGGTTAAAAACGCAGCAATGCCCTATTTACGGGACATTACTGGACGGAAAAGATATGTATGAAATCCTTTACCCATTGCCCTCTGAAGGGGAAGTGGCGGAGGAAATGGTCTTATCAATCGTAGTGATGGGCAACGAAGGCAACGGTATCTCTCCGGCTGTGCGCGAATTAGTTACCCATCCTATTTGCATTCCCTCTTATCCCAAGGATGCAGAGACCTCAGAGAGTCTGAATGTCGCCATTGCCACCGCTATCGTTTTGGCGGAATTTAGAAGACCGTAAATGACTCCCGCCGCCCCGAGTCCGCCCTGTTTGGTGACGCATCGGCTATACATATATCGCGCTTATGATATACATATGATAGCCCGATTTTAAGAATAAAAATGGGCTTGGAGTTGGGGGAATTTATTATTCTTTCACAGGTATATATCGGTCAGGACCGTCTTGTTTACGGTGTCTTATGCGATAACCAAATTGTAACACTTTGTACGCCAAGCGGAACAACGGATAAGGGAGCCAGCGGTATAAAGTGACCCATTTGCTTGTATAATCCGTATGAAGGGCCCTGATAAACATATCCCAATCTTTTGCCACAGCTTTGCCCTCTGTGTAAGGCAAGGCGACTGACGAGCAACACCAACCACCTAACATATGAGGCATCTTTTTTGCGATAAAAGTGTGTTTGGAGGAAGTGCGTGGAACGGGATGGTTGACATAGAACTGAAGGGCATGCTTATCCGTTTTTATTTTTGCCCAACGGTGTTTGCGCTGTACTTCTTCGGAAATACTTTGACCGGGGCGATCCATCAGGTAATTATACAATACAAAATCAAATGCTTCTATACTATGTCCGCCGATCATGGCTGCCGGCCATAGTACGACATCGTCATACGGCTGTTTTTCCAAGAATAATCCCGGTAGGTATTGCCGGAACACTTCGGTCTTGTAGGCGCACATGTGGTGTAACAAGTAATTATGAGTTCTATTTCCTAACCAATCGAATGTATCGGTATCATACGAATGATAGTAATCCATATCAAGCACCACCGATTGCCAAACGACTCCGTTTTCACAATGGCATTTAGTTGACGTTAGCACAAGGTCGGAATCTGTCCTTTGCAATGCGGACAGGAATTTGTCCAAATTCTCAAACCAATCGTCCGAGTCCAAGAACTTGATATATTTGCCCCGCGCTTCTTTGACCCCCATATTCCATACAGAGCCATGTCCGCCATTTTCTTTATCTATTTGGCGGAAATATTGCGGATATTTTTTTACATACTCACAAGACAGTTCTGCCGATTTATCGGGAGTACCATCATTGATAATGAGAATATCCATAAGGGACATAAGGTCATCGTCCAAGACTTGCTCGCCTTTTTCATTCTGTTTATAAATCAGCAATGAATCAAGGCATTTGTTGATGTACGGTTCAACCTTGTAAACAGGAATTACGATAGAGAGAAGTTTTTGCATAGTATCTACTTATTAGTATTGATATATTCTTTATAGGATTTTTCAGTATCAAAGAAAATGTCACCATGTATGGATCCACCTTTTACAAATTTATGCCAATCACCATAGTGTGCTTGCAAATAATCATCATAATCTATCGGGACTAATATAGAGGTCATTTCAAACGGAAACAATAATGTTTGCCGATACCAGTCTTCATGCCAAATATGTTTATCACCTAATTTTAACCATATCAATTCAGCTATATATCCTGTTGATTTCTGTTGATATTTCGTGCTGACATTATATAAGTCCGCTACATATTTATCGTAATTCTTGTCTTTAGCTAACAAAACATATAAAATATGTTTAATCCAATGTTTTAGATAGCCATATACACCAGCATCTTTCTTGGACACATAATTAAAAATTGTACTACCTAGAACACTACACCTCTGTAACGACTTAAAAAATTCACTTTTATATTGTTCCAATTCTTGTTTTCCAGTGGGAATATTGTCCAATGGAAAGATATCAATAAATATACCCTGATTAAAAGGATATTTTTTTTCTAAATGACCTGACATAATCGCTGTCGTTGCACTATTACGAACCTGCGCGTGTCCTCTTGCTACACCTTTCTCTGTGCGCTCGGTAGATAAAAAATATGGGTATTGCAATTCTTCTTGTGCCACCTCACAAAATTTATCATAATCGGATCTCATCATCGAAAGGTCGATGTCATCATCCCATGGAATATACCCGTTATGACGCACAGCACCCAAAAGTGTACCACCATCCGCATAATATGTTAAATTATACTTTGTACATATTCTGTTCACTTCATTGAGCAGATCTAATTCTACTGCCCACACTTTTTTCATTTGAGTCGTAATGGTATGTCCACAACGAACTTCTTCTTCCAAATAA
>JAZUGJ010000091.1:0-18381 GCA_045641145.1 Paludibacteraceae bacterium
TCTCCAATACTTGTAACGGAATTTGGGATGGTAATTGAAGTCAAGCCGGAACAAGATTCGAATGCCCTATCTCCAATACTTGTAACTGAATTAGGGATGGTAATTGAAGTCAAGCCGGAACAGCCAGAGAATGCACCCTCTTCAATACTTGTAACAGAATTAGGTATGGTTATGGAAGTCAAACCTGAACAGTCATAGAATGTCTCATATCCAATACTTGTAACGGAATTGGGGATGGTAATTGAAGTCAAGCCGGAACAGTCATAGAATGCCTCATATCCAATACTTGTAACGGAATTTGGGATGGTAATTGAAGTCAAACCTGTACAGTAACCGAATGCATAATCTCCAATACTTGTAACTGAATTTGGGATAGTTATTGAAGTCAAGCCGGAACAGCCAGAGTTTTCATATAATACTGATATTCAATTATATGCGTATTAAAAGGTAGAAAAGTGACAAGATGTGTTTTTCGGAATTCAGAAAAATGCAGATTTAACATTCTTAACTCAAATTAACATCGTGCGAATTCAACTCGCAAGTGCAATCGGTATTATTCTTGTATATTGTCTATTTCGTCTTCAACAACCTGCTCTACAACAACACAAAGCATTTGAAGAAGACTATCAAAATTGGCTTTGAGATCATCGATGTTATTATACTGTTCACACCTGTATGCATTTGCAATCTCAAAATCCATTTTGTTCACATCATCTTGACGATTTAGACCCCGGAGAGGTCGTTACTATGTAAATCGAAAATTATTCTGCGTATAGAAAACAAAAGGGGAATCGCGTCTCTATGGGAGGTCTACTTCTTTACATGTCAGATGTTAGACGCCCTCTGAGGCGTGATCCAGGTAGTACATGGTTATCCGCAGGTTTACACCAGCGGTTAACCATGTATGTCCCCTTTGGGAAGTATATGCTTTTCCCCACTCTAAATTTACATTGAGCCACTATTTCATTACTCCATATTCCTGATGAATAACTATTAATACCTAATGTAAAACGACTATTCCCTAAGTAAAACAATCAATGTCGATATGAGTGAAGCGGCAGAAATCCAAAGTGATGGTTGGAGAAAGGTATTACCGTTTGATGTTGACTGACGAGCACGAGTCTTGTTTGGTCCAACATATACCACATCGTTCTGCTGTAACATATATGCCGGTGACTGCAATAGCTGCTTACGCTGCGTAAGGTCTATCTCGTAAACCTTCTCGCTGCCATTCTCCATGCGAAACACCTTTATATTCTTTCGATTGCCGAAAACAGAAAGGTCTCCTGCTTTTGCGATGGCATCCATAAGGGTAAATTGGTCACGATCTATGCTAACAGCTCCCGGCTTGTTAAGTTCTCCAAGCATCTTCACATAGAGGTTGGCATAGTCAACAATGACTGTAGGGTCTTTGAACCCGCTCTCGGAAGCCATAATCAATTCACTGACTTTTTCTTCAATCTGCGTACGAGTCAAGCCTGCTACCTTGACCTTGCCGAGTACAGGCATGTTTATCTCACCGCTCTGTGAAACTGTATAGTACTGCGTGTAGATGTTGCCATTAAGAGCACCTGTACCATTCAATGACAAGTTGTTTTGGGTGTTGTTGATAGTCACCAAATTGAACGGCATTGACAACTGTGGATCCTTACTCGTCACCAAAATCGTGATACGGTCACTTGGTTTGATTGTGATACTTGACTCTGCATTCTTTACGGTGTTGACATCGCCAGCTGCAGTGTCCTGGAAGTAGTTAAAGTCTTTGATGCTTGCGCATGAACTGAACAATAGTGTTGCCAGTGTGATGATTGATAAATAATTTTTCATATATTTATATTTATTAAATAATTTATGTCGGTTACAAAATAAAGTTTCAAAGTTAAATTTAACGTCATTGCTCGAATAGTTTCATTAACTGATGATTACTTATAGAATTGTTTTTTTATAGTTCCGTCAGAATAGCGGATGAAGTTGATGCCGGGTTGTAGGGCCTTTGCCTGGATGCCCGAAACGGTAAATATGTCCGTCACTGTTGGGCTATTCGGGATATCAATAAGTGGTATTGACGTATCCGGATAGTCAGGAATTTCCAGTCGCTGAATTTGATAATTCATCCAGTTGATATTATTGGTGTATCTTCCCTTAACGAGTTGAGCCTGCTGAGCGATAGAGTCATTTTTGCCCCACATAGCCAAATCCCTGTCCCCCGACTGCTGAATAAGCGGGGCGATAGAATCCACACGGGTAAGGATATCCCCCATCAAGGTTTCAAAACCCGGTACAGTGTCGGAGCCATACCACTTTTCCTGTACCCGTTTTACAAATTTCGGGTCATCAAACAAGCGGATATAGTATAGCGCATCTTTGGCATGATATTCATAAGTTCCTTTGGCATAAAAATGCATGTCCCATACCGGACCTGCTTTCAGTTTACCGCCCCTGTCTTTGTAGCAGAAACAACTGAGTCCGGCAAAATTGGGCAGTTTGATATCCGTGCCGTCTGCCATTTCGTGCAAGAACCAATAGTCTATCCATGAATCGACATCCAACCAGTTTTCATATTCATGGCGGTAAAATCTTGCAGAATCCATCAGGCACTCCTCCATATCGTTGATATAGTCCTGAATATAGTTGAACTGCTCGGAGGGTACATCCTCGTCCGGATCTTTGAGACAATAATTGAAATTGAATGTTTCGGAATAAAACTGTGGGGCTTCCCTTGCTGCATACTCCATCAGATAGCCACCGGACACTTTGGATGAATCGATATCTTCGGGATCCAGTTCTTTGATATTGACGCGGTTCTTATCCACACTGATTTTCTCGCAGAGCCAATAGAGTCCCCTATGCTGCCCGTTAACGAACAATTCGGCAAAAGCGCCGTGAGGAGCCCAACCGAGCGAAGCCGTGCGACGCGCCATCTCGAACATGAAGTCATCACGGAGGAAAGAAGCGGAATTACCGTAAGTGGTAAGCAGTTGCCAACGCTTGTGTTTTGGCATACCGAACACTTCCTGCTTCTTTCCCAACTTGATGGTGTACGGCTTTTTGTCTTGCAGGCTCCATGAGGTATTGCCTCGTCCGCGGATATTTGTTGTGTCATAATCGGTTCGGGTGCCGTCGGTGGACTGAATAACGAAACTACATGCCAGCCAGTCTTCCTTGCTGACAATCTCTTGGGCGTTCTCGGTCTGAACAAAGATAATAGGAAGATTGAATAGACGAACGGTATAGGTCTTTTCCTCACCCTCCTCGCCGGTAATAACATATTGAAGCGGGTGGACGAAATCGCTGAAATCGTGGCTATCTACACCGGAAGTTTGCGGTATGCCGTTGACAGAAACCGATTGACCACTATGGGTAAAGACGGCAGTCATCGAGGACAGGTCTGTAAGTTCCGGAACCTGGATATCGATATAGACATCATCTATATGATAGGCATTATACACGGACGAGCCATCCGTGAGGGAGAAAGACAACATTTGTAATGTGGGGACATCAGGGTTGACTAACTCAAAGTGTACGGACAGATTATCGTTATTCGAAAGCACATAGTCGCCCAAATTTACAGATATGTCCGCACTGCTAAAGATACTATCGGTAATAGTCTGATTGCTATGACTAATGGTCATTTTCCAAACGCGATTCTCTGTTTCTGACGAGAGATGCAATGTACGGTTCTCGAAGTACGCTCCGTCAAAATCGCCTTCAGTTAGAGAAACACCATTCATCTGTACGGCATTACCCGCTGCGGCAATTTGCATCGGGAAGACGCGCCCAAGGGAGAAGTATTTTGCCATCTGATCATAGACAATCATCGGTCGGTCAGTATAAAAAGATGTCAATGTATTGAGCCACTGATTGAATTTTTCCATATCAGACATATTGTCATACGCAGCATAGGTGTACGGCAATTCGTCCCGAATTTCTGCCGCCATACTATCTACAAGGGGAAGGGTGACAGAGGGTTTGAGAAAATCGCCTAAATAGGTAGCGAAGCGGTCAATGAACATATCCCTACATTGAGGAATTGCTATTACATTCGTATATATTTCATGGCATCGTGCATTTTTGTCCGAATAACCCGACACCTCAGATGTATAACGGAACATATAATCAAACATATTATAACTTTGATAGGTAACCAAAGCCATATAGTCCATATCTTTTAAGATCCAGCGCCATTTGCCCCCGTCTTCCTGAGGTCTCCACATAGACACATTCATGTGCGGATAATCGATATTGGCAGCGAACATCTCCGCAATCAGCGCATCCATGAAGTTGGGCATATCCATCTTTTGCGCCAGTTCATCGTATGTAACCCCCTGCTTCATGTATGTGTTATACAAGTCGGTAAAATGGAACTGTTTGCGAAAAGCAGCAGAAGTAGAGTAATATACTGCTGCATCGGCTTGCCAGATATCCTCCAAACCATTATAATTGGACTCTACATAATCCTCGTCCGAACACTCGCGCATACCGAACTCGCCTTTGTACTGACCGTTGATATATACGATGACCGGCTGATAAGCCTGCCAGTCCAATGATTCGACATGTGTACCGAAAACGGTTTGAATGGTAGCATCGTTGATACGGGCATACTGGCAATTGTTTCCGCCGTTACGGAGCATGAAGGATTTGACGGATGTCACATTGGGTTTATCCTGCCAAAAGGCGCCCTCGTAACGCTTGGTGCCAAAACGCTTGTTGGCATAGAGTTTCAAACTTTTTTGCGGGAGGTCTTTAGTATAATTTCCACCGATTGCCGTCTCTCCCAACTGATTGAACACCGTGTTTCCGTCAGCATCGAAATACTCTGTATTGACGGGGCGGTGCCAATCCTGCTTATAATTCGGCATTGGGTCAGTCTCTTTTCCCATGAGGATACCGTATTCCTCGCTATACAGATTGGCGCTGTCGGTAAGAATGGAGATAATAGGCATCTTGGTCTGCCGCAAATGATAGATATAAGACTGGGCCACGGAGCGGGTAGGTAAAGCCTCCTCAGAAAGCAGTTTGGCACGGATGACGGTGGTTGTGCTGATGTCAAAGGTGAAGGTAGTATCACTACTCATTGATTCGCAGGTAGGTTCGCTGCCGTTGAGCGTGATGTAAATCTTGGCATCTGTGGGAACATCGTCGCTCTCGGGCATAGAGATAACCACCTGAACAGGGGCATTCATTACACCGCCTTGCACACTGAAGACGGGATCTGGGAGCACTTTCTTTGCTCCATTACCCATGTTGGCAGTTCCTGGAGTGGGAGTCATTTCATACTGCCAGTTCTCGGCTCCGTCCGTCACGCGACCGTAGGCAATATTGGGAGCGGGCATCTTCTTGAGCGAGAGCGTGTCTATTTTATGCCCGCTGGCGTCGAAAAGATAGATATCACTCATGCCCGAATCCAAACGGAACGGAGCATGAAGACCCGTATTCTCCTTATCGCAAAATATAACAATATGCCCACCGGCAGGTACAACCGCCATTGGTGCGTCTATGCGCCATAGATCACTATTGTCAGTTCCCAAACGGAGGTAATAATGATGGCAATTGATATCGTTTTCCGTTGGATTGTACAGTTCCACCCACGAATCGGGATAGTCGTTATCTTCCATTAAACAATCTATGTTAGACTGCATCACTTCGTTGATGCACAAATCCGATGCCGCAAAAGCGGACAGCGGGAAAACAAGGCCCAATAGCCAAAAACTGATTTTTTTCATTTTATGATTGATTTATTGATCTTTGTTTTTGTAATCTTGATGCGAGTAAAGAAATCTTGTCGTATGTATAGATGCGTATCTGGTCTATTGCCATGCCGGCAGCCATAGTCAAGAGGACACTCCCTATCCAAAGGGCAAACAATGCGATGCCATGGTAGTTGTCGTATAGTGCGTTATAATGCTGTGTAAGGAACGTATGAGCCATGGCAGATGAATGGAAAAGCAAAATGCCAAGTACGGACCGCGCACAGTGGTTTATCAGTTTACTCTGCCTGATGTGCCATCCCTTAAAGGTAAGGAACAAGGCTATGGAAGCGGTGATGACCAACGGGCTGTTGTTGGCAATCAACTTGAGCATGATGCTTGCGTCCCAACCGCGCCGGATGATATAGAAGGTTAGAAATGAGATTATAGATACTAGCAACAGCAAAGCCACGGGAGCAAGGCGCGATACCCGGTTTCCCACCCCGTGCAATCCTATATATCTTCCGGCAAAATACATTGCCATGAAGTGTATGATGGTGAATCCGCTGCGCTCATTGATGCCTCCCGGATACCAATCACTCCACACATCATAGACAAGGATGATCAATGTCATAAGTCCCAAACTCCTCTTGTCCGCTTTGTCAATATAGCCATTAAGAACAGGAGACAGCAGCAGAAGTCCTATATACATCGGAATGAACCAACTGCTCTTTGATACGAACAGGAACAGGGAAGACGGAATACTGATTCCCATAGCAACGCATATTCCGATGCGCACAAAGAGATAGAAGAGACACATATACAGCAGATTCATATATGCGGTCTTCTTTGATTTTACGGAAAAACAGCCGGAGATCAACAGGAAAGTGTTTACTCCCAATATGCCGATAGAGTTACCTACCGTCATCCACCAATACGCAGGTCTTGTTGTCTGACCAAGACCAGGTATGACATATTCGCCCAAAGAGTGCGTCAGGACTATGCTTGCAATGGCAAAAAGCCTACATAGTTCGATATTTGATTGTCTTTCTATTTTCATTGTAATACAATTAAGTTTCCGCACTTGATTTGGAATTCAGGTGAATGGAAATCCATCATTCCTCCTAATGAAGTAAAGGTCATTTCTCCAAAATAAATCTTTCCGTTAAGGTTATAGAGATCCACCCTGACAACTGGATGGCCTGCTGATAATTTGGATGCTACAGCCATCATTCGGTCATAATTGGCAGGTTTGGGAATGAGTTGTCCCCGATGACCATTAACATCCCATACTGCATACTCAGGGTGGGCTATCCAATCCATATCGTACGTCATAAAATCATGTCCGTTTTTGCCACGATTGCAGCATGTACTTGTAAAAGTAGGCTTGCCATTGAAACACCATATTTTATAATCAATCAATGAGGATGAATATCGTGCTGATACCTCGTCATTCACCAGCAACTCTTCTGCAATCAGTTTGGGTTGGATTCGGAGATAATGAAGACCGCTTTCCCGCGCACCGTAGGGCGTGTCCAATAAGGTTTGATATTTGGTTTTTATTTCTTCTTCGTTCAAAACCGTCTTGTCGTTCACAACGAGTATATCACCGCTACCGTGGTTGCACTTCAAAACGAACCGGTCAGGCAGTTGGCTGAAATCGCAATCGGCAGCCTTGTCCCAAACACCGTACAGTTTAACTAAAATATCGTCCAACCCGCACTCGTGAACATATTCACGCACCCGGTATTTGTCCGCCAGCCGCGTCCACTCCGTAGTATCTGTACATAAGGACATATACAAAATTTTTTCGTTTAATGTCCTTGGATGTTTCAAGTCCAAAAAAGTATGGAAACGCGCAAAATAGCGTATCTTCATATAAGTCTTCGGGCAATGAACTCCCATCCATTCACAGACCTTATTAATGGGTCGGAAAAAGATACTCAATATAGGATTGGTTCTATTTGTCATTTTCTATTTTCCTTTCATTTTGGATACTACATATTTGGCAAGTGCCCGAAATAAACAATAGTACTGCATCATATACCCTTTGGGGGAATAACGAAATATCATTCCACCTACATTACAAAGTGCCCACCATCGATACGACAACTGCATTTTAGCCAGAATGCTGTCATACCGAGATTCAGTATTGTGAGTCAGCGAAGCAGGTTCATAATAATAGGCACGAAGATTCCTGTTGTAATTAATATTTCGATAACCGTCACGGGCAAAGAAAAACCACAGATAATTTTCATAATAGAAATGTCCCTTTATCTGAGGGAAAGGCTGTTGACGCAATAAATCCACTCTCACACAACCCGCTTTTTCTCCCGTAACATGATACTTGAAATAAAGTTCTATACTGTCTGACACCAAGCCGTCCTTCGGAAACGGTGTACCAATCGTTTTACCCGTTTGGGGATCATAGCAACAAACCGTTATGCCGGAATAGGCAGATTGTGACAGATTATCCCCCACCCATTCATTCAATTTGGCATTGTAAAACGCCAATGTGTCGGGTACGAAACTATCATCACAATCGGCAGGCACAAACAAATCTCCCGTTGCCATCTGCACCGCCTTATTCCACGCCATGTGCTTGCCCATATTGGATTGAGTGATATAAGTAATCTTGGACCGGTCCATGGATTGCATTTCTTGCCGGATCACTTCGTCACTATTATCCGTAGAACCGTCATTGACGATAATCCATTCCCAATGGGTATAGGTTTGCGACCGCACGGACTCAAATACGCGGTGAATAGTTTTGGAACCATTGTAACAGGGAGTAAATATGGTAAATTTGTACTCTTTCATCATTTATGCAATTTATATATAATTCGACGATATTGGCAGACAGTGTATATTGCCCACTTATGCTGCATAACGAAACGCAACAGGCGGGAGTGATCCGGTTCGGGCGTAAACGGATATGCCCCCATGTGTGTAAGGGAACGCAGCGAACGGCGGACAAAAGACAACGGCAACGGAAATAACAAGTAAGTGATGTGCATGCCGCACATAAGATTGCGCACACGCATACATGCGCGATTCTCTTCATCAGAAGGTGCACTATCTGGTACGGAATCAAGGATAATGCGCAGCGCCTGTTGGGCGGACAATATCTTAGGCATAAACTGCTTTGGATTGCGATTCATGCCGGTTACGCTGTCTCTGCGCACACGATAAAGGTATGCCGACAATCCGGGGGCAACATACGCTTTTTTCGCTTTCAGCAGGGACTGTATCGTAAAGCAGAAGTCTTCATTGTTAGTAATACCTACTGGGAACTGCAAATGATGGATCTCTAGCACCTCCCGCAGCCAGACAAACCGGACATGACAGAGGTAAAGATTAGAATACGGCTCGTTAAACAATTCATAACCTTGGCAACACTCGCCACCATTGACTTTCGATTTTTGACTTTCGACTTTTGACTTTATATTGTTACCATCGGTGAATCGGATAGGTTTGGCAGTCCGAATAACCTCCATGCCTGGGTAGATGTCCATAATGGCAAAGAAATGTTGGATGGCAGTCGGGGTGATCAGGTCATCACCATCCACAAACCAGACATACTCTCCTGTTGCCGTGTGCAGTCCGATATTCCGTGCCACGCTGACTCCTTGGTTGGATTGGTTGATTAGGCGGATCTGCCACTTAGGATGAGCGGCAATGAAAGATGCCACCAATTCAGCGGTGCTGTCCGTAGAGCCGTCATTGACCACGACGGCTTCCACGGCAGAAAGGTCGATACCTTCGCTATGGAAGATGGAGAGCAGTGCTACCTCAATATAAGGGGCAACATTGTAAGCGGGTACTATGACGGATAATCTAATCATCAAATCCAAGGTTATGCATCAGTTGGGCAGTTATAACATGTTGATAGTCGTATTGCTCCGCATAGGCTAAGCATTGACGGCGCATGGCGAGCAAATCAAAATTAGGAGCCATCACCAGCTTCATTTTATCCGCCAAGGCGCGGGCATCGCGGGGCGGAATAAGGAAACCGGTTTTGCCTTGTTGAATAAAATAACGGTTCATATTCCAATCCGTGGCAATCATCGGCAGACCGGCAATCGCGGCATCTATTACAATACCGGGGAAACCCTCTCCTTTCCAAGAAGTGGGGAAAAGCATACAGTCGTATGAGGACAACACATCATATCCACTGTCGTTGTTGAACAGGTTAAGGAAACCTTTGTAACAAATGTTTTGCTCTTGCGCAATCAATGCCTCAAACTCCTCTTTGTATTCGTCATCCATAGGTCCAAATATATCTACTATGAACCGATTCACGCTTTCCTTGCGGAGCTTAGCCACGGCTTCTACAATCTCGGGGATGCCTTTGTCCGCCCTCACCCGTGACAGAAAAGCAAAGCGGAAAGGATTCGACATGTCGCGCTCCTCCAAGTTGGGATGATAGTTAATTGGTTTAAAATTAGGTACCACAATTACATTTTTCAGTCCCAATGCCAACAACTGCTTCTCCATAGAAGTTCCTTCCACGATAATGCGTTCGCATTTGCTCAACGAATCAATACTATATAATCCGTCCCTAACAAATTCCGCCATTTTACCGCCAATCACCCAAAAATAATATTTCCAAGACAACGGAGCATAACATAAGAATCTCAATAAATAACGGCACGAAAGAGACGCCGAAATCACTATCTTGGCATTTCTATAACGGAACAGCACCCATAGCAGTTGCAGCAGCACCCACGGACGATGCTGCCAACGCAAAGTATCCACGACAATGACACGATAGCCTATCTGGCGAAACCGCTCTATCAAGAGTTGGTTCTTCATCGTCTCGCCATCGTAGGGTGTACGCCCCAATGCTATACCGCCTATGAGAATAATAGTATTCATAGCTTAATGGTTAATTCGTTTGTTTTGCTTTGTTCGGGTCGGATGTGCCTGAATTGCAAAAACAGTTTGACAAAGACACGTGAAGCAAGACACATCCACACAATAGGCATTGAGTGCCCTTGAAAATCATGAATAACGCGTTTCAAACTGGCATATTTGGTTCTTTGGTTCCTCGAAATACCTTCTTTTCGGAATCGATATAGAGCTAAACATTCGTGCATTCCGATGGCTTTGCTGGTTCGCACGATACGCAAGAACAAGGCATAATCATTGCATTGGCGAGTATCGTTCGCATATATTTTATTCTGTAAATTCTGTTTGTACATCACGGTGAGACACCCCGCCCAGTCAAATAATAACATTTTCCAATATGGCAGTTTATCCACGACCTTCGCCACCCGTAGCAACGAATGTCCTTGGTCGTCTATGTGTTCGAACTCTGTAAAGGAGAAATCGCAGTCGTTTTCCTGCATAAAACGCACCTGTTTCTCCAACTTGGTGGGCAGCCATAAGTCATCGGCATCCAAGAAAGCGAGATATTCGCCACGGGATTGTTCAATCGCCCTGTTGCGAGTAACGGCTCCGCCGTAATTGCTTGGGTTGGTTGCTACTCTGATACGGCTATCCATCGCTGCATATCGGAGGGCGATAGCCAGACACTCATCGGAAGAGCCATCGTCCTGAATAATCATCTCCCAATGGGGATATGTCTGAGCAAGGACGGACTCAATCGTGGCGGCAAGAAAACGCTCACAATTGTAGCATGGTGTAATAATAGATACTAATGGATGTTCCATAGTTGTTCATATCGGCACGCACAAGTTTCTATTCCGTAAGTTGAGGCAGCGTGCATTGCCTGCATACGCATGGTTATTTTATTCTCTTCCGGCATATCAAGGAATTGTATTAGAGCACGGTAATAACTGTCTTCCGAACTATCTTCGGACAATATGCCGCTCACGCCGTCCGTCACCATATTGACCACACCGCCCACGGGTGTGCATACGGGTATCGCGCCCTCTGACATCGCCTCAATAAGCGAAATGGGCATACCCTCATGGGAGGAGCAAAGCAGAAAAGCATCGGCACGGCGAAGATAATCCAACGGATTGGAGACTTCACCTACCATCTCAACACAACTGCAACCGACTGACTGCACGGCTGAGAGTATGTCTTTGTCCTGATGCTGACCGATGAGTTGCAATGTAAAGGAATACCCCTCCTGTTGCAATCGTTTAGCAATGCGGGCAAGCATATCCTGACGCTTCACCTTCGTAAAGCGAGCAAGGGAAACCAACACGTTTTTCCGTGCATCGTGCATCGTGCACCGTAATAGTTTTCTACCATTGGGGATAAGGGCGGCATCCATACCATAATAGGCGCTGAAACTGAGGAGCGATTCTGCAGATATCGTAACGGGAGTAATCAATCCTCGGCGGAATGCAAAGCGACGCAAATGACCACCGAACAACCCTCTTGCATCATACTTGGCATCACTATGGACGGTGTAATAAAAGCGACCATTCCAACGACCGAGTAAATTTACCATAAAGACATACTCAAAGGCATTGATATGGCAATGCACTATATCGGGGTCAATCGTCCGTAAAGTACGGGCAAGGCGATGTATCAGCCCCGCGTCCAAACCACGATGCTTATCCAGCGAGAGCACCTTTACACGGCTACTCACTTCGGGCAACAGGAAATGGAGGTCTGTGCGGCTTAGAGGATAGAAGAGCACAAGCAATACCTCATGCCGCTTAACCAGTTCGTTGGTCAGATCCACGGTAAAGCGTTCGGCTCCACCACTGGTGAGATGCGGAATAATTTCAACTATTTTCATTGGGTTGTCATTTTACAAGGGATTACAAAATTCGTCTATGAGTGCTGTTATCTTCTCTATTGAGTTACTCGAAACATCTCTAAATGCTTTTTTTTGTTTCCCTTTAGCAATAAGGAGATAGATAACTTCAGCCATATTGTCTGTCGTTGTAATGATGTCACCCTCGTTACTATTCAGGAATTCGTATGCCGAGCCAAAGTTGTTTGAAACAATACTCAGTCCCAGAATCTTAGCTTCATTAAAAATCATAGGACATGCCTCTGAACTGGAGTTTGCCACTAAGAGGTCCGCTTCCCTAAAGTAAGGATAAGGGTTCGGTTTATTCCCTAAAAGAACAAACATGTCATTCAGATTATATTTCGCAAGTTCCTCATCCAGCCTCTCTTTCTCTCCACCTTCATTGCCGCCACCAATTATATACCACCTGAACTGTGCTCCCATGTTTTTCAGTTTGAACGCAACCGCAGGCAATTGTGAGAGTTGCTTGATATAACTAATTCGGCCGACTGTGATTATTGTATATAAATCAGTCTTAAATCTTTTGTCATCTATTTTTTGCTTTGATTTTCGCACAATATCTTGCTGATCAAAAATATTATGGATAGCACAAACCCTATCTTTCAAAGAAGGATATTTAGAAATGAAATTGCCTTTTGTAAACTCCGACACACATACAATCTTCCGGTATTCCAAATACAGTTGTAATTTATCCGTCGAAACAGGCATAACACCATTATAATCGCTGTGAATCCATGCGATTTTATTTGGCGAACGGAAAAAAGAACAAAATTCAGTCGTCACACCTTCCTGAAAGGCAATAATCAAAGATGGATTCACTTTTTTTTCTACTCTCCGAACCGTATATTTAATTATAGCCTGCTGTAGTTTTTCTCTTAAACAGGACACGGACTTCAGTAGCTTAACGGGGAGGGCAGTCATCTTCCTGCCAATAGGGAAACCGGCGAAATCACTGAAGTACGATTCGGTGAGGAAATTGCATCCGCAGTCCCATTTCAAGAATTCTTTCCTATGGTCATAGCCCCTCGTAATAGAAAACACCTTGAACCCGTAGCGCAAGCTTAAACCGGAATGCAGTATGCTCCGTAATGAAGACACCACTCCTCCGGTATTGTATGTATGTATTACAAAAAGAATGTTTTGTTTCATACTAATTTATTATAATATAAAGCCGTAGCCGGCTTGTTTAAGCCTTTCAACATCTTCCGGTGACCTGTTTATCTCTTTAGGGTATTTGTCAAACACCGGCACTTGCTGCATCTTTGTGAGCATTTTCCGTTTGTATTCATCATAGGAACATATCACTCGACAAGGATTGCCGACCGCCACACTATTATCCGGTATATGCCCCGTTACTATAGAACCGGCACCAATAACCACATTATTGCCTATCGTTGTATTCATTAGTATAATACTTCCCCAACCAACAAACACATTGTCCCCTATTGTCACCTTTCCCACTTTAGTATATCCTATTGATTTTTTCAAAGTAGCATCATGCGTTAGAATCTTGACTCCTGATAATGTTACATTATCACCAATGCTTATCAGATATGGGAAAATAAGGTCTATGGAAGAATTTATTAAGTCAAAATGATTCCCGACATGTCCTCCTCCATTCTCTATCTTTGCTTTCATGTTCATTGACTCTTCGTGAATCGAAAGAGTTGCGTTTCGCAACATTAACAAATGTTTCAATACATTGATTAGTTTACTCATAATATCTTTTATTTATCGTGTAGCTTGAATGTAAACAAACAAATAGTAGAAATAAAAAGCAGGCAGACCTATTGTCAGGGGTTCCAGTGTCATACATACCAATATGAGATATGATATCAGCACCGCCGTGAGCAACTTATTACCCTTTACCGCTTTGTGGATAGGTAACCATAGAAGCGCTACAAATCCTGCCAACCCCACAAGACCGTAAGTAACCAGCACGGCAAGGAACTGGTTGTGGAATGCAACATTTGATGTTGTAAGCACTAACTTAAACTGTCCCAATTCAATTGCATTTCTATAGCCCATACCAAACAACCAATGAAACGGATTGGTTTCGCGAAGAAAAGCATCCGTCTTACTTTCCCAAATGAATAGGCGAGCGGCTCCGGTGTGCATAGACTGTTCGTGTAAACGGGCTATCACCAAGTCCATATAGTGATGGCTGTACGCATAGGCGACAAGCATCACTCCCAACAACACGACCAATGCCTTATGCCCTTTTCTCGTATCGGATACCAATATCAATAGTATGATTACTCCCACCACTGCAACCAAAGCTCCGCGCGAAGCAAGGGTGAAGACCGTGATTAACGGTACCGCGATGCCGATGGCACAGAGTATCCGCTGCCACCATACGGCGGCTTTGTCGTTCAAAAGTAGCCAAACAGCGAGCACCACGCCCATACCGATGATACTTCCTTGATAGTTCGGATCTTTATAAAACGACCGTGTCAACCCCGTTTCCCAGCCATAATCTTCCACATAGGTGTCATAATTAAGCCAATACACAATGCTGATGACTACAGAGGCAATTACAAAAGCGTAGGCACAGTCTCTACCTTGTCCCTCTACCTTATGCGAAGGTTGCGAACCGGTACCCAAAGCCCACAAGGTACAAACGGCAACACTTAGATTGCGGTGGCATTGCAGCAAAGCATTGTCCGTAGCGAAATCCACCCACACCATATATGCCAAGGTCAAGACAAACGGTGCAAATTCCAAGGGAGAGATGACTTGCTTGTCACGGATGCCGTAATAGATAAATACGATGCCTATTATCCCGATATAGAACAGCTGATTGTACTGAAATTGATTCTCCGGCATATTGCTAAACACCATTACGGTTGCAAATAGAGAAGGCAAAAGCCAGCGTTTGTCAACGAATATGGCGGGGAGGAAAGGCAACACGGCAAACGGATAACGCAACACACTAGGTAAGTTACCACTTGACCAAAGCAGCAACATACCGATTATCACGCCGTAATAGCAAGCAGCGACAAGGGGTGTAAACATACTATTCAGTTTTGTTTTTTCCATACTGTAAAGTCATATATATTTTGAAAAGTAAGGCTCCCACTGGATATTTCTTGATCTCATCCATTATCTCATTATAAATGCCCCGATTCATACGCCGTTTAATTTGCCGGCGGATACCCGGTTGCGTACTGTAACGGGAGAAAGACAAAGACAGGTGTTTGAGTCCGTTAATATACTTTATTCTCTTCCACAGCGTTTTTTTTCTGGACATGGATACCGGTGTCACTCTATATACACAAGTTACCTGGTCAATAAACGCCATCTCATGTTGTTTCGATACCATATAAAGCCACATTGCCCAATCTAAAATCGGCCACGGCTTATCAAACGGCTTTATTTCCTTAAAATATGCGCGATGCACATCCATCCTACACATTGCTGTTGAAAAAGGAATGGTATTACGCATCAACAATTGCTCCAATGTAGGAACTTCCCATTTGTAGCCTGCATCCAAATCTACAATCTCACCGGAAGGTAACAATTTTACAACTTTCGAATAGACCACGGCACAAGCCGGATGTTCCTCCAAATAGTCATATCGCATCTGCAACGACTCCGCATCCATCCAATAGTCATCACCATCAAGAAAACACTTGTACTTAGGATTGAGCCTGTCTAGTTCCTCTGCCGCAATTTTTGCCGGAGAAAAGCCCTTTGAATATTGATTTTCAGTCTGAAAAATTGGATGAATAATGGCGGGATAGCGCTCGGTGTATTGACGCACGATATCCGCGGTGCCGTCCGTAGAGGCATCGTCATAGACTACCGCCACAAAGGGGAACGTGGTGCGCTGCATCACGATACTGTCCAGACATTGGGCAATATAGTCTTTCTGATTATAAGTCAGTACTTGTATGGCGACTTCGTAAAGCATTTGTTACAATATTTTTCAGTTCTTTATATTCGGGCAGACCGGACCATTCGCAAAGTCCCCATGCCAGGAGCGTGCCGCTCATTACTTGCATCGCGAGTTGGAGATAGCAATGGAGAGGCAAGAGCGTAATCGTCCACGCTGTTGCTGACGAAATAACCGCTATGCCGAATCCCGGTAGAATATCTTTTACCTGCTGCAAAAAACTATAACTGACAAAACGCCCACTGTAACGGGCATTGAGCCAATAGGCGACAAAACCCAACAAAACATACCCCCACAACATCCAATAAATACCTTTCGTCACACCCAAAGTCAAAGGAATGACAAGCAACACATCCTTTATTACCTCCAATTTCAAATACAAATCGCTTCGCCCTGCCACTTGCAGCATATTGAGGTTTATGGCATGAAGCGGATATAGCATAAGATAGAAGCACAGTACCTGCACCATACCTACCGACGGCAACCACTTCTCGCCAATAAGGGTAAGAATAAGCGGCTGCGCCACAGCGGTAAGCATTAGCATACAAAAGAAAGTAGGGAGCATCGTGGTGCGAATCATCCGGCGATAAGCAGAGAGCAGACGCAACGGATCGGACTTCATTTCACTCATTACAGGATAAGTGACGCGGTTGACCGACTCCGTTAGGTTGATGGAGAAAATTTCCGTAATACGCCGCGATTTGGCATAGTATCCCAACGATTGTACGGAATAATATCTGCCTATCACCGCGTTAGTGGCTTCTTTGAAAAAAGAGGAAATAATATTGCTAATCAGTAACTTCCATCCGAAATCAAAATGTTCGAGGAACCGCTCTTTCGAAAAACGAAAATGTGGAATCCACTGCGTATAAATCCAATAGGCAGCTGTACGAACCACCGTCTGAACCAACTGCTGGGTAATCAGTGCCCATACCCCAAAACCTTTATATGCCATCGCAATGCCTGTAACACCGCTTACCACCGCCGCTACAATGGAGACCTTAGTCTGCGACTTAAAGTCAATGCGCTTGGTCAGTATCGTGCGCTGAATCTGTGAAAAAGCGTTGATAATAACCAGTACACCCAACACCCTCACAACCATCACCAACCGCGGCTCACGGAAGAAATCCGCTATCAGTCCCGCACCGAAGAACAGCACGACATATAGGAGAACGCTTATTGCCAGATTGACGGAGAAAACCGTTTGGTAATCCTCATCGGTGGCTTCGGTCTTGCGAATCAGGGAGTTGGTCAGGCCGCTGTCTGCAATGACAGTGCTTAGAGTAATGAAAATGAAAGCCATGCCAATCAAACCGTACTCGGACGGGGCCAACAGACGTGCCAAAACAATACCGACCACGAAACTGATTCCGTAGTTCAGCACACTTTGCAGGGTACTCCACCCGACTCCGTGCAAGGTCCTTGACTTCAACGACTCTTTCATACCTTTACCCATTCCGAGTTCATATCCGGTCTAGTTTTGATTATTTTTGCAGGCACACCGGCAACGACAGAGTGGTCGGGCACATCTTTTACCACCACAGCATTGGCTCCAACAATCACATCATTCCCGATTTTGACATCTCCGATGATGACAGCACCTGCACAAATATGTACATTATCGCCAATGACCGGGCAGTGATACGAGTCATTATATCCTATGGTTACATTCTGATTGATAATGCAATTCTTACCAATCTTGTCACAACTCAAACTAACGGAATATCCGTGCTGTATGAATAATCCTCCACCGATGTCCTTACAGCACATATACAAATTTAGGAAATTGAACGGCACAAGCGGTTTGAGCAAGATGTGCCATACCTTCGAATGTATCCGCAACCGATAGTAAAACTGATAGCGGAAAGCCGGATTGTACACAAACAGTCGTAAAAAACGGCTATGCGTTATCTCCTTGAACCGGCAATAGTCTTCTTCCAGTTCTATGCCTCCTAAATGGCGTAACAAACTCATAATGGTTAGAATTTCTTGATTGTTTCGATAATATATGCTACATCGCTCTCCGACAGGCTCTGGTGTATCGGCAGGCAGAGAGTGTG
>JAZUGJ010000092.1:0-6797 GCA_045641145.1 Paludibacteraceae bacterium
ATCGGTGCATCGGTTGCAGACTGTTCTAACGCAGTTCTGCTTGACTTCAAGTGTGCATCCTCTTGCTTCGCCCCATAGCATTTTTGCCACGGCAACGGCATCTTCTTCCGTAAAGTGTTTTACTTCCGCCTCTGCTTTCTCGGCTTCCAGCTTCGCCTCCACATCTGTTCTCGTTAGCATGGTATCGTGTACGCCTATGCAGATGAAATCGGCTCTCGGTGCATCCTGTGGCTTTACAGGAGCTTTATATGGTGCGCTGATATTGAGTATGCTCATCGCTATCAGCGCAGCCGCTATTGTTTCTTTCATATCTGTTTATCCCTTGCCTGTTTCAGACCGTTTTCTTTGCTTCTGCTTTGTCCATCTTTGCTCCGCAGTTTGGGCAATAATTTTGTGAGCCATATTCATACATTTCGTCACAGCAAGAGCAAAAATCAAACATCCCTCTCGTTACCCAATGCCCATGTTTTACAGGTTCGGCTTCGATCGTGGGAGCTTCATCAATTCTGTTGAGCATATAGCATATACCATCGTCAAAAGTATCTTCATGTCCCTCTGTTCCGCAGATAAGAACAGCCTCAAATTTATCCGCATCAATTAATCTCATTTTCTCGCCGCCTTTCTGTCCGCCATTTCTGCATTCCACTTCCACCATTCGAGGTAATATGCGAAAATTGCAGCCGCTACTATCGGAATGCCTAAAATTAATACTGCCATGTTTACTCTCCTTTCATTTTGCCCCGTCAAGTTCTTGACCAAACTCTTTGAAATATTTTTCTTTTATGTAGTCTATTATTAAGTTTTCAGTCTCTTTTTGCGATAGTGTCTGCGGCTTCTTTTTAGGCGGTATTTCCCCTTTAGCAGCAGCTATCGCTGTTGGATTATACTTATGCTGTCCCATAAAATCAAACTCTCCTTTCGTTTTGCAGGCTTGTCGCCTTCGGTGATTAAAGATTACCACACTTTTAATATATTGTCAACACTTATTTTAATATTTTTTATTTTTCTTTTACATCCTCTAATCTGCAGTACAGCATTGTGCGTTTTTTCGGCTCTACAAGCACCGCTGTGTGTCTTACTTTGCCGTCAGAGTGAAAGCCGAGCTGGTATGCCATCGGTTGATAGCTTACGCCATTGTAGGTCACAAGCACATCACCTTTGACGGCCTGCTGCTGGCAGAGGTCAAGATATTGTTTGCGTTCCATCTTATAGCTTCCTTTCGGTGTTCCCTGTTATTTTTGAAGTGGGTACAAAATAGGGTACATTAAAAACCATTGATTTTACTATGTTTTTTGATACCGTGTACCCTCTGTACCCTGTGTACCCTGTTATTTTTAGTTTTCTATAAGAGAAAAAATATATACATTCATCGATGAGTATATATATTTCTCTATATAAGAGTTGTTATTTTCAGAGGGTACAACAGGGTACAAGGGTACAAATATATGTTATAGTGGTAAATCTTCATCATTATATGGCTCAACTTCTGCGACTGCGTGCTTTTCGTGCTTAAGGATGCAAACGCAATTAACAATGTTGCCGGCAATTCTTGCTTTCTTTGTTCGCTTGTTGCTCTCACAAGAAATAATGCCTTTTCGCTTTGCCCACGCGAGGAACGAGGAGCTGTTGAAGCCACCGTTTGCCATTTCACGGTCAAATACGGACTTGATTATATAAACGCAATCATAATCGTTTTTACCCCATACTTCGTATTTGTATTCGTCAAATTCGTTAGTGGTAAAGTGAATGGAATTGCGTGCAATCATCTCGTTGAAGTAGTCTAAAGCGCGAGTATTTACATCAACGTCCGATTTTTTAGTCATTATATTTGCGACATCTTCGACTGACAGTGCGTTGTTGTCTTTGAATATTAATTCTGTCGCGAGTGCATCTGCTGTCAAAATTACAGAGGCGGAAAGAGCCTGCTTTTCGGTGCTGTCAAACTCCATTAATTCTCGGTAAAACTCTTTTTGCATACGATAAGCGCGGTCTATCGCTCCATCTGACTGCAAATATTCAACGAACTCACGACCAGCAAAGCCATAATTGCCCGTGATAATGTCGCACAAGCCGTTAAGGTCTGAGTAAATGTTATCCTCAACCTCGATTTCAAGCACTCTGTTGACAGCACCGCCACCGCTGTTGGCATTACTGATAGGGCTTTCGCCGTTGGTAATGAAGCAACATCTCCATGTGTTCTGCTTCTGAAGTCCGCCTGTTTTTGCGCCTCGCGTTCTGCCAATGCCTTCGCTCAAATTATAAATTATTTTATCAAAGTCGTGAACGCCGGCAGCGTTCTGAATTTGAAGCTCGTCTAAGCAAAGAGGTATAGAGTTAAGGCACGAGGCAAGCATTTCCATGCCAACACCTGTACTATTGAATGACAGAACGAGGTCGCCGAGCCTTGAGGAACCCCAAACAGAAGCCGCAATTCGGAGAAGCACGGACTTGCCAACGCCCGAACTGCCCCAAATGTGCAGAAAGAACGGCAATAAGCCTAAAGGCTCAAGCAATACGGACGAAAATGAAGCCGCCAACGCAAGCCTTGCTGGTATTGTTTCGGCTCTGACCTTGCGCATTGTATCTTTCCAAACTTCATAATCGCCCACGCTTGAAACGCTGTTAAACAAATTCTTAAAGTTCGTTTCGCCGTCAAAGACAAGTCCGTCATAGAACGGTGAAAAGCCGTGGCCTTGTATCCATCCGAGCCTGCCGATTGACCTTTCTTCGTCTATCAAGTCATAGTTTTCCTGCTCCATTGACAGCAAATACGTGCTCAACAGCTTTGCATTCTCAGAATTGACTACAACGCCATTCGCTGACAACGAGATAATTGAACTTTGAGAAGCAATTACAGACTTCTCTACTATGATTTTGCGCCACATTTTACCCTTTTTGAAGGCAATTTCAAGCCTTTCCTCACCGCTATCGACATTAACAAGGCGGCGCACAGGCATAATCGGATGAGGGCAAACGCAAATCTCGTATCCAAATTTGTCTTGCAGATAAACACCGCGCTCATTACATATATAGTTGCCGGACATAAGCTCTACATCTTGCCCCTCGAAGTCCGTGGAATTATCAGTTATTATGTTCTGCTGCCTTGAAATTGCTTCTGTGTAAGAGTTCCACAGGCTCATAAAGCTACGGATGCCCTCTTTGCTTGCCTGCTCTTTCATCTTCTGCACGAGCTGCTGAAGCATGAACTTGTCGTTGCGATACTGCCACAGAAATTCATACGGCTCAGAAGTCGTCAAAAAATCTTCTTTCTTGTATTCAGGAATATTTATTAAAGTGTTCATATATTTCACCTGCTTATGGTAGTGCAAAGCCCCACTCTCTACCAATGCCGTGGTTTTGAGTGAGGCTTGCTGTCAGTAGTGTTAAGTTTTCAGCCGTAGCGGCGGCATCCACTACTGACCTAATACATTATACCGCTGTCAGCGGTCAATGTCAAGGAATATCGTTCCGATGCTCAAAATTATATAGCGCAATTTCCGCAACCTCGAGATTGTGTTTTGCAATCGGAAGCTGTATAAGTGCCCGCGCATACTCTGGTGAGATGTCATCAACTGAATGCGGCTTATTTGCCGTCAGAATGCGGTCTAAGGCTATGTATCGGTCTAATGCCACATGATACGCATTTTCTATTCTTTCGCCCTCACGCTTGATTTTGAGCTGTTCTTCACGCCGCTTCCGTGCTTCTCTGTCTGCAATTCGCTGCTGTTCTCGGCTCAGTTGCTGTCCGATGGGTAAGCCGAGGCGAAAATCATCGTTTATTTTTGCCAATGCTTCGTTAAACTTGATACCAAAAAACTTCATTACAAAGTTGATTGTGTCCCCACTTTCTCCGCAGGAAAAGCAGCAATATCCTCTGTTGCCGTCATAAATTTTCATGCTGGGTCTGCGCTTGTCAGCATGGAACGGGCAGAGCGCATAACCGTGGTTATCAACAGATATTCCATACTGATAGCAAATATCTTTCATGCTTACACTTTGCTTTATGTCATCTGCATAATTCAATTTAATCACCTTCCTCATAATATTCCCAATGGTATCCGCAAGATGTCTTATTAGGCTTATTTAAAACATGATGTATTGACGAATGTGCAACTGAAAAAAGAGTTTCTGCAACAGTTGCGGACGGATATATAATCTGAGTTTCCACGCATATTATCGGTTTAGAATGGCTCTCTCTAAGTTTTTGTTTAGATGCTTCGGTATGATGTTTGCCATAAAATCCAGCAGCTTCCCCTATGAGATGTTTTCCGTAAAAATAGTTTTTTTCGCCTTTGTTAGCTTCACTTATCTTTTTTCTAAACTCTTCGCTTTCCCACACTTGCTTCATTCTTGCTCTCTGTTTTTCTTTATATTCTGGCCTGCTGTGCACTTCTTTTTGAGCTTTTCGTTGCTTTTCAAGTGTTTCTTCGGATGGATGCTTTCCAAAGTTCGGATTATTTTCGCCCATACGCATTACACTTAATTTTTGCTTTGTTTCTTCGGAATGTTTCTTGCCTTTGTGCCCTTCGCTTATATTGTGTCGAGCCTCATCGCTCAATTTAGCTCCGTATGAGCCAAATTCTCCTCCGGCACTGTTATTATATCCTTTTTCGGGATTTTGAGCCTCATATTTCTCAATCAATTCTTTTTCAAAAGTGCAAGCATCTGATTTTGATAAATTCATAGCCATAATTTCGTGCTTGATGTTGTTCCATCCGTACTTGCAAATTGCTTTATAGAAATAATCGTTTTTAATATATCCTTTGCCATTAAGCCATCTTTTTTCGGGCTTTTGCGAAGTAATCCCAATATAAACTTTTCCGCTCGGAGATGTGTGCTTGTAAACTGTGTAATTATTATCCATTTTGTGTATAAAATAGCCGCAGCGGTCAGAGGTTGCGGCTCTTTCCACTACGGCTAATGTCAGCGATATTAAGTTAGTCAATCAGCAATAGACCGCAACTCTATCGCTAACACCATCATTATACACTATACGTCGTAGCTTGTCAAGTCTGTTTGGAGCAGTTCAATAATTCGTTTGCCAGTTGACCGCTTATCGCAGAAAAGAAAATCGACATTGTATGCAATATGCACCCGATACAGTTCTTCCATGAGATTTCTTCCGTTGATAGCAGAATATTTACTGTGCCATGTCGCAACATCTTTGATACTATGGATTTTGCCGCCGTGTTCGCAGAGAACAATCAGCCTTATTCCTTTCTCTCTCGCTCGTCTGACCTCTTTCCAAAACCTTGATTTGTCGCTCTTATTCATTAGGTTGTGAGCGACCTCATCAAGATTTTGTTTGCGGTCAACACTGACAGCACCGCCATCGAACATATAATCGCCAACATCCAGCTTGCGCACTTCGTATTCGATGTTGTGCCTATCAAAGTATGCTAAAATGTGGGAGTTCTTTTTCTCTCTGCTATCGGTTATCAGCATAGAGCCTCAGCCTTTAAAGTGTCAATGATGTAGTTTCCCTTTCCTCTGCATAGAGCATCGCCGTATGACGAACGGAAAAACTTTTCTATCTGCTTCATCTGTGCGAGCATATTGCGTTTTTCGTATCCGTCAGCGTAAAATTCGTAGTTTTTGCGGTACTCTCGGTAATCTTCGGCGGCTTGAATTACAATTGCGTTTGCAAGTTCAAGGTAACCGTCATCAGGGTCTGAAAGCACTATTGAAGTTTCGTGTGGTTTAAACTTTTTCCTGCCCATGTTTAAAACTCCTTTTAGAACGGTAATTCTCCGTCATCCGTTGACGGCATTTCGGTGAATGTCGGTGCGGTGTTTGTGCTGTCAGAGGATGACTTCTTGCCGATTGTGAAAGTGCAGCGGTCAACTACAACGCTTGTGAATGTCTTGTTGTTTCCGTCATTGTCGGTGTACTTGTCTACTTCAATTCTGCCCTCAAGTAGTATCGGGTCACCTTTCTTGAACCACTGACTAATAAATGTAGCCGATGTTCTCCATGCCTTGACTGGTATGAAATCTGCAATGCGTTCTTCTCCGTTTTTGTAATCTCTGTCTACCGCAACGGAGAAGTTACAATACTCCACACCGCTCTGTGTCTGCTTCAGTTCGGGGTCTGCTGTGAGTCTGCCTTCGATTATCGCACGATTGTATGCCATTTATTTATTCCTCGCTTTCGCTTTCTTCTTTTGTGTCTGCCACAGCTATAACTGCCTTTAGGACAGCATCAGCAGGGCATCCGTTGTCAAACAATGCTTTGATAAATCGTGTGCCATGTAACTCGTCATCATCTACACGAGCTATAAAAGCCAAAAGTGTGGTTTTTTGTAGCTCTTCAATAGCTTCGAGGAAGTCAAATTCCATTTATTCACCCTCCTTAAGTGCGTTTGTTAATTCGTTTGCCGCTGATACTGCTACGACATCGGCATCGTAGATTTCTTCGGATGTCTGCACACCCATCATTGCTTCAGGGCAATAGACCCTTGCGAAAAACGCACTTGCTCTGTAAGCCAGCATAAGCTCCGGCATATTTCGCCACTTGCTGTTTGAAGTCCAGCCCTCTGACTGCGCCATTTGCATTGTGACTTCAACGCCGTCAACCTGTGAGCCGTCAGAAATGCGTGTAGCGGTCACATAACATCCTCTGTTGGCTTTTCCCTTTTCGCCAGTGTAAACGTGCTTGACATCCTTAAACTTGCCGCAACTGTTGATGAGCATTGTGCAAGCCTGACCTGCCCATGAGGGTTTGCCCTTGACTACATACATATTCTGCATAACCACCATCGGTGACACTCCCATGCGGTTTGCCATTTCGATTGCAAC
>JAZUGJ010000093.1:0-9118 GCA_045641145.1 Paludibacteraceae bacterium
GACATGCACGAGATTATCAACCTTATCGTGGACGACGCTGACTTCTTTGAGGTTCAGAAAGACTACGCTAAGAACATCATCTGCGGTTTCGCACGTTTCAACGGCCGGTCAACGGGTATTATTGCCAACCAGCCGAGTTGGTTAGCCGGGGTTTTGGACTGCGACGCCAGCCGTAAAGCTGCCCGCTTCGTACGTTTCTGCGACGCCTTTAATATTCAAATCCTTACCTTAGTGGATGTACCGGGCTTCCTGTGCGGTACGGGACAAGAGTATGCAGGTATCATTGACCACGGAGCTAAACTGATGTTTGCTTATGGTGAGGCTACCGTTCCTAAGGTAACTATCACCGTTCGTAAGAGCTACGGCGGAAGTCATATCGTAATGAGCTGCAAGCAATTACGCGGTGACATGTGCTATGCTTGGCCGAATGCCGAAATCGCCGTTATGGGTGCCAGCGGTGCCGTGGGTGTACTGCAAGCCAAAGCCCTCAAAGCAATGGAAGACCCCGAGGAGAAGAAGAAATTTATTGCCGAGAAGGAAGCCGAATACAAAGACCTGTTCGCAAGTCCTTATCAGGCAGCCAACCGCGGCTATATAGACGATGTTATTGAGCCGCGCACCACGCGTGCCCGCATCGTGAACGCCTTCGAGAAATTGCAGACTAAGCGCTTGACGAACCCCGCCAAGAAACACTGCAACCTGCCGCTTTAATTAGTATAAAGTTTAAAGATTGAAGATTATGACTTTATTAGCATTAACTGCAACAGGTGCAGAGTGGAGTTTTATTTGGACAGTCACTATCCTCGGTTTTGTGTTGGTACTGCTCCTGCTCTGTGTTTTCGTGTTTATCATGAAAGGACTGGGCTGGATTATGCGCGACCGCAGTAAGGATGTCAAACCCGCTGCGGCTCCCGCCAAAGCCGTCCAAACAAGCGCCAAAGCGTCGGATAACGACCTCGCCGCTGTTGCCACTGCACTCTATTTGAGTCGGTCGGACGCAGATGCGGCTGCCGTTGCCTATGCCCTCCATTTGTATTATGGCGTACATGACAGCAACATGCCTCAATTGACCATGGTTGGTCATGCTACGGCGTGGAACAATAAACTTTTCGGATTAAATAACATTCAAAAATAAACAACATGAAAGAGTTCAAATTCAAAATCAACGGCGTGGACTATACTGCCGCTGTGGAAGAAATCGAAAACGGATTGACCGAAGTTACCGTAAACGGTCAGAAATATCAAGTGGAGACTGAGAAAAAAGTTGCCCCCGTTAAGGCGGCTCCCGCTCCCAAACCCGCTGCTGCACCTGCTGCCGCTGCTCCTGCTCCGGCTCCCGCACCCGCAGCACCCCAAGCCGCTCCCGCACCCGTTGCCGGCGGAACAAAAGTGGTTAGCCCCCTGCCCGGTTCGATTATTAAAGTATTGGTTAGCGAAGGTCAGCCAGTTAAGAAAGGCGATGTGCTCCTGCAACTCGAATCCATGAAGATGGCCAACGATATTGCTGCCGAGTGCGACGGTACCGTAAAACAGATTGCCGTCAAAGCGGGCGACAATGTGATGCAGGACGACCTGTTGGCAGTTATCGGTTAAATCCATAGTCTATCATTATTATGGATGGAATAATTGCCTTTTTCCAGTCAATGGGATTTATGAACATCTGCTGGCAGCAAGGTGTTATGCTGCTGGTATCTTTCTTCCTGTTGTATCTGGCTATCAAAAAACAATATGAGCCCCTGCTGCTCCTGCCTATCGCTTTCGGTATGTTGTTGACCAACTTGCCTATGGCGGGTATGTTTCACGAGGAGTTGTGGGCTGCGTTCCTGGATCCGGCTTCGGAGTGCTATCACAGTTACGGAGCCATCTTGAAGAACGCCGGTCTGTTAGATGTTTTGTACATTGGTGTTAAAGCCGGTTTGTATCCTTGTTTGATTTTCATTGGCGTAGGTGCTATGACCGATTTCGGTCCGCTGATTGCCAACCCTAAGTCGTTCATGCTCGGTGCGGCTGCCCAGTTGGGTATTTTTATTACTTTCCTGTGTGCCAACGCACTTGGCTTTACGGCTGCCGAAGCCGGTTCTATCGGTATTATCGGCGGTGCGGACGGTCCTACCTCTATCTTCCTGACCAGTAAGTTGGCTCCTCATCTGCTCGGTCCTATCGCCATTGCCGCTTATTCGTATATGGCACTCGTGCCGGTTATTCAACCGCCTATTATGCGTCTGTTGACCACCGAGAAGGAACGCCGTATCAAGATGAAACAACTGCGTACGGTCAGCAAGACCGAGAAAATAGTCTTCCCCATTATCATCACGGCTATCGTGGCACTTGTGTTGCCCGATGCAGCACCCCTGATTGGCTGTCTTATGTTGGGCAACCTGATGAAAGAGTGCGGCGTAGTGGATCGTCTGAGCAAGACTGCCCAAAACGAGTTGATGAACATCGTTGTTATCTTCCTCGGTTTGAGTGTCGGTGCTACTGCCACCGGTGCTACTTTCCTGAGCATTAAGACATTGCTTATTTTGGCAATGGGTATCGTGGCGTTCAGTCTGGGTACTGCCGGAGGTGTCTTGCTGGCGAAATTGATGAACTTGTTCAGCAAGGAGAAAATCAATCCGCTTATCGGTTCTGCCGGTGTTAGTGCCGTGCCGATGGCTGCCCGTGTCAGTCAGATGGAGGGTGCCAAAGCCGACCCGTCTAATTTCTTGCTCATGCATGCGATGGGCCCGAATGTAGCGGGTGTTATCGGCTCTGCCGTTGCCGCAGGTATATTGCTGACGATGCTTGGATAAGTGAAAGTTACCAAGAAAATAGTGTTAGAGGAACGGGACATGCCTACCCAATGGTACAACATTGTGGCAGACATGCCCCATCGTCCTCAACCCATGCTCAATCCCACTACCCGTCAGCCCCTGACCGAAGCGGACCTGACTCCGCTCTTTTCGGAGGAATCGGCACGACAAGAGTTGACTGTCGAGCGTTTTATCGATATCCCTGACGAGGTGCGCGATTTGTACCGCATTTGGAGACCGACGCCTTTGGTACGTGCCAGCGGGTTGGAGAAAGCCCTTGACACGCCCGCGCGCATATACTTTAAAAATGAGAGTATATCGCCCGTCGGCTCCCATAAACTTAATTCAGCTATTCCGCAAGCGTATTACTGCAAGCAGCAAGGTATTCACCACATGACCACCGAGACCGGTGCCGGTCAGTGGGGTTCGGCGTTGAGTATCGCCTGCAAGCACTTCGGGCTGGACTTGACCGTTTTTATGGTCAATTCGAGTTACGAACAAAAGCCCTACCGTAAGTCCGTTATGCGCACCTACGGGGCAGATGTTATCCCTTCGCCTTCGCCTACAACAGAGGTTGGACGCGAACTGCGATTGCGTTTCCCCAATACGCCCGGCAGTCTAGGAATGGCTATTTCCGAAGCCATCGAACTGGCACAACGCCAGCCCGACACGCGCTACGGGATTGGATCTACCATGAATCATGTCTGCTTACACCAGACCATTATCGGCGAGGAGGCACGCAAGCAGATGGAGATAGCCGGCGATTATCCCGATGTCGTTATCGGTTGTTTCGGCGGCGGCAGTAATTTTAGCGGCATTGCGTTCCCCTTTATGCGCGATAATCTGTGTAGCGGCAAGCACACACGTTTCATCGCTGCAGAACCGGAAGCATGTCCCAAACTCACCAAAGGACGTTTCGAATACGATTTCGGCGATACGGAGGGCTTCACACCCCTTATCCCTATGTACACGCTCGGTCACGACTTTGAGCCGGCGGCTATTCATGCCGGCGGCTTGCGCTACCACGGTGCAGGTGCAGTAGTCAGCCAACTGATGAAAGACGGGCTGATGGAAGCAGTGGATATCGCCCAATTGGACTCGTTCAAGGCAGGTATATTATTCTCGCAGGTGGAAGGTATCATTCCTGCACCGGAAAGCACTCATGCTATTTGTGCCGCAATTCGCGAGGCGTTGCGCGCCAAAGAAGAAGGTTCGGAGAAGGTTGTTCTTTTCTGCCTGAGTGGTCACGGCCTTATCGATATGGCATCTTATGACCGCTATTTTGCCGGCGAACTGAACAAGTGAGAGCAAAAAAAAACGTTTTCTCTTGCATATTCCAAAATAATTTTGTAACTTTGCAACCGATTTTGCGCTTATGGCTACTATAATCGAACTGGGCAAGTTGGAAGTAGGTAAACATTCCTTTGATTTTCAATTGGATAATGCCTATTTTACAAGTATAGAAAAAACCGAGTTGCTCGGAGGTTCGGTGGCTGCCAAAGCCGAATTGGACTTGCACGAAACCTCTTTTACGCTCCACGTGTGGGTAAAAGGTACGGTGCAGGTGACATGTGACCGTTGTCTGGATAGTATGGATATCGCCATTGAAGCAGACGACGACATGGAAATAGAAGCGGGTGCCAAGACATTGGATTTGGATTGGCTCGCATACGAAATGATAGTAATAAATCTCCCGTTGGTGCATTGTCACCCTACAGGCGGCTGCAATCCGCAAATGGATGCACTTCTCCAAAGCCACCTTTGCCGCACGGCGGAAGAACCCGAAATACTATAAATTAACCGATTAACCAATTAAACAAATAAAATTATGGCACATCCTAAACGAAGACAACCGCACACCAGACAAGCCAAGCGTCGTACCCATGATGTGGCTGTGATGCCCGCTCTGGCTATCTGCCCCAACTGTGGCGCACACTACATTTACCACACGGTATGCCCGAGTTGCGGTTACTATCGCGGTAAACTCGCTATTGAAAAAGCCGCTGAGGCATAACAATAGTACAGCAACAAAGATATGGGCTCCGGCAATGCGCTTGGGGCCTATATCTTAAAAAAAGAAGGTGTATAACCTTTTCATAAATTAATCTGTTTGACTTATGTATAACAACGATCAAAACCCAAACCCGACTAATCGCCCCCGCTTTAATCATTTTACTCCTTCGCGTGACGGACAGCGCCGTCCGCGTTTCTCTCGTCCCGAATCGGGGGGCTCGGAGCGTGTTACGCCCCGTTTTGATAATGGTGAGCAACGTTCACGCTTCCACTCCAATGGCGACCGTCCCCGTTTTAACCGCGCCGGTGGAGAACGCCGCTACGATGAAAACGGTGGAGAACAACGCAATTTCAAACCGCGTTTCCAGCGTAACGACAGTACTTACTCAAAGAAGAAACGCTTTGAGTATCAGCAAAAATACGAAGATCCGACTAAACCTATTCGCCTGAATAAGTTTCTCGCGAATGCCGGTATATGCTCGCGCCGTGAGGCGGACGATTTCATACTGGCGGGCGTAGTATCGGTAAACGGTCAAGTGGTGGACAACTTGGGCGCCAAGGTGATGCCTACCGACCACGTCATGTTCCACGACCAACCCGTCCGTCGCGAGAAAAAAGTATATATCCTGCTCAATAAACCCAAAAACACGGTTACCACTACGGACGACCCGCAGGAACGTAACACGGTTATTGATATCGTGCGTAACGCTTGCTCGGAGCGTATCTATCCCGTCGGTCGCTTGGACCGCAATACGACAGGTGTTCTGTTGCTTACCAACGACGGTGACTTGGCAGCCAAACTGACTCATCCCAAGTTTGGCAAGAAGAAAATCTATGCCGCTACTTTGGACCGCGATTTGGACGAGACGGACGAGGAAATACTGCGTGCCGGCGTGACCCTTGACGACGAAAAAATAGTGCCTGACGCACTTGAATTCCCCAAGGAGGACCGCAAGCATATCGGTTTGGAAATCCATAGCGGACAAAACCGTGTCGTAAGGCGCATGTTTGAGAAAGTAGGTTATCGCGTGATGCAATTGGACCGTGTGTCCTTTGCCGGTTTGACCAAGAAAAACGTGCCGCGCGGTAAGTTCCGTTTCTTGAATCCGAAGGAGGTTTCTATGCTCCAGATGGGAGCGTTTGAATAATGAAAAAAGGTTGGTTCATAGGGTGCATGCTGTTGTTGGTATGCTCTTCCTATGCACAAATAACGGGTGTCCATGCTGTGGATTCCCGTTTTGTATATGTCGGTCGTACGCTGAAGGATAGTACTTCGGTGGCTGTTGATTGGACGGGCTCGTACGTGCGTGTCCGCTTCTGGGGCAATTATCTCGCCCTCCGCCTGACCGATACCGGTACGGACTACTATAACCTTTATCTGGACCGTCCCATGACTGCCGACCCGGACCGCGTGCTGACTCTGTCCGGCGATACGACAGTCGTACTTTTCTCTGCACGCAGGCGCGCGGTACACGATCTTATTTTATATAAACGCACGGAGGGGGAACAGGGACGCACTATCTTTCGCGAGTTCCTTGTGCAGGGCGAGATACTCCCTGCCGAGCCGCTCAAACCGCGTCAAATAGAGTTTATAGGTGACAGTTATACCTGTGGCTACGGAGCGGAGAATAGTACCCAACACGACCATTTCACTCCTCAAACGGAGACTTCTGCCAAGACTTATGCCGCTATTATTGCCCGCTATTTTGATGCCGACTACACCCTTATTGCCCATTCAGGCATGGGTATCGCACGCAACTATAACAGCAAGTTTGCCGGTTGGTATATGCCTGACCGCTATGAGCAGACATTGGATATGGATTCCGCTCAAGCTACCCGCTGGCAGGTGACGCACTCGGATTTTCGTCCGCAGATGACGGTTATTTTCTTGGGGGGAAACGATTTTTCAACAGGGCAGCAACCCACATACGAAGATTTTGAGCGCAATTACAACCGCTTGCTCAATCAGATAAAAGCCAATTACGGTGCCGACCATCCTGTCCTGTGCTGTACCAAAAAGGGTAGGGATGATATCTTTGCCTATGTGCAACGCGTGGTGCAGAACTGCGGACTGACGAATGTCAGTTATTGTCCGCTGTTCAACGGCTTGTTTCATGACGATGAGCGTAATCTTGGGGCGGATAATCACCTCAACTACGAAGCGCACCGCAAGGTGGCACATGTCCTTATCCCTTATGTGGCTACTATGACCGGTTGGGAGTTACAGGACCGTTCCGCGTTGGTAGGCATTCAGTAGTTTTTCCAGATCTTTTACTTGGTCTTTCAGTATGGCACCTTGATCGGTGTCTCCTACATGCATGCGATGATTGGAGAAATCCTGCAACAGGGTGCGGTTATGGATGTCGCTGCCGCTTAGTATGGCTTGTTCGCGACTTTCAAACGACTCGTGTTCCACCAATTGTATGCCGTGGCTGTTATAGATGAGCGTATAACCCGCAATACCTGTTTTTTCCTGATAGGGTTTGCTGAATCCGCCGTCTATCACAAACCGCCGTCCTTCGGCGCGCATCGGGCTTTCGCCTTTGAGTGTGCGGACAGGGATATGTCCGTTTACGATGCGTCCGTTTTCCGGGTCCAAGCCGAACTCGCGCAAAATCATCTCGCAGATGTCTTTTCGGTTGGCAAGTTCGTAGTACGCCCCTTTCTGTTCTTTCCAAGTCGTTTCGTCGGCGATGAAATAGCGCTCGAAAGTGGTCATTTTATCCTTGTTATACAGGGGTGAGTGGGGACCTTCCCACAGGTAGAGCATGAAGTCCAGCGCATCGGCTTGCTGCTTACCGTGTCCGTAGTAGGCGGCGCGGATAACGGTGTCTATGCGCTCCATCAGGGCTTTGCCTTTCACTTTTTTGCCGCATATATCGGTTTCGGTAAACGTGCCGTCCTCGTTCATCGGAACGGCGGCGTGGTAAAGCAGAAAACCGTTGCGCACAAGGAAGAGCGAACCGTGTTCGTACAGTTGTTGCAGGTGCTGTTGCAGTTTCTCGGACTTGCGGAAACTGCGTTCCAACTGCACCATCAGTTCCTCTTCTTCGGTGCTGAGAGCATACGGGTCAGATGGTTTGATGGTGGGCAGATTGGTGTCCAGCATAGGGTAGGAAACGCCATTCAGCATGATGGTGCCGTTTGGGATATTGATCTTGTCCAATAACAGCCGGTCGTGCATGTTCCATTCAGGGTGGCGTTGTATTGTTTGCCCTTCTAATTTGAACTGGATAATCGAGATGGCTTTGTGCATCTTTGCCATCAGTCCTGCTGAGCGTGTCAGACGCGGATTGTTCTCAAAGTCTTTGGTCTGGAACACGGTGCAGGGGTCGTCGCCGTAGGTTTCCATGGCGAAATTGGCAAGCGGCAGCAGGTTGATACCGTAACCCTCCTCTAAGGTCTCTATGTTGGCATAGCGGATACTGATACGCAGCACGGTGGCAATCAGTGCGCGGTTGCCGGCAGCGGCCCCCATCCATTCTATATCGTGGTTGCCGTATTGGATATCGTAGTCACGCACGGTGGAGAGTACTTGCATGATTTTTTCGGCTTTAGGTCCGCGGTCGTATATATCCCCTACGATGTGGAAAGTATCTATCGTCAGCGAATGAATGAGGTAGCAAATCTCCGTCAGCAGTTTCTCCGCCATGCCGGTTTCGATAATGCCGCTGATAATGGCGTTGAAATAGGTGGTGCGGTTTTCCACGCTGCTTTCGTGCAGCAGTTCTTCCACCACGTATGCGAATTGTTTAGGCAGTAACTTACGCACTTTGGAGCGGGTGTATTTGACCGTTACTGCGCGGGCTACATCTACCACTTGGTGCAACCGTTTGCGGTACCAGTCCTCTATCGGCTCATGAATGGGCAATTCGCCGCTCTTGACCAATGCGATACGCTCGTCCGGGTAATAAATGAGGGCGCACAAGGCGCGTTTATCCGCTTCGCTCATGTTGTCGCCGTATAGGTCATCTACTTTGCGGCGAATGACACCGCTGGCGTTTTTAACCATGTGGATGAATGCGCTGGAAGCCCCGTGCAGGTCGCTCACGAAGTGTTCTGTCCCTTTGGGCAGAGACAGAATGGCTTTCAGGTTAATTAATTCGGTAACGACGGCGTTTTTGTCGGGAAATTTCTCGCTTAACAGGTGCAAGTATTTATCTTCGGTATTCATAATATCTACACTCTAATCTCTACACTAAAAAAGGGGCGATTAGATAATCCCCCTTCTTTATGTAGTGCTACCCGGAGTCGAACCGGGGTTTACGGCGTGAGAGGCCGTTGTCCTAGGCCACTAGACGATAGCACCCTAA
>JAZUGJ010000094.1:0-4854 GCA_045641145.1 Paludibacteraceae bacterium
CATCAATCTTGCGTTGGGCAGTTGCTGTCTTTCCTGCCGTCTTAACACCTTCGACCGCCGCTCGTCTCGCCGTTCCCTCATTTGAGGTGACGCGCTCCAATTCCTTGCAGACCGCATCCGCGACTTCGGCTTTGACTATCTGCCGCTTCTCGCCCCAAGGTTCGCGTCCATGATTTGCGAGAACGGCATACGCCTTGGCGATTTGTTCGACCGATGCCGACACGCCATGCCCAACCGCCATGCGACAAGCGATGCCGTCTGTCGGCGGCGTGATTCCGAACCGCCACAAACCATCTGTCAACGCATCCAATCCGACATCCGCGCCGAGCTTGCCAATGACAATGTTCGATGACTGTACAAGCGCATCCGCAACGGACATCTGCGTGTCCCATTTATGATTGCCATCGTTAGGAAGGTTCGGATATTTTACACGGTTGCAGTCCGTCGAAAAGAGAGTGTCCATCTTGGCAATGCCCTTATTGAGCGCGATACCGACAGTCAACGGTTCAATTACACTTCCGACCTCGTAGGTGTCTTTCGCCGTGACACCTCCGACCGCCACGGATTGAACAACCGCGCCATTCTCCAAGTCAACGACAACAACACAGCCGCCATCATCGCTTGGGTCACTATGCGCGGTCAGCACATCGCGGATAGAACTTTCGGACAGACACTTGCCGCCAACTGATGCGCACCCGATAGCGGCGCAGATGCCAAGTGCGACCATTGAGATTCTTACAGGTTTCATTCTTGTCAGCTCCTCTTTTATCATTCGTTCAAAGAAACAAATCTGCCTCCGCGCTCTATCTTATAGAGATAGTTTTTCGCCTTCCCCATTTTCTTCGTTTTCTCATCTATGGGGTCAACCGTCAGATTTCGCAAGTCCAATTCAAGGTCATCATTTACGATTCGGGCTATTGCTCGCTCTGCTGTAATCGTTCGTTTCACCTTCGGATTTGAAGTGTCAATAATGAGTACATCCGTCAACTCATTTCCATTCACGGACTTGCAATGCAATTTCGCATTTGGCATAACCATAATTTTGTCAGCTTCTATTGTATTGCCACTCTTGCTTTTATGCCTAAAGCCATATTCAAACCCACCGCCATCTGTCATCATAAACCATAAGACCTGTGCATATCCATCGACCATTACATATCCCTTGTCGCCAGCGACAAAGTTCTTTCCAATCTGAAAAATTCCAAACTCTTGTTCCGCTTGCGCCTTTAGAAAATACATACCTGATTCATAAGCATCATTGAGCCGCACGATTCGCACCGTCAGCAACTTTTCAGTAGAGCAATTTGCAACAACTAAAACCCCACTTGACCCCAACATAGATTCACGGAATCGCAATGCGATTGGCGGCTCAATTCCCTCGCGTACCCCCTTGAAAAAGGGGATGCCTATCGTCACGATTATGACAGCCCAGAAAACGATGTTTAAAATCCACTTCATGCTTTTAGTCATTTTCATATTCTCTCCCTTTTGTTAGATTCTATTATGTTGAGAAATGCAAATGGCACTCTCTCAATTTCAGATGACGCATTAACAAACTCTGTGTCACCTACGCCTCCTTCATGATAAGTATCTTTTCAGTCCCCCTCATTAAGTTTTCAGACCAACAACGATTTCATAGCACAAATGCGAAACAAAGGCCAACCAAAATATCGCACACGAAGGCCATTCCATCCACCTCCACATTCTTGCCCATTTGTTCGTCATCGCCACTCTTGTTAACCGACTTTGGATGTCCGATTTTAGCAGGATTAAGGCAGCACTAATCATGAAGATTAAGGCAACCAAGTCACAGCTTGCCGACAAACAATCATCGGTGAATACTTCTCCCAATCCTCCCGTCACTCCCACAAGTAGCAGTAAGAAGCCCTGCAAAACACTCAAAACAATCCAAGACACCCTCGCCCATCTCGCTCCTCGTAAAACTGAGAGGATGAGGGTGATGCCCATTACCAGCTGAAATTTAAATTCGAGTCCGTGATTTACGTTTGGTGAAACCGATACCAACTCACTAATTAGAGACGCCGTAAAAGCACCCCAAAGTGACATTCCCAGCCATCCCATCATGATGGAATCTTCATTGTTCTTACTGTCAACTTGCGGCATCGCATTTTGCGCCTCAATATTGGTCTGTTGTAAGGGATTCAGCTTTGAAAGAATTTCATCTTTATTATCCGCGGCCATCAGCCCCGGATTGTCACCCATACACGAAAAACTAACCCATTGTTCCTTTTCCCATTTTTTGACCATTCCAATGACATCTGCACTCGGAAACAAATCTTTCAAAGACGCAATCGTGATGCGCGGTCTCTCGCAGACCATACGATAGACATCCGCTTCACCTTCAAAGATTTTCTTGTTAACAGACATGATGTAGTTTCCTTTCAATTCGCGCCAATCTCATCACTGATGCGCATCATTGTGCCGCCGACATTGGCGCAATACCATCCAAACAATCAAAGGCAAGATTGGGAAGAAAAGCAACATTCCAATGACGAGTGTTGTCCAACCCGGATGCAAGTCAACAAACTGTTTTACGGTCACTTGCCACTCTTCTTCGCCAGCCGGTACGCAACCCGTTTGCCGTAAATATTTCATTAGCTCACATCTATATTCTTCAAGCCGTATTGCTTCGTATTCTTGTTGAGAGTTCTTGCAGGTCAACGGCATTTCTGGAATGCGGGGCTTCTGTGGGACTTGCAACCGCGCATTAATTCGCATCCGTGCGTCATCAATGTCTTGCCGCAATGCCACATCAACCAAATTGGTCGCCGACACCTTACCCTTCGGAACACCTTGCGCAAAAGCCCCGACTGAAAGTAAACAGCCACAGACAGCACACATTACACCAATCGTTCCTGATGATTTCTTGTTGTTCTGTTTCGCATTTGCGGTTCCAAATCGTTTGTTGACTAACTCCCTCAGAACCAACAAGGGGACGATGATTATCAGTCCAAACACAATTATTGGAACAATGATGATGATGGTAGTCAGAACAGCATGACGATTAACAAATCTCTTCACCGTCACAGCAAAGTCTTCACATCCCCAAGGCACACCGCCCTCTGCCTTTATGCGGCTTTCCAGCTTATGTGTTTCCCATTGGTCAATTCCGTTATTAGTCAGCAGACGAAGGGGCGGCTGTGGCATATATGCATCTATATTGACAGCAAGGTCATCGTCGGCCGTTTTTTTATGTGGCTTTAAGGCCGTGTCCCAAGGTATATCGTCAAAGTTCTCTTTCTGTGCCGCTCTCTGTGGCTGTCCCCCATGATTAGCATTTATCTCATCGGCATAGACCAATGTACCCATCAAGCTCATCAAAATGATTGTCATTCTTTTCATCGCTTTACCTCTTGCGCCCATTCGTTTCGCGGATTAACAGATGGGCTATCTATCAGTCCGCATCCACATGGTTGTTCAATACGAAAAAATCCTCTCTCGTATCTCTTAGGTGGCCGTAGGATTGCCATTGGTGAAATACGAGAGAGGAAGCGCGTTTGCGCTCCTCTGCAAGCATTGTCACCAGTGAAGTTCCTACGTTCCCTAAGACAACTTTGCAGATTGCAAATGACTACATTTGAGGGTGGCTACAGCTGTCGGCCTTCATGAAGTTGCTTGACGCACTACAGCAGTTCTCAAATTATCATTCCCACAAACTCCCTGCATGGGGTGCAAGTCATTCAAGGGAACGCAAAATATTATACCAAAAGATTGACCGTGCCCTCAATCAGTCGCTAATAAAAATGCGTCGGTGCTAAGACCGACCAACAGCCGTTTTGCCCTTGTGGTAGAGCTTGATACAACGCTTTTAGTGCATGGATAAAAAGAGGCTCGTCACGGCGTGAACCTGCGTTGAGATAACCGTGACGAGCATCCGAAAGACCTTGCGCGGAAACAAAGGTCTTTCGGAATTAGGATGCGACAAGTCTCTGTCGAAGCTATGTCATGCGCGTCCTAAAATCCAAAATCTCAACATCCGTCACCTCGGTCATCGGCTTAATGTCAAAGCCGCGATGCCGCATTGTTTCAATGAACCGCTCTATCATCGTTCGCCCCTCTTTCATGGGATGTCGTATCTGTCGTAGTTCTGACGAAAGTGCTACTCCATCCACATTTCTTTCAGACGCGGATTGATGGACGGGCCTTGGAAGTTCCTTTTTATGAACTCCAGCTGTAATGCCTCCTCCGCTTCCATAAGCTCTTCGTCGCTCATATTGGGGATGGCGTATCTCCAATCCAATTCCCGAAAATGTCGCTTTTTGCTTTCGTAGCCAAGGATGAGCCGATGCAAAACGACCTCGGCTGTCTTTTTATCTTGCTGACAGGTCGGACAAACGAGCGTCAAGTCCTTGTCTTGCCAATATGCGTCCCATGTGCCGTCAGCATTACCCATCAGCCCATAGCAGTCAATGGGCTATTCGTTGTTTTGGTTTTCCGTAGTCATAGCTTCGATGGCAGTATTTAGCATTTCTGACGGTCGATTTTGGCGGCAAGACACGAACCAAATCAAAAAATCTTCAAAATATCCCTTGTGTGAATGTCGGCTGGGGCGTATAATTCCATCAGTTGAAATGAATCTGACACCGAACAACGCAAAAGCAGATTTTGGGAATATTCGTGCGGAGCGCGAATATTCGACCGTCAGATTCTTTACAACATTCTTTACTACATTTGGAGTGTAGTAAAACCGTCAAACGCCCAAACAGCATCTGACGGAAATCCTCAAACCACAAACATTCAAAGGAAAATTATGAAAAAATTGGTCGGACGGACGAGATTTGAACTCGTGACCTTTTGCACCCCAAGCAAACGCGCTACCAGGCTGCGCTACCG
>JAZUGJ010000095.1:0-2698 GCA_045641145.1 Paludibacteraceae bacterium
GCGCGAAAGGTTAAATCTATGACGCTGGCGGCGCTTTCGATTTCACCCTTGACAGGTTTCTTATAAACGCCGTAGGTGTCCATGCTTTCACTATGTCCGATGATCTCGCGCAGGGTTCCAGATGCAATCTGTCCGCCCGTCTGCGATGATACAATGCTTACATAGGTATGACGCAAGCCATAGGGAACGGAAGGGAGCCCGCGCTCCGCTTTGAGGCGGTTCCATTGGCGTCGCATTTTATCTTGATTAGGCTGGGCGCCGCGATGCCCGCAGAAAATCCACGGACACATATGCCCGCGCTTGAGGTTTCTGGCGATCGTGTTATTGATTATCTCGAGAGCCAGAGGCGGCAGGGGAACATCGCGAAGGGCGTTGTCATTCTTTCCGCTTGTAATCTCATTATTGTCATTGATTGAACGCCTTATATGTAGCACGGCGCCGCGCGGGTCGCTTGTGTCAACGTCGTCTTTTTGGAGCCCGAGGCATTCACCCGGACGCAGACCACATAAAAGCATAATCAAAAAAGCGGGATAATATTGCAGATCAGACGGCTCGAATAACTTTTTTATGTCTTTCGGTTGTAGTATTTCCTTGCCGACGATGCGGCGACCTTTTGGGATATACAAAGTGCCACGCCATTCGTCACAATAATAGTTTTCATAGCAAAATTTGTGGAGCTGGTTAATTACTGCGCGAATGTTTGAAAGGGTTTTCTTACTCAACGGCGGGGCGTCGCTTTTAACGGGCGTAGCGTTGTTTATAACGGCTTGCCAGTCGTTAATAGATACTTTCCCTATTTGACACTTGCCAAGCGTTGGCAGGATATACAGACGGCTATAAATGGACGCCGTGCGGTATGCGTCAGACTTCTCGCCTTGCCTTGCGATTATATCCTCAAGGAACAGGGCGACGGCATTCTCGACTGACATCGTAATTGTGCCGTTAGATGCCCAAGCGTCAAACGCGTCCATAACCTCGCGCTTGCCCTTAAGCCCCGGGGTTTTCGAGTAAAATACTTTTCGCTTGCCGTTACGCATTCCGTCAATGCGCCAATAACCGCGATTTTTGTCGTATTTAGGCGTTGGCATAGTTTACCCCCTTATTTTCTTAACAAATTCAATAATTGCGAATTTTTCGGCATCGTTGCAGGCTCTAAAATTGATTATGATGTCGTTCTCGAGTGGCGAGAGTTGAACGGGTGCGGGGTTCTTTGGGACGTCATAGCCCTCGAGCCATTCCGGCGTAACATAAAGCACGGCGGCAATACGGCGCAAGCGCTCAATTTTCGGGTGTTTGATGCCTCGAATATACTTGGACATTATTGACGTATCAATGCCAGTTAAGCGGCATAAATCAGCGGCAGAAAGTCCCTTGTTTTCTAATTCGCTTTTAAGGCGATCGGAGAGGTATGCGATTTTTTCCATTGGGTTAAAAATCCTTTTTTATCTAATAATAGACCATTCTAAAAAATTTTCAATATTCCAAGAAAATTTGAAAAAATTAAAATTTGTAATCATTTTGTTATGGACAAAAGGACGGAATATTGATAAATTCTATCCAACGGACAAAAGGACGTAATCAAACGAAAGGAGATTAACACGATGCCGAAGTACAATTATGGAGCACTTACATGGAAGATAGACCTTGTTTGTGGCTCGAAAAAGGCTTTTTGTGAAAAGGTTGGCGTTTCAGCTGCCACGCTTAATAACTATTTTCGTGGCGAGACATTTATGCCAGCAGACTTTATCATGAAAGCGTGCGAGGTTTTATCCATTCCCGCGGGTGAAATAGGCGCATATTTTTTTAAGCCCATTACGGACTAAAGGACGCAATATGATCAAGTCGTATCACGAAGGGCGGGAAAGATACCCACGCATTTACAACGCCTTTAACTCAATCCAAGAGGTCGCCGACGTAATCAATCGGTCAAAGAGGTACGTCAATAATGCGCTTAACAGAGGTTTTACACCTCGAGAGCAGAAAATGCTTGCTGATTATGCAGGTTTCACCACAGATTTTTTATTCAAGGAAGGAAATTGATTTATGACAGAGATTTATTTTGTAGCGACCGCGGTGCTTTCGTTTTTGTTCGGCATGGGCGTGCAGGCGTTCATTGATAACCGCGCTTTCAGAGATTTCAGAGAAGAAAACAGAGCCTTGCGCCGCAAGATCGTCGCGCTCAAGAAGTACGCAAAGAAAGCGGGCAAGAAGGAAATCATCGAGATTATCGACAACCGCACCAGCGCACAGCCCGACACATATTTCAATCCGTTTTGAGGTGTCAAATGAATAGGGCATTGACCAACATCATAACAATCAACGCCGCCGACAATTTTGCGGACTGGTTGCGTAGTAGATGCAAAGAGACAGGGACGCCGCTGAAAGCATTATCGAGAGAGACGGGCATCGCCCGGAGTTGTTTATACAGATATTTGCGCGGAACCGCAACCCCAAAGCTCGACACGCTGGCGATGATCTTCTCATATTTCGGCGAGACAGAAATCAAAATCTCATTAAAGGAGCCTAAAAACACATGAACGGATTAACACAATGCGAGAAGGTGCTTGATTACATCAAGCGAAACGGCAGCATTACCCAGCGCGAGGCGCTTGGGCTTGGAATTTACCGCCTTGCGAGCCGCGTGAGCGATCTCAAGAAGGCAGGTTATGACATTCGTAGCGTTAACGTGGTCGTCGTC
>JAZUGJ010000096.1:0-5585 GCA_045641145.1 Paludibacteraceae bacterium
TACGATCCGACTTGAGAAACACAAGGTGTTCCTGTATCGCGAGGACTTTGACCATTTCAAAGAGGCGTTGCAAGACGTTATCGGCTTTGTAGAGGACAAACTCGGTAAGATGGAAGCGCGTGTCGAATGGACTCCCGAGAACAACGCCCTATCCGAGGACGAACCGGCTCCCGCTGCCGAAGCGGCGGAAGAAAACGACGAACACAAGAAAAAAGGTTTATTCGGACGGTTTAAGAAAGATTGATGTTATCCAAGATAACAGCGGCGACTGCCTCCTTAGACAAAAGGGGGTAGTCTTTTTTTGTACCGTTGCGGTGTAAGAGAGACACTTTATTGGTGTCACAGCCGAAGCCGGCACCTTTGTCATTGAGCGAATTAAGCACAATGAGGTCCAGGTTTTTCTTTTCCAGTTTGCGGAGTGCGTTCTCGACCTCGTTGTCGGTCTCCAATGCAAAGCCGACCAATATCTGTCCGTCGCGCTTCATTTGTCCGAGTGTGGCGGCGATGTCGGGGTTCTCCGTCAGCAAGAGCGTTCTGAGGGGCGTACCGTCCTGTTTCTTTATTTTATGCGTCTCTTCCTGTTCGGGGCGGTAATCTGCCACTGCTGCCGCCAGAATAGCGATATCGGTGTCGGGAAACGCCTCCGTGGCTTGCCGGCACATCTCGCGGGCGGACATTTGTCCCATGAGGAGCGTGACCTGCGCTCCGCGCCGACGGCACTCGTTTGCCAAGCAAAGTCCCATCTTACCGGTAGAGAAATTACTGATATAGCGGACGGGGTCTATTTTTTCGACCGTCGGTCCGGCGGTAATCAATACGCGCTTGCCCGAGAGCGTCTTGGGCGTAAATGCGGCTTCGACCTCTTCCAGCAGCACCTCTATTTCCTGCATGCGTCCTTTGCCCGCTGTTCCGCAAGCCAGAGGACCTTCGGCGCAGTCCAACATGGTGACATTATCCCACTGTGCGAGTGTGCGCATAGCGGCTTGCGTAGCAGGGGAAGCGTACATCTTGTCATTCATGGCAGGGGCGATAATAACCGGCTTGCGCATCGCGGCAAAAGTGGTGGTGAGGGCATCGTCGGCTATGCCGTGTGCCAATTTAGCCAACACATTGGCGGTAGCGGGTGCCACCAGCATCAGGTCTGCCCAATCAGGCAGGGAGATATGTTCGGTGGCGTGTGCGTTGACCGAAGCAAAGACATCACTATAGACGGTGTGCCCCGACAAAGTGCGCAGGGTGGTCTCGGTAACGAATTCCAGCGCGTTGAGAGTGGTAGTGACACGAACTTCAGCGCCTGCTTTGACAAGCAGGCGAATCAGTTCAGGTATCTTATAGGCGGCTATTCCGCCGGAGATAGCAATCAGTATGTGTTTACCGTTGAGCAACTTTATTTCAACAGGTCGTCACGCGACCCCACTTTATACATCAGTTCGTCATCCAAGAACTCCTGTGTAGCGATAAGCGATGGTTTGGGGATACGCTCGTAACTGCGTGAAATTTCTATCTGCTCCTTGTTTTCAAAGGTCTCGTCAATAGCATCTTGCGGTACGGAGAAGTCCTGCAGTTTGCTATCCAGTTCGCGCTTCAGGGATTGGCTGATCTGGTTGGCGCGTTTAGAGATAATCGCTACGGTCTCGTACACATTGCCGACCTTTTGGGTCATTTGGTTCATGTCACGAGTCATCGTGTTTTTGGGTGCTTTTGTTTTTTTGTAATCCATATTATTTATTTTTTTGTATATCCTTAAATATCTTTTCCGCCTGTGCCGTGTGTTTGCTATCCGGATACTCGGTGCGGAAACTGTAGTACTCATCCTCCGCGTCCTGCAAGCGGTCGGCTTTTTTGGATTCCACAGAATTGACCAGTTGTTGATACTTGCTTGTGAAGATAAGCCAACTCAGTTCCTCCTGATAGGAGTTGCCCGGATATTTTTTCATGGCGTTCTTGGCCGTTATCTCGCAGGAGAGATAGTTATTGCCTAAATAGGTACCGAGGTTGTAATACAGTTTGGCGTTCAGGTATTCCTTATACGCCAGTTTGTCATACATCTCGTTCAGTTCCTTGTATGCCTGCTCCACATAGGGGCTTTCGGGATAGAGGTCGATGAACTGAGTCAGGAACTCAATGGCTTTGTTCGTTTTGTCTTGGTCCAAGCGGGCATCGGGCGAGTCGAGATAGAAGCAGTGTCCAATCTGGAAGCGGGCTTCGATAACATATTTACCTTTGGGATAGTTGCGGGTATATGCCTGGAAATATTCCGAAGCCGACTCGTAGTTTTTCTGTCCCATATATGCCCGTCCGAGGTATATGAGCACTTCCTGCGCGCGTTCCGTACCTTTGTAGTAGGCAGACACATCGTCCAAGAGGGTTTGGCATTTGACATACTGCTCCTGATTGAAGTATTCCAACGCCAATTGGTATTTATACTCCGGGTCTTTGGATTTGAGTGCCTCCTGGTAGGTACCGCAACCGGTCAACAGCAGCGGGAAGAGCAACCATATATACCGAAAACGGACCATGCAGCGTTTTTATTCCTCCGAGTTGGTGAGCAATTTCTCCCAGTTCTGCGATTTTTTAACGGTGAGCACGCCGTCGTCGTCGGTGATGATGAAGTAATAGGCGACATCGCGTATTTGGCTGAGTTTGAAAGCGGCTTTGAACTCACCCATTACCATACAGGCGGTAGCCATAGCATCTGCCATCATGCAGTTAGGTGCGATGACGGTAGCGGAAAGGAGTTTATGGTGAATGGGATATCCCGTGGTGGGATCAATCGTGTGTGAGCGGCGCACGCCGTCCTCTACATAATAGTTGCGGTAGTTACCCGAAGTAGCCATGCAGAGCGAGGTGGTCTCCACCACATCCTGCAACTCCTGTGTTTCGCCGGTGGGGTCGTCAATGGGTTTGGTGATACCGATGGTCCAGGGTTTGAAGACTTTGTTCTTACCTTTTACCACTACCTCACCGCCTATATCTACCAAGAAATCTTTGCAGCCGGCTTCGGTAAGCATTTCAGCCACTACATCGCAAGCATAGCCCTTTGCCAAAGCGGCAGCGTCCAAGCAGATGAGTGTATCCTGTTTAACCAGGCGGTGGTCCTCGATAGATACCTTGTTGTAACCGATGTGGCGCAGCAGACTATCAATCAGTTCCTGTGTTACTTTCTCTTTGTGTTTGAAGCCGAATCCCCAAGCGTTTACCAGCGGACCAACGGTGATATCGAAAGCGCCGTCGCTTATTTCGCTGACATACTGTGCCGTTTCGAACATGCGTTCAAAGTAAGCGTCGGTAGCCATGTCCTCATTGCGGTTGATTTTGGAGATAGTCGAGTTGGGGTTGAACGTACTGAGCGATGCGTCAAATTCGGCAAGGCGCTGTTCAATCTGTTCCTGCAAGTCAGAAGAAGACTTATACTGGATGTTGTAGTAGGTACCAAAAACGGTGCCCTGGTTTTGGTGATAATGTTTGCAACCGGTGAAAGAAAGTGCCAGTACTGCAACAAAAAAGAGATTAAGATGCTTCATACTTGTAAATTTTTAAGTTTAGTGTTTTTGGTTATCAATTAAAGTTAAAACCAAATCCCCAATCCGACCGTGCCGTTCAAGGTTTGGCAGTATAGTTTGTCATCGCCGGCTGTATTGAGGTAAACCGACTGTTTGTCCCGGCGAATACCGTAAGGGTTGACGCACCCCTCTGCAAAGAGGGAGAGGGAGCATAGTCCGAGGTCAAATGCTTTCTCCAAGCGGAGGTCGAGATTGACCACTGCAAAGCGGTCGTTCATATAGACAGCGCTTGCCCAAGGCGACATACCGACAATGCCGGTGAGTGTCAGTCCGAGTTTTTCAAATTCGTGGGCGTAACCGATTTCGAGGTAGGACGAATAGGCGCGTTTCCAGTTTATTTCTTCCTCGTTTTCGTCCCATTCGGTAGCGATAAAGTCATTACCGCAGAGCATCGTGTTCCAATTGATGAACAAGCCGCAGGGTGTCAGTTCGGAGAAGTCGTAGCCGGCAGTTATTTCCAACTGGCTGCTCAAGCCCTCTTCCAAGTTTTTGTCCATTGAAGAGCGTGCGAAGAACTGCTTATCGCCGTAGTAGTAATGGGTCACTCCGACGGACAGACCGTAGGTGGAGAATGTTGCCGTCAGGTCCAGTTCGGGAACGAAATAGGTGTTGGGGTTGCCGTCTTCGGTTTCTTCCAAGCCCTTTTGAAATTTCCAGTCGGAAGCACCGACGGAAGCCCAAGCGCCGACATTGAACGCAGTGTGGTCACCCTCGTAGCCGACGGAGACGGTAGGTTGGAAACTCAAACCGCCGTTGTATTGTCCGTGCCAAAGATAGGCGCTGACCAGTTCAGCACCTGCCTCGTAGGCGAATTCAACTTCCGCCTTGGCAGTAACGGCAAGCAGCACCGCTGCCATCAGCAAATAGGTCTTTTTCATCTTTTTTGTATCTTAGGATATATTAGAGACCGTTATTTTTGGTCCATGCGATACGAAGCGCGACCTCCAGAATGCGTGTATCGTCCAGGGTTACGATACCGCCGTCGGGTCCGGGTTCGAGGTGATAGCCGTTGTCGCCGTTAGCGATGCCGCTAAAAAAGTTTCTTACATCATCGGCTGCGATGCCCAATTCCTCGGCAATGACAGCCGAACTTCCGTGTGGGAGGGAGTCTTTCACCTCTCTTAAACGATTAAAAGTAGTACGTATCATAATCTATTTTGAATGATTTTTAGTTTCAAAAGTGCGCTTTATGCAATTTCGCTGCAAATATACAACAAAAATTTGGAATGTGCAAATAAATCGGGCATAAAGTAGGTTTTTAACCTACTGAATAGATGTTTTAGGCGGTGTGGTAGGAGTTTACTCATACAGATACCGACCAAAACAGATATTGGGAGGCGATACGCCTTTGCCCGATGTTTGCATATTTTAATAAGGACGCGACCGACCATTCGAGGTGGGCAAGCGCAAGCGAGGTCGGTGCCCTCGAAGATACAACAAAATGTAGCCCTACACGCGGAAGACAACAAAAAGTGACCGATTTTTAAGATTTTGCAATTTAGGGTAAAAAATGTCACCCTTGCTTCACCCTTCGTTCATCGTTCGAATATTGTCCGTTCACCGCTAAGCACAAAAAGTTGATGATTATTAAGAATTAAGGAACCGAAATGCAGATGCAAATCGGTTCCCTAATTCTATACTCACCCTATACTCATCGTATACTTATTGCGATTGACGGTTGACAATGCACAATGCACGATGGCGATTGACGGTTGACAATGCACGATGCACGGTGGAGTTTAGCAAGTTGAACGGGTTTAGAACCCGATTCCCCGTTTATAAGGCGTATATCTGTGAAGCACTCCTTTTTTTCGATTGGGGTTCGTCACCACTACCGCCACCGGATGTAAGTAAGATAGTAGCGGGATTTATGGCTTCCACATGGATGTGGGGAATGATGTATTTTTTCATAATTCTTGTCCTCCTATTGAATATTTTTTACCGTCTAAAATAATGACCACTTTGTCCGCATCGAATACCTTCGGGCAATTCAGAGTAGCGGAAGGCTGATTCAATTTGGTA
>JAZUGJ010000097.1:0-6709 GCA_045641145.1 Paludibacteraceae bacterium
GCGGTTGAGATTGATGCCAATCGCCTGTCGGTATATGGTATAGACCAAAAAACGATGTTGGCGCAAATGGCATTGCAAGGTTTTCGTACTATCGGTGGTTCGATAGGCAATACGAATACTATGATTCAGGTGGCATTGCCGTATCGGACGGAAGAGGAAATTGAAAACCAGATTATATTCAGCAACCCGGTGGACGGCAGTATTGTGCGTGTCAAAGATATTGCTACCGTAACACGCAGATATACCGGTAGCTCCAAGTTTGTAGATTTCTATGTTTCGGACTCTCTAAATGCACATATCTCGAAGGCCTCGTCTCTCATTGTTGATATTCAGATGGTGCCTGGAAATAACATTGTGGATTTTGGGGAGAAAGTGGATAAGATACTCACGGAAGCGCGCATTTCTCTACCACAAGACTTGCAGTTTCATCGTATTACGGACCAGCCCAAGGTCGTTAATGATTCCGTATGGTCTTTTATGGGGGATATCGGACTCTCTATGCTGGTCGTTATCGCTGTAATGTTGCTTTTATTCCCCATTAAAACCGCCTTGGTAGCAGGTTTGGGCGTACCTATCTGCACGATTATCACTTTTGCGTTGTTGTATTTTGCCGGTATTGAACTCAATACGGTCACATTAGGTGCCCTGATTGTGGTATTGGGCATGATTGTGGATAACTCCGTAATCGTAGTGGATGGCTATTCCAATACATTGGAACAGGGACATTCGCGTTGGTATTCGGCTGCAGTATCTACGAAAGAACTATTTGTGCCGATGGTAGTGGCAACCTTCTCTATATCGGGAATGTTTTTCCCGATGACCAAGATTATTACCGGACCGTTAGGAGAGTTTATTCAATCCTTCCCATGGACTATCTGTTTTGCCCTCGGGGTAAGTATTTTCTATGCTGTTTGGGTTACACCATATTTGGCGACGCGCATGATAAAACGCAAAACAGAAGCCGATATGAATGTGATAGAACGAGGGCAAAATATTTTCTTCGGTTGGTTGCAACGCGGGTATCATGCCTTGTTGGCATTGTGCTTCCGTTTCCCATGGATAACAATAGGAATGACGCTGGCATCCTTGATTTTGGGCGTATGTCTATTTACCCGGCTTAATGTGCAGATGATGCCAAAGGCAGAGCGTAGTTGTTTCGCAGTGGAGATCCACCTGCAAGAGGGAAGTTCGCTGAGCGAAACGGCAGTATTGAGTGATTCATTGGCTCGTATGCTGGTTACGGATAGCCGCATTACCTCCATTACCAATTTTGTAGGGCAGGCATCTCCGCGTTTCCATGCTACCTATACTCCACAAATGGCAAGTGACAACTATGCACAATTTATAGTCAATACCAGTTCGCAAAAAGCTACGGCTGATTTGCTTGCCGAATTGACACCATCTTATGAGAATTATTTCCCTAATGCGTATATTCGTTTTAAGCAAATGGATTATCAAGCCGTGAAGAACCCTGTGGAAGTATATCTCAAAGGTGATGATTATGCGGTTCTCAGCGAGGTAGCAGATTCGCTGCGCAGTTATCTCGGATCACAAAATGAGGTTACTTGGGTACATGACGATTATTCTGAATGTGTACCATCTATACGGATTCGTTTGCGTGAAGATGAAGCACAGCGTTTAGGTGTCACTCAAGCCATGCTTTCTCTTTATCTCAATAGCATGCTGGGCGGACAGACACTCACCACTTTGTATGAGGGTGAACATGCCATTCCCGTAGTACTCTATACCGAAGGGGCTAACAGGTTAGATTATGATGCCTTGGGCGACCAATTGGTACCAACAGCATTTCCTAATGTGTGGGTACCACTACATCAGGTGGCTGATCTGGAACCATCGTGGCACCATAGTAATCTGACACGCTGGAATAGTGAACGCACTATTTCGGTAGGTTGTGATTTGAGTGGTAACACATCACAGCCCGTAGTGCAGAAAAAAGTAGAAAAATGGTTTGAGCAACATTATCCAATTCTCCCGGATGGTGTCCGCGTGGAATACGGGGGACTATTAGCGGTCAATAATTCCTGTATTCCACAGATTATAATGGCTATATTGGCAGCAATTGCGGTCATGTTTATAGTGTTGCTTTACCACTTTAAGAAAGTAAGTATTTCGCTTCTAACTCTATCGAGTTGTCTTTTAACCTTGTTTGGCGCGTTTTTAGGGTTGTACATTTTTGATTTGGACTTCTCCATAACAGCCGTATTGGGCATAGTGGCATTGATTGGTGTGATAGTTCGCAATGCCATCATGATGTACGAATATGCAGAAGAACTTCGTTTTGAGCACCATAAGTCGGTACATGATGCGGCATTTGATGCCGGTCTGAGGCGTATGCGCCCCATTTTCCTAACTTCTGCTACTACTGCCTTGGGGGTCATTCCAATGATTATTGCACACACTTCGCTATGGATGCCTCTTGGAGTAGTCATTTGTTTGGGAACATTCTTTACTTTGCCTCTTACACTGACTTTCTTACCTGTAATATATTGGAAAGTATATGAGAAAACGACAACTTAATATTATATTTATTTGTGCCTTTTTGTGCGTGGCAAATACAACAATAGCGCAATCATTGTCGCTGGATAGTTGCTTGCGATTGGCAGAGCAGAACAATCGTGATTTGGCGCGGTCAGCACTCTCCATAGAGAAAGCACAACAAGTGCGTGCCGAAGTGCGCACGAAGTATTTCCCACAAGTCAATCTGACAGGAATGGGCTTTCACTCCCTCAATCCTCTCGCGCAAATGGGAGTTGAGGATGTTCCTAATGCTGCCGCGAGGGATATACTGAATACGATATATGCCAATTATGGTGCTGCATTAGGGTTGGATAAAACAATCGGTTTTATGCAGCATGGTGTAGTAGCAACCGTCTCGGTACTACAACCAATTTATATGGGAGGAAAGATTGTAACCGGCAATAAATTAGCACAATTGGGTGTTGAGGCGGAGCGTTTGCAAGCAGATATTCAACATCGTGACATCTTGCTGAGTGTGGAAGAAAGTTATTGGTTAGTGGTAAATCTGGAAGCCAAACATCAAACTGTTCAATCGGTGAGTTTATTACTTGATACTTTGCATACAATGGTGAATAGTGCCGTAAATGCGGGGCTGGCATTGCATAATGATTTGTTGATGGTAGAAATGCGTCAAGACGAATTGGCAGCCCAAACGCTGCAACTCAATAATGGCATTATACTGGCCCGTAGGGCACTCTTTCAAAGTATCGGCATTGCCTATTCAGATACACTACAATTGAGTGATACCATAAGTTTTAATCCTAACATATTATCTTCGCTGATGGATATCCATCGTCCCGAGTCCGAATTACTTTCGTTGCAAGTTCATGCTGAACAATTAAAACGACGAATGATTTTGGCAGATGCCTTACCACAAGTAGCACTAGGAGGAGTATATGGATATATGAATTATTTGGCACCGTTTTCTCAAAGTGGTAGTAGTCAATTTATTACAACTCCTCAAAATAAGTATTTAAATGGTTTTATAGGCGTAACTGTTCGCGTTCCTTTAACAGATTGGTGGGAAACTGGGCATAAATTAAAAGAACACGACATGATGATTCATCAAGCAGAATTGCAACAGAAGGATTTAGAAGAGAAGATGCGATTGCAAGAGCAACAAGCATTTGATCACATAATAGAAAGTGCCGCACTAATTAAGCAATATGAACATTCATATCAACACGCTCAGGAGAATTTGCGTCTTGCACGGGTAAATTATCAAGCAGGAATGATGACTATCTCTGATTTATTGCAAGCTCAATCGCTATTGTTGCAAGCTCAAAACAATTTTACGGATGTGCTTATACAACATCGTATTGCCTATCGCACCTATAGGGCATTTACTCAAAATGACCGATAAAGGACTGTTTGACGCCTCCGTTTGGCAAATGATAGAATAATCAAACAAGTATCATATTCTGATAAAAGAAATTGCCTATTAGCGCCACAAGAACGATTGACCACAGTATAGATACTGAACGGTGATGAAAATGATGTTCCTTAATGAATAGAAAAGTCGTCCAGATGGCAGCTATGCACAAGGGGAAAAGTGGAGGAAAAGCGGCAACACTTCCCGGTATATCTCCGTTAGAGAGTGCTATAATCGATCGCTGACACCCACACATGGGGCAACTGATTCCAAACACTGAACGGAAAAAACAAGGGAAATGCAACCACTTTTCCATCATACTTAAAACAGGTCAAAGAGTTTGAATAACGAGAAACTTGCTGCGCCAATAATGGCAACAAAGATGACGTAGTACAGGATATACAACGCTCCGAAAACGATACCTAAAATAGAGGTAACTTTTCCGGCTTTCAGCATTCCATAACCCTCATAAACAGCAGGTTGTGCTTCATAAGCAGCAATACCTTTTTTTGCCAGTACTACGCCAACGATACCACAGATGAAGCCCACAAAAAGGCAGCCGAAAAGCAGAGAACAAACTCCCAGCACCAACGATGCAACGGCATAAGGTGCGTTTTGATTTTTAATTTCTGACATAATGTTTTAATTTTAAGATTAATAATATTATTAAAGTGATAATCATAGGATTACCAAGCATCGTCTAATGCGTCTAGTGCATTTGAAGCAGCATCTAATGCTTTCTCGTATGCGTCAACGGCATCATCTAAAGCATCTTCATAGTCATCATATATGCTGCTATTTGAAGATTTGGAAGGAGCACTTACAGACACTTCATTGAGTTCCAATTTAGAAATTGAGATATTAGCCACTTTGTCATAGATTGCCTTTTGTGCCTTATAACTCTTATCGCCCAAAGAAGACCATCTATCTTGCGCTAAGATATCTTCTTCAGTACCTTCCGGAGAGGTTAAAATACTTTTAATGGCATCATAGTTGATGGATAGGTCTTTATCCAACTTATTGCCATTGGCATCTAACAAAGTGACTTCAAAGTTACCCATTCTCGGTTCAAAATACGAGTAATCACTCTTGGGAGCCACTTTGGGTTCGCGTCCGGGAACATCTTCCCAGTCTTGGTTATTCTCCATGGAAAAATGCACGCGAACATCCCACTTACCGTCCTCTTCGTCGGTACAAACCAACATAATCTTCACCGAGTCGGAAGATATACTTAATAATGACTTGTGTTGACCGGACAGGCGCACATCGTCTGCCGAAATCATTTTAGTTTCTTCCTCGTGCTTAGCACAGGAAGCGCAAAAAATCATTGTGCCCAATAGGGCGACTAAAATAGGTAATTTTTTCATAATTGTTTGTTTTTAGTGAGTTATTAATTATTACAACACCTTTGGAGGTGATATTATAACATATCTTCTGTAATGTCGTAATAGCGTTCTTCTTGCTCGCTGGTTAGTTCCAACTTGTCTAATTTTCCCGCCAATTTGATTGCTTTTTCGTACTTGTGATTCTTTACTGCTTTTTCGTAGCGATTCAAGAGACTGTCTGCATTGTTACACGATGTCAGCATGAAACTTACTGCGAGAGCCGCGATCAATAAATGTCCTTTTTTCATATTATTTTATATTATAAGGTTTGCCTACTCTTTTTTGGATTTTCGGCTTCCTCCTTGTTTTCGACGGCAAAATTACAACTTTTTTTTGATATGTGCTTGGTCCTTTTTGGTCCTTATTCGTTGTAGCAAACCTCGCGAAAAGAATTTTTGTTCAAAACATTTGCGTATTCCTAATTTTTGTTGTATTTCCGATTTGCATTGTAAATGTTGCATTACCCTACTAACTACTCGCCAAACAGAAGACAATATACAAGTTGTCTATATCCATGATTTTCTTACTCTATTGTGGAGCAGTTGTTTTAGTTTTTACCTACAATATGTCAAAAAACAATACAAGGACACCTGTTGAGTGTCCTTGTTTTTTGTGATATGTGTTAAATACAGCTATTTTATTTTGTGGCTTTGCTCGACCGGAAGCGGATTAAGCGTTAGGTGATGTTCTGATGGGAACAGGGGGGAAACAGCACTAAAGGAGGCGGACAGAGACCAAGCCGCCTTTGCTGCCGGCAACATAAGACATCGCTTCGCCCCGACCCTCTCCCGAAGAGAGGGAGGTAGATTGGACAAGGTTGTCCAAGTACATAGGTTGACCAACAAGGAAATAAGCACAAGTAAAGGTATCACCGGTGTGGATTTTGGCATTCACCGCCTCCAAGACGGTAAAAGCACCATTGCCGTTATAACGGAATACACAACGACGATTAGGCAACCACGACACTTCCACCTGCTGACCAACCTCCAAATCCGATGTATGGACGCCGTCCGCCATGAAAGAACGGCTCTCCACATCAGTCCGCTCGGACAAAGCACGGCAGTAATCTTCCCAATCGGCATACCCCAAGAAATTCGCCAACAGGCACAAGGTAGTGCGCCGAGCCGTATCGGCTCCGTCAATATAGCCCCAAAGGCGTTTGAGCGTAGTGGGGGAGATATTCTCATGCAGGCGCTCCCAAATGGCACCTGCCAAAAACTCAAAATCATACGGCGTACGGATACGGCGGGACACATTATGCTCAATATCCAAGCGCAATTGTACTATTTCAGGGGCGTTCTTATTCATATATAACAAGTATTCTCAGGACTTGCGAGTGCAAAGGTACTGCTTTTTCTTCACATACGCAAAGTCCTTTTTGGTTCTTTCGTCGGAAGACAACTAACTAACCATA
>JAZUGJ010000098.1:0-9844 GCA_045641145.1 Paludibacteraceae bacterium
ATGGTCGCGCAGGTGTAGCCCTCTCCGATGGTGCTATCACGCCCGACGATATATTGGCTATTCAAGGTCCTACCGCTGTGCAGGATTATATCGTCAACGAGGCGCAGAACGTTTACCGTCTGCAAGGTGTGGAAATCAACGATAAACACTTTGAGATTATCGTCCGTCAGATGATGCGTAAGGTTGAGATTCTTGAAGCCGGTGATACCCGCTATCTGGAAGGTCAGATTGTGGATAAGATGGACTTCATGGACGAGAACGACCGCATTTGGGGCAGAAAAGTTGTTACCGATGCAGGAGACAGCGATGTACTCCACGCCGGTCAAATCGTTTCTGCACGCCGTCTGCACGACGAGAACAGCTCGCTGCGCCGTAAGGATAAGAAACTGGTTGTTGCCCGCGATGCCGAGTGCGCTACCGCCAAGCAGATTCTGCAAGGTATCACCCGTGCTGCATTGGGTACCAAGTCCTTCATGTCGGCGGCTTCCTTCCAGGAAACAACTAAAGTCCTCAACGAAGCGGCTATACAGGGTCGTGTAGATTATCTGGACGGTATGAAGGAGAACGTTATCTGCGGTAACCTCATTCCTGCCGGTACGGGCTTGCGTGAATTCCAGCGTCTCAGCGTGCATAACGCCGAGGAATATGCGGCCATTCAAGCTGCACGCGCTGCTGCCGAAGCAAGTTTTGAAGACTAATAATTAACAGAACGGTGGTCGGGTCCTGCCCGACCACTGTTTTTATTTTTTTTATACTATGACTATTCGTACATTTGTTTTGATGACCGGTTTGTCCCTTTCCTGTTTGTCGCTGTCGGCGCAACAGACGGCGGACGAGTGGCTCGATGCCGCGCGTGAGAGTTTGCAACTTTGGCACCCCGATGAGGCGTTGTCCGCTTTGGAGCAGTGCAGCCGTCTGGCGGCACAGGATACCTCTATGCTTATGACGGTCTATGACTATACGGCTGCGGCGTGGCTTGAAAAAGGAGATGTCTATTTCTTTAACGAGCACGGACGCACGGCGCGTGAGTTATGGGACGAGTGGCAACCCGACTCCGAAGCCCTTATCCCTTGGGTCAGTTTGAGTGTGGACGGCTGTTTGGACCGTATTCTTACGTGGGGTAGCGAAATGCCCGATGCCGAGCGGCAGCGTGTCCGCGAACAGGCACGCCAGATGATGGCACGCACTTTCGGCGAACAGAGCGAGCATTACCGCCTCTGGCTCCAGTCATTGGATTAACCTTTTCAAATCCCTTATCCCCCTGTTCTCATCGGAACCTTATCGGAACCTCATCGGAACCTTATCGGAACCTTATCGGAATCTCATCGGAACTTCATCGGAACTTCATCGGAACTTGCAGGGAATGTTGCGCTATTTTTAGCGTCTCATTTTTGACAGTCGGTTGATTTCGCATTTCGTTCCTGACTATAAATAAGTAACCTATATAATACTGAATATGACCAAAAACTATTTGACAACCATCTTTTTCTGCTTCATTGCTATGGCAGCATGGGCATTGGACGCCCCTAATCCTACAAGTCCCAGTAATGGTGTTACCAACGCCTATACCCGACAGCAATTCTATTGGGAATTGGTATCAGGTGCCGGAGCGTATGAACTGCAAGTTGACACTACCACCGCCTTCAATTCACCGTTGCTAATCGAGCGTACTTTTACGGACAACTACAAACAAATGGTGTATCAACTTCACTACAACACGCATTATTTTTGGCGCATGCGTTCCGTATTAAAGACAGACAATAGTATCAAATCGGATTGGTGCGCACTACAGGAGTTCACGACGCTCCGTCAAGTGACCTTGGTGAGCCCGAATGACCCCGAAGGTACCAGCAACTTCTATCCCAAACAGGACTTTACGTGGAAGAATAGTTACGGCAGTACCAAATACATCATCGAGATAGATACTACCAATCGCTTCAATTCACCTGCCTTGGTGCGCGAAAACTATACCTGTTCCCAAACCAATTCGGATGAAAAACTATACCAAACTGTGAGTAACCTCTATATGAAATGCACCACCTATTGGCGTGTAAAGGCCTTCAACGACAACGACAGCAGCGAGTGGTCGGAAACGGCACGGTTTAACATGATTTCCCGCGCGGTGGCGCAGTCCCCCAAGGATTTGCAGAGCGCCAAAACGACCCAACGCTTTGAGTGGAAATACCAAAAGGGCTTGAACTCTGTCATCATTGAGTTGGACTCTACTGACCGCTTTGATTCGCCGTTTAAACAGACATTCAAAACTTTCGGTTCGAGTCAGTCGGATTGTTATTACTCAGTGTCCAAACTTATGTTCGGGCAGGATTACTATTGGCGCGTAAAGGGGTACCACAGCAAGGACACCACCGAGTGGTCTGAACCGCTTTATTTCCACACTTTCAACCACTGCGACTTATCTACCCCTGCCGATAGTGCCACCAATCAATATACGCTTATTTCGCTCTATTGGAAGTACTTCTCGGATATTGGATACTATCAGATTCAATTGGATACGACACCTCAGTTCAATTCGCCCATGTTGCAGAGCAAAGTCGAATATGCCAGCAGTTCGGACAATGCTTATATGAGTTATTCTGAACTGTTCTTTGGACAGAACTACTATTGGCGTGTGCGTTGCTGCCATAGCAACGATACAAGCCGTTGGTCGGAAACGCGCATGTTTACCACCTACCGCCATTGCAATCTGAACAAAGACCCACAGGACAATGCCACGGATGTCATCACGTCCCCCAAAGTGGAATTTAACTATACGAAGGGCATTTCCTACTATCAAATGCAATTGGACACCACGCCTGATTTCAACTCACCTCTGTTGCAAGACCATGTCGAGTATGCTAGCAAACAGTCAAATGCTTACTACTGCTATGTCAAACTGCTGTTTGGTACCACCTACTACCGTCGTGTCAGGGAGTGCCTGCTAAACGATACCAGCGATTGGTCGCCTATTCGCAACTTTACCACCTATGATTCGGGCGCATACTCCACCACCTATTCTATTGCCAAAGGTGCGACCGGTCAGAGCGTGACACCGAAGTTGTACTACGCCTACCGTAGTTATATTGACTCGGTAGAGATACAAATCGACACCACTATCAATTTTGATTCGCCTCTATTGGAATCTATTCGGGCAAAAGAAGCAAGCAGCCAAACATACGCGTATGAAATACCGAAGCAGCAGCTTTTATATGGTACAACTTATTATTGGCGCATACGCGATATACACACCAATGATATTAGCGGTTGGACCACTCCGCGCTATTTTACCACGGAATACAAATTGCCCCAACCGACTTTGGCAAGTCCTGTCAATCAGTCCGTTATATTTGATGGTGAGACGGTAGATTTAAGTTGGAATAAATGTGAAGATGCGGTGTCGTATATCGTGCAGGTAGCACGTGATGGGCAGTTTACGGACATTCTATACCAATCGGCAACCTCGGACTTCACTACCTCGATTGCCTCATTACCTGCCGCCACGGTCATGTACTGGCGCATTTGTGCAGTCAATGAACAAGGACGTTCGCCTTGGTCGCCCATTTGGTCCTTGTCCATCAGCAGCCCGATAGGCACAAACCTATTCAACCAATTTACAAATTTACCAATTTACAAATTGATCATAGATAATCACTTGCTCATTCTCCGTGACGGCAAAATTTATAACGCTCTTGGTGGAGTGATGAGATAAATCTTAAAAATCGTCAGTTCTCAGCGTGCATTGTGCATTGTCAATCGTCAACTTTTTGGGGCCTTCTTTTGCTGGCAAGCCGACAACAAAAGCCCCCAAAATGACCTATATTTGATATAAATATCAACTTATTGCCCTTCCGGTATTGTGTATTCTAAAAATTTTTTGTATCTTTGTGCGCTTATTGAAAGTTGTAGAAGTATATGCACATATATTTTGGGATAATACGCCTGGCGGCTTTGGTCGGACATCGCAAAGCACGCTTACTCATACAGGGACAACGCGAAGTGTGGGACCGCTTGAAACCTATACAGGACGGACGCACACACAACGGCGAACAATGGATTTGGTTCCATGTGTCGTCAGTAGGCGAATTTGAACAGGCAAGACCTATTTTGGAACGGCTTAAACAGGAGCATACTCCCTATAAAGTACTGCTCACTTTTTTCTCGCCGTCGGGCTACGAGATGCGCAAGAACTACGACCAAGTCGATTTGGTCACTTATCTGCCTTTTGCCACTCGCACCAACGCCCGCCGTTTCATCAATATAGTGCAGCCGAAGATGGCTGTCTTTGTCAAGTATGAGTTCTGGCCTGCCTATCTGAAAACACTCAAGGCGCAGAAAATTAGTACCTATATCATTGCCGCGATATTCCGTAAGAGCCAATTGTTCTTCAAACCATGGGGCGGTTGGTATCGCAATCTATTGCGCTGTTTTACTCGGCTGTATGTTCAGGATGAGGAGTCGCAAGCCCTATTGTCCAAATATGGCATCAGTAATGTGACGGTGGCGGGAGATACACGCTTTGACCGCGTAACGCGCATTACTGCCGAGATCCGCAATATTGACCTTGCCTCCCGGTTCCGCGACTTTATTAATCCGTTGGACTTGAACGGCGAGCGCAAACGTATCATTGTGGCGGGCAGCACGTGGCAACCCGACGAGGAAATGCTGGCGCGTTATCTGCAAGAGCGCGATGATGTCAAACTGATTCTTGTTCCCCACGAGATACACGAGGAGCATCTGCACGCCATCTTCCAACTCTTCCAAGGACGACTGGTGCGCTACACGGCGGCTTCGCTGGAGAATATAGGGCAGTGCAGCACGCTACTGTTGGATACAATGGGCATGCTCAGCAGTATTTATCAATACGCCGATGTGGCATATATAGGCGGCGGATTCGGAGAGGGTATTCATAACACATTGGAGGCCGCTGTGTGGGGTGTCCCCGTGCTGTTCGGCCCTAAATATCATAAGTTCCGCGAGGCACACGGTCTATTGCACGCAGGCGCTTCGTTCTCCGTCAATAACTACGCCGAGTTCCGTCAGCGGATGGACGAGGCACTGGCACGCAGCCAAGAGATGGGACAAGCCGCCAAAGCGTATGTTAATAGCGAATTGGGCGCAACGGAAAAAATCTACAGAGAGATTTTTAGTGGAGAGTTTAGAGATTAGAGTTTAGAGATTATGGCACAAAAACCAAGTATTCCAAAAGGAACACGGGACTTTAACCCCGTGGAGATGGCACGCAGAAACTATATTTTTGACACCGTCAAATCGGTGTTCCGCCTCTATGGCTACCAACAGATAGAAACACCTGCCATGGAGCAGATGTCCACCCTGATGGGCAAGTACGGCGAGGAAGGCGATAAACTGCTTTTCCGCATTCAGAACAGCGGAGAAAAAGCCGCCGAAGCACCCGAAAAGGGCTTGCGGTACGACTTGACCGTACCTTTTGCCCGCTTTGTCGTACAGCACAAGGACGAACTGCAGTTCCCCTTCCGCCGCTTCCAATTGCAACCCGTATGGCGTGCCGACCGTCCCCAAAAAGGACGCTACCGCGAGTTCTACCAGTGCGATGTGGATGTTATCGGCAGCGAGTCACTGCTCAGCGAGGTTGAACTGATACAAATCGTGGAGGAAGTGTACCGCCGTTTCGGCTTGCGGGTGTGTCTGCACCTCAATAACCGCAAGATTCTGGCAGGTATAGCCGAAGTAATCGGTGCCCCCGATAAAATGACGGATATAACGGTTGCCATCGATAAACTGGACAAAATCGGTTTGGAGCAGGTAAACGCCGAACTCAAGGAACGCGGATTGGGCGACGAAGCAGTCGCTAAACTGCAACCTATTCTTGCCCTGCAAGGAAGCAACGAGGATAAACTGGCAACTATCGGCACACTACTCGCCGACAGCGAAACAGGTATGCGCGGTGTGCAGGAAACGACTTATATCCTTAATGCCGTTAAGCAATTGAACGTGTCCCTGCCCGTTGAGTTGGACTTGACTCTGGCACGCGGACTCAATTACTACACAGGTGCTATCTTTGAGGTGAAAGCCCTTGATGTACAAATCGGCTCTATCACAGGTGGCGGACGGTATGACAATCTGACCGGTATATTCGGCTTACCGAACATCAGTGGCGTGGGAATCTCGTTTGGTGCCGACCGTATATATGATTGCTTATGCGAACTCAATCTGTATCCGCAAAGTATGTTGGAGCAGACACAGATACTGTTTGCCGCCTTTGGCGAGGACGAATTGGCATACGCCGAAGCCGCTGCCCGCACACTACGGCAGAAAGGTATGCGCGTGGAGGTCTATCCCGAACCTGCCAAGATGAAGAAGCAAATGGCGTATGCCGATGCCAAACAGATACCTTTTGTGGCTATTGTAGGCGGCGACGAGATGGCAAACGGTACGGTGATGCTCAAGAACATGACCACCGGCGAACAAGCGCAAGTGAAAGTGGAGAATTTAGAGATTAAAGATTAGAGAGATGAAGACAAACGAACAATTTGACGAAATTATTGCGCGGTGCCGCCATATCTTCACACTCAAGATGAAGGACTACGGTCCCTCGTGGCGCATTATGCGTCCCCAGACGGTCAATGACCAACTCTTCATAAAAGCCAAGCGTATTCGCGAGATAGAAATGACGGGAGTGAATATGGTTGGCGACAGCATTGAGGGTGAACTGATGGCGATTGTTAACTATTCGGTTATCGGGCTCATCCAGTTACGCGAAGGGTTTGCCGACGATGTCGATATGTCCGCCGAGCGCGCTGCGCAGTTATACGACCGCTATGTGCAGGAAGCCAAAGACCTTATGCTCAAGAAAAACCACGACTATGGTGAGGCATGGCGCGATATGTTCGGCAGTTCGCTGACGGATATAATCCTTACCAAAATCAATCGCAATAAATCTATTTGCTCGCACGACAACCAAACACTCATCTCTGAGGGTTGCGACGGCAATTATTTCGACATGCTCAATTACGCCGTGTTCTATCTCATTCAATTGATGGAGGAAAAATGAAAAAACATCCTGTACAACACATCTTGGGGTCTGTCGCCCGCACTCTGTTGGCACTGACTTTCCTCTTTTCGGGAACGGTTAAGGCGGTCGATCCGCTGGGTACAACGTACAAAATTGAGGACTACCTGAAAGCGTTTGGCGGTTTCTTCACCGACCTGCTTCCTTTGGCGGAACCGGCGGCTATCGCCCTTATTGCAGTAGAGTTTATTCTTGGCTTCTGTATGCTTCTCAATGTCAAGACGCAATGGACGGCGTGGATCAGTTTGGCATTCTACTGCGTCATGACACCCCTCACGCTTTATATAGCGCTCAATAATCCGGTGTCCGATTGCGGTTGCTTTGGTGACGCGCTGATACTGACCAATTGGCAGACGTTCTGGAAAAACATTATCCTGCTGACCTTGGTGATGATCCTTCTTCTTTGCCGCAAAGCAATCCCCTCTACGTGGTCGGGTTGGATGGAAGGCGTTTGGGCATTACTTGCTGCGGCTGCCGCCGGCGGTTTCATGGCGTATAACTTAACACATTTGCCTATTTGGGATTTCCGCCCCTATAAAGTCGCTAACGACTTGCCCGCACTCATGGAGTATCCCGCCGATGCCGAGCCCGACCAATATGATATCACTTTTGTGTACGAAAAAGACGGTGTGGAGCAGGAGTTTACATTGGATAATTACCCCAAAGGCGATTCAACATGGACTTTTGTGCGCCAAAACAGCACCCTCGTCAAGAAGGGCTACGAACCGCCTATTCACGATTTTGAAATACTGAACGAGGATTACGAGGATATCACTTTTGACATTTTGGAGAGTGCCGAGCCGGTAACTTTGGTCATTATGTATGACCTTGCCAAAGCCAATCGCAAGCAGTTGGAAAAAGTAAACGCACTCTATGCTGTCACCGAAACGGAAGGTAATATGTTCTATGCCGTTACGGGTAGTGGCAGTCAGGAAATTGAAGATTTCCGCATCGAGTCGGGTGCTGAATATCCTATTTGCACCTGTGACCCCGTCACGCTCAAAACGATTGTCCGCGCCAACCCGGGGGCGATTGTAATCCAAAGTGGAATGGTTGTTAACAAATATAATTTACGAAATAAATGAGAATCAAAATGGTAGCAGGGAACTGGAAAATGAACAAGACCCTGCAAGAAGGTGTTGAGTTGGCTCAACAATTGAAGAATGATGTCAAGAACCCCGCATGTGCCGTTGTTATCGGTACGCCGTTCATTCACTTGGCTACTGTGGCTGAAATGTTGAAGGGTACGCCTATCAAAGTGGCTGCCGAGAACTGCGCCGATAAAGAAAAAGGTGCCTTTACGGGTGAAGTGAGTGCCGAAATGGTCAAATCAACCGGTGCTGAATATTGTATTCTCGGTCACTCCGAGCGCCGTGCTTACTATCACGAGGACTATGCTATCCTTGCCGAGAAAGTCAAACTGGCGTTGGCAAACGGTCTGAAAGTTATTTTCTGCATCGGTGAGGTCAAAGAGGAACGCGAAGCCGGCAAACAAAACGAGGTAGTGGAAGCCCAACTGAAAGGGTCGGTATTCAACCTGACCGCCGAGGAGTGGGCAAATATCACCCTCGCTTATGAACCTGTTTGGGCAATTGGTACGGGTCTGACCGCTACCCCTGCACAGGCACAGGAGATTCACGCCTATATCCGTTCACTCGTGGCGAAAAACTACAACGCTGCCGTGGCGGACAACACCACTATCCTGTATGGCGGTAGTTGCAACGACAAGAACGCAGCCGAACTCTTTGCCTGCCCGGATATTGACGGTGGTTTGATTGGTGGAGCCGCCCTGGTTGCCGAGAAATTTGAAGCCATCATCGCTGCCCGATAAATAATACATCCTATGGCACTTATTAAAACCATTAACCGTAACGGCGAGATACTGACACCGCGTATCGCGGAAGGCGTTTTCATAATGGAAAACGCCACCGTGGTGGGGGATGTTACCATTGGTGAAAGCACATCTCTGTGGTTCAATAGCGTATTGCGGGGCGATGTGAACACCATCACCATTGGTAAGCACTGCAATATACAGGACGGTAGCGTGCTGCACACCCTCTATCAGAAATCGACCATCACCCTTGGTGACTACGTGTCCGTAGGACATAATGTCACTATCCATGGAGCCGATGTGGACGATTACGCCCTTATTGGCATGGGCGCCACTCTTTTGGATGGAGCTCATGTTGGGAAAGGTGCCATTGTGGCAGCCGGCGCGTTGGTGCTGAAAGGTACGCAGATAGGCGAGTATGAAATATGGGGTGGGGTACCTGCCAGGTTCATCAAGAAAGCCGACCCTGCACAAACTGCTGAAATAAACGAAAAGATAGCCAATAACTACGCCATGTATGCGTCATGGTATAACTTGGAAAACTAGGGAACTGGATAACTGGAAAACTAGACAACTATGTATAAACGAATCTTACTTAAGCTCTCCGGCGAATCGCTGATGGGACAACAGGGCTACGGTATCGACCCTGTCCGTTTAAACCAGTATGCGGAACAAATCAAAGCCCTTGCTGACAAGGGCGTGCAAGTCGGTATCGTTATCGGCGGTGGCAATATCTTCCGCGGATTGAGTGGCGCTCAAAAGGGTTTTGACCGTGTCAAAGGCGACCAAATGGGCATGCTGGCTACCGTGATCAACTCGCTGGCACTATCTTCTGCACTGGAGTCCATCGGCCAGAAAGTGCGCGTGCTGACTGCAGTTCGAATGGAGCCTATCGGCGATTTTTACAACAAAGCGAAAGCTATTCGCCTGCTCAACAAGGGCAATATCGTCATTATGGCTGCAGGAAC
>JAZUGJ010000099.1:0-8163 GCA_045641145.1 Paludibacteraceae bacterium
CTACAAGATACACAACTATAAAGAAGGGCGATAGACTATGCCAATTCAGAATCGTTAAGAAACAGCCGAAGATAAAGTTTATCACGGTTGACCGACTTAACGGAGATGACAGAGGCGGTTTCGGAAGCACAGGTAGATAATATGTCTGGAGGATATTTCGATTACAAAGATCTCGATTTAAGCTGCGAGATTGAATACAGATGTAATATAAATAACCCGTTTGAAGATTTAGAAATATCCGAGCTTGTAAAGGATGTCCTCGCTTTAATACACGATTTCGATTGGTATAAAAGCGGGGATACCTGTGAAGACAGCTACTTGCAATCAAAGAGAGATTTTAAAAAGAAATGGCTATCTTCCAAAGGGCGAGAGGAAACGATGCGCAGAATGATTGACGAGTCTATTGACAAACTCAAAAAAGAGCTATGCAAGACTTATGACATAAGGAGTGATGATAATGGGTGTTGATAGCTGTAATGATGGCTATAATGCCACCCTTTATATGCTTGACGATTATGTTTCACAAGATGTATCGACTCCTATAGAATTCAACGGCAGACACTTCAAACTATTTGGAATTATTAAAGATTGTAATTTGAAAATAACGGTTCAACACGAGCCAGAGACTATAAACTTTGAGACATCTATCAAGGATATTATTTAGGAGGCAATATGGACGGAGTAACAGTTTTGACAGAAACCTTATATAGCAACACAGTTCCGGCAATTATCATAGGAGTAATTCTCCTACTCACAGCCGTGTTCGCAGCTTCGTTTGTGATATTAATGTTCCAAGTTGACGAACCTATTGGAGGAGTACTACTGGGGTTTATTGCAATATTGGCTTTGATTTTTTCAATAGGGCTAATCGCATGTGGTATCACAGATGATACGGTGACACAAGAGGTTACGGTTGACGAGTCGGTGAATATGAATGAGTTCTTAGAAAGATACGAGATACTTGGTCAAGACGGGAAGATATTAACGGTGGAGGTGTTAGAACAACCGAATGATTAACGATGCGCTATACAGTAGCAACAATATGAATTGGTGTACACCTCAAGACTTTTTTGAGGAGTTAAACCAAGAGTATCATTTTGAACTTGACGCGGCAGCAACGGATAAATCTGCCAAGTGTTCCAAATACTATACACCTGCAGACGATGGCTTGTCGCAGCCGTGGACAACAACCGGAGGCGCGATATTCTGCAACCCACCTTACGGTAGAAATGTAAAGCATTGGGTGAAAAAGGCATACGAGGAATCTAAAACCGGGATAACGATTGTCTTACTTATACCCGCCAGAACCGATACAACTTGGTTTCACGATTACATATATGGCAAAGCAGATATTAAATTCATAAAAGGACGATTAACCTTTACAGATGAAGACGGAAATCCTTCTGTCGATAAGAAGGGTAGAAGAATGCCAGCACCATTTCCGTCGATGGTGGTTACATATAACAGAAAGGGTGATTGAATAATAGAACGACAAGACAACACAGTATATGTAGCTTCGGTATCATACGGCAAGGATAGCCTTGCGATGATTGAAGCTATAAAACAACTCGGTTATCCTCTCGATTACTGCATACACGCCGAAGTGTGGGCAACGCAGGATATACCCGCAGACCTCCCTCCCATGGTTGAATTTAAGAAAAAAGCAGACACGATTATTAAAGAACGCTACGGCGTTGAAACAATTCACGTTTGCGCCACGCAGAAAAATTCACAAACCATTAATGTAGAGAGAGAGAGAGCAGCGTAAGCTCACCTACGAAGATATATTCTATAGAGAAGTGTCCGAAAAACGAGCGCAGAAGCGAAAAGAGTACAAATCCTGTCAGCGAGGAGTCGAAAACATCTACGGCTTCCCGCTTCAAAGGGGAGCTTGGTGCAACAGAAAAATTAAAACAGATGCCTTGTCAGAAGCTAACATACGAAGATATATTCTACAGGAAATTGAAGCCTCGCGCATCTACGGATTTCCCTATGCAAAAGTGCGGTGGTGCTTGCAACTCAAACCAGAGCCAAAGAACATACGGATTTCCAATCTCAATCGGCAGAGGGAATTGGTGTACCCAACTCAAACAGCGTGTTTTCTGATTCCGCCCTTGCACAAGGCGGGAAGATAAATATTGTGCAGTATCTCGGGATAGCTGCCGATGAGCCTGAACGAATAGAACGCCACATACATAAGCCTAATGTCGTGCTACCGCTCGTTGACATCGGATGGGACGAGGTGTATTGCCGGAAATGGTGCGAGGAGAATGACCTGCTCTCCCCGATATATACCACGGCAACGCGAGGTGGCTGTTGGTTTTGCCACAATCAAGGCGTAGACCAACTCCGCTCACTCCGAAAGAATTATCCCGATTTGTGGCAACTGCTTCTCAAATGGGACAACGACTCACCTGTAAGCTTTCACCCCGACGGGCACACGGTACACGACTTTGACAAGAGATTCGAACTCGAAGAACAGGAAAAAGTCCCAACGGATAGAAGGTTCAGATGGAAAATGATAAAAGATATTGAGGAAGAAGATAATAAAGATGAAGAAAAATAATTCAATAAAACTGCTCTTTGATAGGATGAAAAACACCAGATGTTTTCATTATCTTGCTGAAGCGGCTGGTTGGTTTATAACAATACTGACTATAGCGTCTGAAATTGCTGTACTCTTCTTATCTATAGTATTAGCCTGCCATTTTAACAGTTTTTATTGGCTATTTCTTATGCTTACAGATATACCTATAGGGGCATTTCTCCTATGGTTTATCGACAAAACGATAGATTGGGGAATATAGATGAGCAACGAGTGGATTAGCGTGAATGATTGTCTTCCACAAGATGAAGAAAGAGTCCTCGTATTATTTCCGAGCGAATTCCTCCCAGAAGAATATTGCGCAGAAGTTATGTACTATAAGCGTAAGGCGAAGGCATTTTACTATTTTGACTCCGAATACGGAGATATCGAGTGCGAAAATGCAACCTACTGGATGCCTATTCCAAAGGCTCCAAAAAGACAAAGAAAGGTAATAGAGAATAAATGATACACGTCTACAAAGAGTACTACATTAAGCCCTCTTCCTTCAGTTATCAACTACTCTTCAAAAAGGGAGTAGACAAAAAAGGAAACAAACTCTACCATACAGAAGGATACTACTCTGAAATATCCAGCGCTATAACCGCGGTTATTAGGCGCGAGCATCTAAAAATTGCCGAAGAGGATTTAGAATTAAGCGAAGCTATTTCGAGGTTTAATGCTAAGAGCGAAGAAATAAGAGATAGTGTAAGAAAGGCCATAAATGAGAATTACAACGAACCCAGATAAAGAACAAGTAAAAAAAATAAGAGCACTGCTGAAAGAGACACACGGCTATTGTCCGTGCGTTCTCCCCAGCCAGTACTCTGACGATACAAAATGTATGTGCAAAGATTTCCTTGAAAATGTGGAGGAAGGATTTTGCCACTGCGGATTGTATAAAAAGATAAAAGAATAAGTATAAACTATTAGAGCCTCTACATATAATAATATGTAGAAAACATTCAATTTAATATAGGTGGTTTAATGAACAAGAAAGATGAAGCAGAGAAAAAGACCATCCTCGAAATAATGTGGCTCAACTATTTTAATGAATATCTATTTAATGCAGGGGTTATATCTGAAGAAGAGAAGACCAAGATTGCTAACAAAATTTCAAAGAGATAACTTGCATTATTGTTTCGTTTGTTGTATAATTGTAAAAGAGATAATGATACAACGAACTTTACATAACTACATAAAGGGTGGTAAATAGATGGATATTCATGACATAAGACAACTACTCAAAAAACATAGCATCTACCAAATCAAACTGAGAGTTACTTTCTATGCCAGAGTTTCTACAGACTCCGACGAGCAGGAAAACTCTCTCGAAAATCAAATAGCTTACTATAACAACTACATCAAGTCTATCGAAGGATGGACACTTGTGCCGGGATATTACGACGAGGGTATCACCGGCATCTCGACGCGTAAGAGAGAACGGTTCAATGACTTAATTGAAGATGGTATGGCTGGCAAATTTGACTTAGTTATAACAAAAGAAATTTCAAGATTTGCCAGAAATACCGTTGACTCCCTTATGTACACAAGAAACCTGTTGAGTGCGGGCGTAGGAGTGTTTTTCCAGAATGACAACATAAACACATTCGACGAAGACAGCGAGCTACGTCTTGCGATAATGTCGTCAATAGCTCAAGAGGAGTCGAGAAAGACTTCAAGCAGAGTTAAGTTCGGACACGCGCAAGCAATCAAATCAGGGGTAGTTCTCGGTAATAGCAGAATTTTTGGCTATACCAAAAACGACGGCAAACTTGTTATTGATGAAGTTCAAGCACAACTTGTAAGAGAGCTTTTTGAGATGTATGCCACGAACGAATACAGTTTAAAAGCGTTAGAGGATTACTTCTACAAGAAAGGATACCGTAACTATAAAGGTAACAAGATTGCGCATAGCACATTATCGGGAATTATATCCAATCCCAAATACAAAGGCTACTATGTCGGTAACAAGGTAAAGGTTGTTGATATGTTTACGAAGAAGCAGAAGTTTCTTCCGCCTGAGGAGTGGGTGATGTTCAAGGACGAGACGGGCGAAATTGTTCCTGCAATAGTCGAAGAGCCTCTCTGGAATTTAGCTAACGAGGTTCTTAAAAAGAGAAGTGATGACGTTAAAGGTCGGCAAGGCATATGCAATCACGCAAATCTCTTGACGGGAAAACTTTTCTGCACAGAGTGTGGAAGTCCTTACTACAGACGCGACTCAAAGGATAAGACTGGGAAAGTCAACAGCAAGTGGGTGTGCAGTGGTAAAATTAAAAACGGAGCGGATTCTTGTTCGTCATTTGCAATCTACGAAGAAGAAATAAAACCAGTTCTATTCGAAGTGTTGCAGGAGACAGAAGTAAACACGGAAGCGCTGATAGAAGAGTATATAGCTATCTTCAAAGAAGTTACCAGCAAGAAGAGCGTCACGAAACAAATTGCTAAAGTTACGCAGTCGCTGGAACACGAAAAAAAGAAAAAGGCGAAGCTGATAGACCTTCTGCTAAAAGAGGTAATTAGCGAGTCGGATTTTAAGGCAATGAATGAAGAATGCCTTGAAAAGATTGCGGTACTGGAAAAGGAACTTTACGAGCTCGAACAAGAACGAGAGTCGGAAGCAGATATGCAGAAGCATATTAAAGAAATCAAAGCTATGCTCGCCGCTGCTAAAGAAGACGCCTCTAATAATATGATAAGTAAAGATGTAGTAGAAAGATATATTGATAAGATATACGTTACTCCGACTGGAGATGGTAGCGCAAGGCTTGATATCAAAATATTTACTGGAGAGTCGTGCGAAAAATTTTTGAGTAGCCTACGAACTAACAATAGAGTTCGTACGGGACACATTAGCAAGAAGATGATACCCATACGAACTTTTAGCTTCAGTCGCTCTAATAGGAACGTATTAAACCACCAAACAAATATAACATATTCAGCAAACATCTATATATAAAAAGAGAAGGGCACCCGATGGGTGCCCTATTTTTTTATCTCATTAAGTCGGCTTGCATATATATAATACCCTTCACGTCCTCGTCAAGCCCGTTAAAAAGCGGTTTAACACCGAACTGCGATATGTATACTACCGCAAACGCATTCGCGTCAATTTCGTGCTTCTGGAGGTTGTAATCCCTATTAGATAGCTCTTTGGGAGCTTTTGCGCTCGACAAGTCCCACTCGTTTCGACTTTGCCATAGATGCCTACACTCGTGCGCGATAGAGAATATTACGTCATAGTTCAACGGAACATTCTTAACCAGTATGTTCCAGTGTTCGGGATCGGCTGCCGCTAAGCAAGTTTTTGACCCACAAATATTTTTTGATGTCATTTCAAATTTCGGTACATTGATGCCCAGTTTTGAAGAGACATCATTTATTATTTCTTGGTAATTCATTTCATGTTCCTAAAAGTGATCTGTAATATGTCATACAAGGTTCTAACTCGACGGTACAGGATACTACGCTATACCCTGATGAATCGCTAATTACTATTTGTTCAAAAGAAGAGTCGTAAATACTCTCTCTCGGACTTAGGGTTATAATTGCATCATCTCCCGTTATCGAACTGCCATTGAACTTTGTAACGTTAACGCGAAAAGTGACATCTTTTTTTAATGATAGCTCTATCATATCCAGATTCTTTATTGGCTCATTCTCACAATAGAATTCTGCCTCGACGTCTGCATTTTTGTCACCACGAAGAACTTTAAAAGAAATACTGACCAATGCCATATATTTTCCGTTATCTAAGTCTCTTTGAATATAAGTCGAAGGATCGTACTTATCTTCAAACAATCCACACCCAACTAATGACGTTAAGATTAGAGATATAATTAACATAACACATAGATATTTTTTCATCTGCAATCCCTCCAATGATATTATTATACCATTGATTTGAAGGATTGTCAACGAGGCAAAAAAATAAGGCGAGCACGAGGCTCGCCTTTTCAATTAAACGTTCGTTTTATATTGGCATTCCATTTAGGACTGTTCCATTCTGGATATCAGAGTTCAAATTTTGGTTTTCATAATCCGCAACGGTCTGTTTTGCAGAATTGTATTCGTCAAGAGTGATGCTATCGGTAGGCTCTTCTTCCGCGAGTCGATACGCTTCGTACTCTTCATCCGTTGCATCACGCCAAGCAGATGTGGGCTGGTTAATTCCGAGGTACACTTTATCGGAGAAAGTATCTCCGTCTGTAATCCAATTGCCAGAAGGATATATTACAGTTATACCATTTTCGATAATAATATTCATGCTACAGTCCACCCCTTTGTTTGAGTGATAAAATTCATAAGTGTTGTCGTGCCGCTTTCATCTTCGGTGAAAAAGTCATATGTTACTCCACCTTCGGTTACTTGTGATACTGTACCCATTGTTCCATTACAAATTGTTTTCTGTGCAGATGATAATGTAACTGTACCTGTGCCCATTATAAGACAGTTTGCAAATGAAATCATAGTATCTTTGTCAAATATCGTGGAACTTATTGAAATCTTTGCCTCTGGTATTGCATCCGCTAATGTATTCGGAACAAAACGACAATATGTTAAACCATAACACTCATAAAAAGGCGAATTGCTACCATAGAGATTCCCTGTATTTGACGTGAAGTCAATAGGGTCGCCTTCTATGGCCGTGAAATTCCTCCCGCCTGCTCTAAAAGCATATGCAAAATTTGTAACATTTTTTGTTGAACCGTGCAATATTATTTTTTTTCGCGATGATGCTCCATAAAAAGCTGTATTAAGACTGCGTAATTTATCGGTGAAAAATATTTCAACAGTGTCGATTGAAGTAGCAGTTGAATAAAACATTACACTCATTGATGTTGCACTTAGCGCTTTAATTTGAATGTTTGCATTGTCTGCAAATTTGGTACTATTGAAAAGTCTACTAAAATCATCAACGTTGGGAAAATCAAAGATAAGATTTTGTCCTAAATCGCTTAAATCCGCCATATAAAATATACCGTTTGAGCTTGAAACTCGTAGCATTCGTGATGTCCAATCGAATGGAATAACTTTTGTCCCCGTCTGTTTCTGCCCATTTTCGTCGATGTATTCTTTCCCCAAGGCCACATCCGTCACAGCGGCGGGATTGTCAAGTTCGGGATACTGTGCGACATTAATCGCCGCCACTCTCACTGGTTTAATGTTGCTTTGAGAATCTTTGTATTTAAGACCCGGCATCGACAATCACCTCCTCATCAAATGGGGTTTTTATTTGGTTTTCGTAATCGGCCACTGTCTGTTTTGCAGAGTTGTATTCGTCGAGAGTGATGCTATCAATAGGAATATCGACAACCGTGTATACTTTACGTATTGCATCAGCTTCCTGCTCGTAATGATAATCAAGATACTGCGTTTCGGGATTATATATCGGAGGCTCGTCCTCTATGAGAGGCTTCCATTCACCCGAGTTAAGTGCGAGAGCTTCTGCATCTGCGTTTGTGACGATGGTTTCATCGACCTTCCACCAACCGCAAAATTTCTCAATGCTGTGTTGTGATTTAAGTTTATAAAGATTCATCATACTGCCTCCGTCCATTCTACCCATCTGTCTT
>JAZUGJ010000100.1:0-12199 GCA_045641145.1 Paludibacteraceae bacterium
CCTTGAAGTGCATTCTTAATTTCTTCATCAGAAGGTGATACGCGGCGAATACTAAATGAGGCATCAAAAAGGTTGCCATTCGAATCCTTACGCAACGCTGTCCATTCCATGTTTTTATTGCTGATGGAAATGTCCCAAAACTCACGGTCTTCTTTGGATTCTGCGGTCTCTTTCCAACGGGAAGCCAAATAGTCGCCATCTACATCATATTTATTGAGGGCATTCTCGCTGATAATCCATTTTCCTGTCCATTGACCTCCTTCGTTCAATTCCTGACTAAAATAGTAATAGTCTCCACCGGGCAAATATAGCCAGCGGTGATGCCAATCGCCATATGTAATACCCTTACAGTCTGTACCTTCCCATAACCCGACGATATCCGTATTATAATCCGCCGAAACACGCTTCCATTCTGCTTCTCCTAAGTCCTCAAATGGGGTTGTATTGAGAAATGTACGCGATGGATCAGTTATAAAATAGTCTTTGGAAATAGCCGAAATAGATGCCATCCATTCCAAAACAACGGACGAACTTGTCCATTGAGTATGCAACGCATTACCGTTGAGCGTGTATTTAAGTTTCTGCTGCATATACCATGCTCGCTCACCGCTTTTTAAATCTTCCGACAATGTCTGACTACCGGTGCCGTCAGCATTGAAAGTATAAACAATACGATCGTCTGTCAATACCGGTTGCCCATTCATGGATGTCAATTTCCACTTGCCGACAATGGCTGCCGACTTTATATCAGGAGTGTTATCATCAGGTTTGCAACCGATAAAACTAACGGTCAGCGCGATGAACAAAAGTTGAAAGAAAATATGTTTTTTCATAATCGTAGCGTTTTATTAGTTAGCGGTATATTCCAACGGTGTCCAAATAGTTCCGTCTACTTTCTTCAAATCCAAATCGCTCAAATCACAAATGGAAATAGCCCAATTGCTAATAGCAGGATCATAACTGGCATTATCCATATAGTAACTCAAAATACCTTTTACAGAACCCGAATACTCCGCGCAATGGAGTACGCCAAGGGCGGTAGACCACACGCGACCATCATACACATATCCGGTGGATTTATCTTTGTCTAAATAGATAACATCATCTATTTGCCAACCAGATGCCTCTTTGCGGGCATCAACAGGAACTATACATCCTGTTTTTCCACCCAAATCAGCCAACAGATAAGGTTTGGATAAGTCTATAACCGCTGTGGAGTCATAAAAAAACACATCTGCTTCCTCTGCTCCTGTTGCCCCGGGTATATAAAAGTTAGCCTGTTTGGCATATTCAGACATACTAATACAGATATAATTCATATTCGACTTGTCAAATACGACGCGTGATTGCGGATAACCAACATTCCCCGTTGTAGGTGCAAAAACATTGGCGTTGCCGTCTTCAGAAGGATTACCCGTGGTGCAGTACATCAATGATTTATCTTGAGCCAGACATTGTCCGCTGTAATGAATATCCTTTATCATAATCAGTTTGCCGTCCTCTTTGCGTCCGAGGAGGATATCAGCAGATTGGGTAATGTCCGCAATCGTCCGAACATCATATTGCAATTTACTTTCATCCGGTGTGCCCAAGTAGTGCGTGGCTGCTTTAAAACGTGCCAATGGAATGCGACCTGGTGCCCAACCGATTTTTTGGCTTGCCTTATCGGCAAAAACATTATTGTTATAGGTCGGCAGACATAATTGGGGTTGGTTGGCATAACGCCCAATTGCCAAACCATTGCAACGAATTAAAATCTTTTGCCCGCGAGGGTACATACCGGAAATAGAACCTGCATCTACCGAAATACGCAACGCTTGTTGTTCACCATCTACGATTTGTTGAATAACAAGAGTTTTATAGAAGTTACCTCCGTAGTCGTCTGTCGATATACGCCCTACAATATAAATGCCTTGACCTCCTGTTGGAATGGTATCCATAGAAAATAGGTACATGCCATTTATCGTCCCACTGGTAGCCCTTGTGCGATATAAGGTGGTATCGCTTAAGTAATTTCCTTCCTCAGACATATAGGTGTCTTTAAATTCTTGCAAGGTGTATATACGCCCGTCTGCCGTCAGTTTTGTCAGCATCTCTTCGTTATCCGCGTAGAAAATATCATCCGGTTGCGGTTCGTTGTTCTTACATGCTGTAACAATGGTGGCAAGCGTAACAACGGTTAGCAAAGAATATATTGAGATTCGTTTCATAATCATTAGAATTTATAAGTAATCGTAAGATAGAAATTGGCACCCCAAGCATAATAATATTTGGACGGGAATTTCCATATATTGGAGTTAATCGTTGAATTCTCCTTGTCAGACACTCCTTGACGGGTGGAGCGGGGGAGGCGTGCTTGCTGATAACCACCGGTCTTGAAATGGACATTGTTGGTTATGTTGGTTGCCGAGAGATTGATAGATAATGACTGACGGTTTGGTAAATAAATCAATTTACCTACGCTGAGATCCAATATGAAACGGTTCCATGGATTCTTATCTACCAAAGATTCTTGATCGGACAGATAATTATATGGCTTTTCTATCAAAGGAATACCATATTTATCTGTCAATATATTTCCATCTGCATCTTTCTGACGCACATCAATATAATTGTCATGATTGGTATAAACCTGTGCGAAACTACCATTCACGGTTGTTCCATCTGCACGCACACCCGTAAACAAGCCCTGCATTCGACGCGAAGGAGCCACGCTTAAGTAGTTCCAATCATAATAACTGAGCGTAATATCCGCAAACCACATTTTGGGGTGGAAGAATGACAATTTAAGACTGGCATTCAACTGTGGTCCATTGCTAACATGAAGTCCCTTCATTAGCACGGAATCGCGCAGTTCGTACAATTGGATATCTTTATTTTGTTTCTCATCTAAATAAGTATCCAATGCCATGCCGTTTTCTGCAGATGTAATGCTATATGCATTGGACATATAGCGTTGGTCACTGATGGAAGTGGCAGCAGTCAGCGTAAAATAAGTTCCCATTTTGACTGCCACCGCGGCTTCCGCACCCGCATGACGACGGTTGATACCGGTAATGGCTTGGTTAACAAATGTGCGTGCCTCGTCATCATAATAGCCATTCAGTTCGCTGCCGTTCCAGAATTGGGTATAATATGCCGTAATGCGGCCGCGTACGATGGGGTAGTTAAACTCGTATGTTAAATCCCCACTGACCACCTTCTCAGATGCTGCATAGAAATCAGACAATGTTTGTGCGTGGTCATGAATATAAATACTTTCTATCGCGCGATCATGCACACGCGGAGATATATAAGCATCGCGCGCAAGAGGAGCACGAGTCTCTGCTAAAGCGTTGAACTTGATATGATTTCGACCATTGATTTTATAGTTTAACCCAACCTTAAAACTTGGGTCCACAAAGTGATGCCAATTGCCTAGTAAATAATTAGGACACTTACCTTGTTGAATCTTGAAGTAATCGTTCCGTTCGCCTAAGTACAACTTCGCTGCATTAGGATCGTTTTGCGCAGTAACAGCCGCCAAATATACCGCACGACCGTTAATCATGTTGGTAGTGCGCTGCATATTTGTGTAAGTTAGTTGCAAGCCATAATACAAATCCAAATTTTGCCAATTCCATTCGTTTTGTGCCCATATTTTTGCAGTGGTCATATTGATGCGATAATCATAGCCGAACTTATCTCCTTGTTTAATGGCTTGTGGATTGTAGTTATTGGCGTTCCAATAACGCAGATCGTTTTGCTTGACATATTCAATTTGAGCCTGAGTCATACCAATGTTGGTTGCTAATTCACGAATATCACGCTCGGAAAAAGCATCAACATCCAACCATTGATTGCCACCAAGTAAATCGTCCATTGTCTTAAAATGAATGGCTTGTGCTTGTTTTATCTCCAAATCAGCGGTTATTTTCAAGTGGTCAATGTGAGTATCTTGATAATTCACGGTAGCCATGCCTTCCTGAATATCATTGTGCCTACGTTCCACAATATAGCGCGCCGAACCGGTAGGATCAAGAGCGTTTTGCGTGTAGTTGGCAGAATAAAGTGCTTGCCAATCAATTTGTGTAGTGGCATCGTCACGAGAAGTCCATAAATCAGTCAATGTCTTATAGCTGTTGTAGTCCATGGAATGACCAACCAGCATGTCATTGTAATAAATCGGATTGGCCATACTTCCATCGGTATTAAGGATTCCCAATGGATTTTCGTTTTTATCCGACACAATTAGTTTCCCGCTCTCCGTTAATTGACCGTCCAACATGATAGAAGGCAAATTGCGGTAATAATCGGGACGCGGATCTGGCGCATTATAGAAAGAAATAGCAGAATTGGAATACATGGAGTAATGGTATCCTGCTGCTATATGCAGTTTGCGTGCATTATCAATATTAAAATTATACGATAGAATGCCCGTTGGATCATAGGACTTAACAATGCGTGAGTTGCGAACTTTGCCGTCTTGATAACCCCAATATGGGTTATAGTTGTTCCACCCCCATTGCGTTTTATTATATTGGTTGGTTAGATCATACACTTCTTGTGTAACGGCTGCTGACTGACCACGCATTGTTGGTGCGCCGAAAGTAATGATAGATAATCGGTGTTGGGATCCCCATTTCTTTTCAGCAGAGAAAAAATAGCCGAGTGAATAGTAGTTTATTCCTTCTCCTATTTGACCTTTTTTGTCAATATAGGGCGAAAAGCGGAATGCCAACTGTCCCATAAATGACCATCCACTTTGCAATGGTCCTGAACTATAACTGATCCGCGCAGCGGCCTTATAATTACGGTTAGTACCGGCTAATGACACTTTAAAACCTTGTGCATAGTTGGATGCTGTCATAAGGTAGTTGGTCGCCTTACCGATAGTGCCGAAACCAAAATTGGTGGCTTCCATTGGATTGACTGTTTCCTTGTACCGACTGGCATCGTTTAATCCACCCATAGCAGAGAAATTGAATTGTCCGCGTTCCGATGAGTTGAACGGCAGTCCTTCAATGTAGGTGTGTTCATATTGATTGCCATAACCGCGTTGACGGTAGCGAGCGGTCGACCACGCCCATGACACAAGCGTATTGAATACATCTTGATCGGACGAAGCAGACGATGCTTGTTCTTGCGTACGCCCTTCGTCGTCGTTCAACTCTTGGTCTGATAGATTGAGACGAACTTCGTCTTCCACTTCACGCGCCAAATCCGGCTGTAAAGAGAATGTGCCCAAGTCGTTCTCTTGGTTTTCAGAGATTTGAATCAATTCGATACCGGCAATATAACCGTCTGCTTCCATAATCAGTTCCTCATCTCCCGCATCCAAATAGAGTAGGGTAAAATCACCGTTTTGGTTGGTCGTGGTGCTGAGATTTTGATTTGCCAGCGTTATGGTTGCACCGATAAGCGGTTTGTCGCTTTGCGCTTCCAAGAGACGCCCTTTGATAGATGTCTGTGCCTGTATGGTAAGGACTATCAACAGCGTCCACAAGGTTAAAATGGCTTTTGGCATAATATTATTGTGCATTTTAATGTTAGAATTCAGCGTTTTTGGGAGTACGTGGGAATGGAATGACATCGCGTATATTCTGCATGCCTGTAACAAAGAGCATTAAGCGTTCAAAGCCGAGTCCGAAACCGGCGTGTGGTGCGGCACCGAAACGGCGTGTATCTAAATACCACCACATATCTTTCATCGGAATATGACGACGCTCTATCTCGGCATTCAGTTTATCCAATGATTCTTCGCGCACCGAACCACCTATAATCTCGCCGATTTGCGGAAACAAGACATCAGTACCTTGTACCGTTTTGTTGTCTTCGTTGATTTTCATGTAGAACGCTTTGATTTCCTTTGGGTAGTCGGTCATGATTACCGGTTTTCCAAAATGCTCTTCCACGAGAAAACGCTCATGCTCCGATGCCAAATCATCCCCCCAATTGCAGGGGAATTCAAACTTGTGTCCGTTTTTGATTGCTTCTTGCAGAATGCGAATACCTTCAGTGTATGGCAAACGAACAAATTCGATGTCAATAACAGATTTGAGTCGTTCAATTAAACCATTATCAACATATTGGTTCAGAAACTCTAAATCATCCATGCAATGGTCTAATGCCCATCGCACACAGAACTTGATAAAATCCTCTTCCAAGTCCATCAATTCATCTTTTTGAATGAATGCGACTTCTGGTTCAATCATCCAAAACTCCGCCAAGTGACGAGGTGTATTACTATTTTCGGCACGGAAAGTGGGACCAAATGTATATATCTTACCTAATGCCATGGCTGCCAATTCGCCTTCCAGTTGCCCGCTGACAGTCAAACTGGTCTGTTTGCCGAAGAAATCGTCTGAATAATCTATCTTGCCTGCATCGTTTTTTTTCAAATTATACAAGTTTTTGGTTGTAACTTGGAACATTTGACCTGCCCCCTCGCAATCGCTGGCAGTGATAAGTGGTGTGTGGAAATAGAAATAACCATGTTGATGGAAATATGTGTGAATGGCTATTGCCATATTATGCCGAATACGAAAAACTGCCCCGAATATGTTGGTACGAGGACGCAAATGGGCAATAGTACGCAAGTATTCCATACTGAGCCCCTTTTTCTGTAGAGGGTATTGGTCTGGGTCTGCAGTGCCGTATATCTCCAGCTCTGTCAATTGTATTTCAACAGATTGACCCGCACCTTGACTGGGTACCAGAATACCAGTAGCGGAAATGCAGGCACCGGTGGTAACCGATTTCAACATTTCTTCGGGGAACTTAGCAAGATCTACTACAATCTGGATGGTCTTGATAGTGGAACCGTCGTAGAGAGCAATAAAATTGACTTGTTTGTTTCCTCGGCGGCTACGAACCCAACCTCGGACATTGATGGGTTGATTAAATGCGGTGCTTTTGAGAGCATCGATGATGACTGTTCGTTGCATATAATAAATTAAAAAGGTACATCTGAGTTACTAGTATCTAATCGGGCTCCATCCGGCTGACCGATGGAAGATTTGATGGTTACTTCGTTCATCTCCTGCAACGGCGGCAGTTCAGACTCGTCGTAACTTTCGTTTTCATTTTGGAATTTGGCAAACTTGTGACGGAAGCGCAGCCATATCTCATCCACTGCACCATTACGATGTTTGGCAACAATAATCTGTCCTAAACCGCGCAAATCCTTTAGTCCCTTTTCATCGTTGTAAATATGATAATATTCGGGACGATGAATAAAGCACACCATATCCGCATCCTGCTCAATGGCTCCAGACTCGCGCAAATCGGATAGTTGGGGTTTTTTGCCTTCCAATCCGGAACGTGCTTCTACGCCGCGGTTCAACTGTGACAAAGCAATGATAGGTATATCCAACTCCTTTGCCAATGCTTTTAAGTTGCGAGAGATAATGCTGACTTCTTGCTCACGGGAACCGAAATTCATACCCTGAGCGTTCATTAGTTGCAAATAGTCAATAATAATCATTTCTACATGCTGTTCGCTCACCAACTTGCGTGCTTTGCTGCGTAATTCAAACACGGATAGGGCAGGGGTGTCGTCTATATAGATAGGAGCGCCGTACAAGTCGTTCACTTTGTGTTCCAACTGGTTCCATTCTGCCTTACTCAACCTACCGTTTTTTATCTTATCGCCCTCTATCTCGCACACATTCATGATAAGGCGGTTAACCAACTGCACTCTGGACATTTCCAATGAGAACAATGCTACGGGACGATGGTAATTGACGGCAATATTCTTTGCCATTGAAAGCACAAATGCTGTTTTTCCCATTGCAGGACGGGCGGCAATAATAATCAGGTCAGACTTTTGCCAACCGGAAGTTATTTTATCTAATTCGGTAAATCCGCTAGGAATACCGGATATATTGCTATCATTTTGCGATGCCTTATGCATCCGCTCAAACGCCTCCGCAATAATGTCGTCAATTTTTTTGACATCGCGTTTTTGATTGCGCTGCGAAATGGCAAATATCTCCGACTCCGCCATACCCATTAACTCTTCCACATCTTGCGTCTCGTCATACGCCATTTCCTCTATCTTGACCGCCATATGTATCATTTCTCTGGCGGTGGCTTTCTGCGCAATGAGTTGAGCGTGATAACTCAGATGCGCTGCCGATGCTACACGCCGCGTTAGGTCACTTAAATAGAGTACACCTCCCGCTTCCTCCAAGGTGCCGAGAGATTTCAGTTTCTCCGTCACGGAGAGTATATCTATCGGTTGTTCCTGTTGAGACAGGGAAACAATGGCTTCGTATATGCGCTGGTGCTGTTCTTTGTAAAATGTTTCCGGGCGCAAAATATCTGATACCGTTATATAAGCGTCCTTGTCTATCATCAGCGCACCCAACACAGACTCTTCCAATTCGATAGATTGGGGAGGTAATTTGCCCATATCATTCGGGCCAACCTTTGGAATGGCTGTTTTTTTAGTATTTCTTGTTGTAGGCATTGAGTAATTCTGTTGCAGCGATAAAACTGCTTATTTCGTTATTCAGTACTTTCTTTTCCATCAATTGGACAAGTGTTTCTATTTCGTGGTCATGATAAAAACCATCTAATAGGGCAGAGTTGATGGTTTCATACATCCAATATTTGGCTTGTTGGGTGCGTTTGTGGTCAAAATAGCCGTTAGATTTGGTGAAATCTATGTATTTTTCCACCATATTCCACACTTCGCCTATGCCGAGTTTCTCTACTGCAGAGCAAGTCTCAGCGTATGGCTGCCAACCTGATTCGGTAGGAGGGAATAGGGCTAAGGCATTTTTGAAACTTATTTTGGCAGCCATGGCACGCTCAATGTTATTGCCATCACATTTATTGATGGCTATTCCGTCTGCCATCTCCATAATACCGCGTTTGATACCTTGCAGTTCGTCTCCGGTACCGGTTACCTGTAATAATAGGAAGAAATCCACCATTGAATGAGCGGCGGTTTCTGATTGACCGACTCCTACGGTTTCTATCAATACCGTATCAAAACCGGCAGCTTCACATAACACGATAGTTTCTCGCGTTTTGCGTGCTACGCCCCCCAACGAACCGGCAGACGGGCTAGGGCGAATAAACGCATTGGCTTCCACCGACAACTCGTTCATGCGAGTCTTGTCGCCTAATATAGAACCTTTTGAACGCTCACTAGACGGATCTATTGCCAACACTGCCAGTTTCTTGCCATGATGACATAGTTCAGTGCCAAGTGCCTCTATAAAGGTTGATTTACCCGCACCCGGAACACCAGTAATGCCCAATCGAATTGACTTACCTGCGTAGGGCAAGCATTGCTCAATTACTTGTTGAGCAATGGCTTGATCGCTTGGAAGATTACTCTCCACTAAGGTAACGGCCTGACTGAGTGTAGTGATATCGCCATGCAAAATGCCTGCTACATATTCTTCGGCAGTCAAGACACGCTTTTGACGATGGAAAGTGGCATAGGGATTGACTTGAGGCAGATTCTCTACACCCTCATTCACTGTTAGACCTTTATATTCTCGATTGTTCTCCGGATGCACCATGATGGCTTACTTAACTTCCCAATTCAGTTTAATAGTCTGAACGGGTTTTTTGTAATCGTTAGTGATTATCGTAATGGCGCGTTGATAAGTTGTCGCAGCCATTTGGGTGGTATTGATGGTAAATTTTATTTCTTTCTTGCCCGATTTGATTCCGCTTTTCAGCACAGGAAACATCATGTCATTGGCGGCAATAATGCGGCGGATATACAAGGGGTTAATACCGGCATTGTTGATAGGCAGTGTTTTTACCACTTTGCTTTTGCCTGCGGGCAATACACCGAGGTTAATTTCCTTAGCAATATCGGCCAACGGGGCTTTCAACTTGTCTGCTTCAGTCATTTTACTAAAATCTTCTTTCACATTAGCACTAACAGCGATCGCATATGCTTCACTATTTTCCGTTTTGCCATTCACTTTCAAGTAAATATTTTCTTTTACTGGACCGTACATTGGACAGGTTGCGGCATCAAATTGGATAGTTAATTGGCCACTTTTTCCTGCAGGTATTTCAGTTAACGAGGGCTGAGAAGCAATAAATGCAGACTGAGACGACTCTACCATAATGGTGCTGGATGTTTGGTTAGCATATTCAATCGTAAGGACTCGATTGGCGCCTTTCATGATGTCACCCATGCTGATTGCCTTGGCAGACAGACTTAATTCACCTATTTTGATGGGATATTTATCCACGGGTTGAGCAGGTTTGGGAATAACCTCACCCTTGATATACAAACGCATCGTGGCTTCTTTTGCATTGGAGGTTACGGTAATGGTCTTGGAGAATTTGCCGGGACGACCATTCGGGTTATAAGTTACCGTGATGGCACCTGTAGCACCCGGCTCAATCGGCTCGCGAGTCCATTTGGGCGTTGTGCAACCGCAACTGGCACGGACATTGCTCAGCACCAACGGAGTCATACCTTCGTTTTTGAAGTTGAATACGGTAGTTACTCGACCATCTGCTTCGTTGATTTTTCCGAAATCATGAGTGGTCTTTTCAAAAGTGATAACCGGCTCTTGAGCCATCATGACAGTTGCCATCAGCATACCTGCCAAAACAGAACAAATCTTTTTCATTTTAGTTGTTTTTTTAGGGTTGTTTGTTGTTTTGTTTATTTGTTGTACATGTTTTGTTACTCATTTTTTACTTGTTTTCATTAGGAATCTCATACCTATGTTACGCTATATTCGCTCTACTATTGTTAGTCCTTCTATTTCGCGAAGGGCGTCACATAATTGTCCGGCTGTTTCTTCGTTATACACTAGTGTCTCCACCTGACAATCAAACAATTGGTTCTCTGTTTGAATATGGAAATCGCGCATGTTCAGGTGCATCTTTTCTGAAATGGTTTGAATGATTTGCACCAGCATGCCGAATCGATCAATTCCTCGCATGTGAACGATAACGGAGTAGGGATCTGTATTAATGGGTGTCTGAAGAGAGGATTGACGTTTCAAGTATTTGCGAATTGCATCTTGCGCTTTTGCCGTTTCCACCATATTCAGCCATTCCGGAATGGGTGTCGTCGTCTGCGAAGTTAATATCTCCACTTGGTCACCACTCTTGATTCGGTACGAAATGGGCTGCAATTGATGGTTTACTTTGGCACCTATGCAATGTTCTCCCAATTGAGTATGCAACATGTATGCAAAATCCAACACAGATGCGTGCTGCGGCAGCGTTTTGACTTCACCGGTTGGGGTGAAGACAAAGACCTCGTGCGAGAATAAACTCAGTTTAAAATTGTCAAGAAACGCCATTGCATCGGGATCCGGATTTTCTAACACATCCTTCACTTCCTGCAACCAACGGTCTAACTCGCTGTCCTCACCCATAATACCGCTTTTATATTTCCAGTGTGCCGCCAAGCCATGTTCGGCTATTTCGTGCATGCGTTGTGAGCGTATCTGGACTTCCACCCATCGTCCGTTTTTGCCCATCACAGTCATATGTAATGCCTCATAGCCATTAGCTTTTGGAGTGGATATCCAATCTCTAATGCGTTCGGGATGTGGGTGATATAGTTCCGTAATGGCAGCATACAGAATCCAGCATTGGTCTTTTTCGGACATAGCTTCATTAGGGGTAAACACAATCCGCACGGCCAATAAATCGTAGATATCATCAAACGGAATATTCTTACGCTGCATCTTCTTGAAAATAGAATATATGGACTTTATACGGGCGGAAATAGTGAACTCATACCCCATGCCTTGCAGTTTGGCGCGAATAGGAGTTGCAAATTCCTCAAAAGACTCCATTTGAGCATCTTTACAAGCGGCGAGGCGATCTGCAATTTGCTGATATAATTCGGGGTGCTCGTATTTGAAACTCAGGTTCTCCAACTCCGATTTGATTGGGAACAGCCCCAATCGGTGTGCCAACGGGGCATATATGTATTGCGTTTCTTCGGCAATCTTGCGTTGTTTCTCTGGCACTTGCGCTGCTAATGTGCGCATATTGTGCAGTCTGTCTGCCAATTTTATCAATACCACACGTATGTCGTCAGACATGGTTAACAGCAGTTTTCGGAAGTTTTCCGCCTGTTGCTCGGCTTGATCGGCAAATACACCGCCTGAGATTTTAGTCAGCCCGTCCACTATCTGTGCAATCTTGCTGCCGAATTGGTTTTCGATATCATCGGTTGTATAGTCAGTATCAAGTCGGATCGTAGCCATGT
>JAZUGJ010000101.1:0-28823 GCA_045641145.1 Paludibacteraceae bacterium
GTGAATCGGTGAATCGGTGAATCGGTCGAAATGTTCATGCAGTTTCTCATTGTGCAAGCCCATAAACACAAGCGCACGGCATTTCTGACGAACAAGGTCGTCAATTTCCGAATAGTCGTTTCCTTTATCCTTGCCACCGAGAATAAGTACGGTGGGAGTGGTCATGCTTTCAAGCGCATACCAGCAACTATTGACATTGGTGGCTTTGCTGTCATTAATATAGCGCACTCCCCGCACGGTCGCCACATACTGCAAGCGGTGACTGACACCGGCAAATTGCATGAGCGACTCGCGAATGACATCGTTTTTGATATGCAAAATCTGCGCCGCGAGGGATGCCGCCATTGAATTGAGTTGGTTGTGCTTACCCCGCAGGGACAATTTATCCAAACCGATTTGCAGCGGTGTACAGTCCTGTGTGGCGGCGACAATCATGTTGGTACCGTCCGTATATGCCACATTGGTTTTGTTCGTACCAAAGGGATAGAGGGTGGCTTGCGGCTCGATGCGGGCTATTTCGCGGTTGATAACCGGATCCTCCGACCAGTAAATAAACGCCTGTTGGGGTGTCTGATTGCGGGTGATGCGGAACTTGGCATTGACATAGTTCTGGAACTGAAAATCGTAGCGGTCCAGATGGTCGGGGGTGATATTAAGCAAGATAGCTATGTCCGCCCGAAAATCGTACATATTGTCCAACTGGAACGAACTGAGTTCGATAACATAATACTCGTGGTCCTCGTGGGCAACCTGCAAAGCGAGTGAGTTACCGATATTGCCTGCCAGACCGACATTGAGCCCTGCACGGCGGAGCATGTCATAAATAAGCGAGGTGGTTGTTGTCTTGCCGTTGGAACCGGTGATACAAATCATCTTGGCATGCGTGTAGCGTGCCGCGAACTCAATCTCCGAAATGACGGGTGTGTGTTGTTGCATCAGTTTCTGAATGAGCGGTGCGGTAAGAGGTATGCCGGGCGATTTGATAACCTCGTCGGCGTTGAGAATAAGCGACTCGGTATGTTGCCCGCTCTCAAATGCAATAGCATGTTCCTGCAAGAGGGCTTGGTATTCGGGTTTGATGGTACCCATATCGGACACAAAGACATCCAGTCCCTTTTTCTTAGCGAGAATGGCGGCTCCTGCACCACTTTCGCCTGCTCCGAGAATAACAATTCTTTTCATGTTATCTTATTTTCAAAGTGAGAATAGTGAGGGCAGCCAGAATAAGGGTCACGATGCAGAAACGGAGGACGATTTTGACTTCGTGGTGCAATTCGGTACTGCCTTTGAAGAAAATAGTGCAGGTGGGGTCGTTCTTAATCACTTGCTCTACCGAGGTACGAAAATGGTCATGCAAGGGGGTGCGCTTCCAAATACGCATGTGGCGACCTCTTCCTTTCATAAACTTATAGACTTGCGTTTGAATAATGACACTGACACTTTCCAAGAGGAAAACACCGCAGAGAATAGGCAACAGGAGTTCCTTGTGGATAATGACGGCGCATACACCGATAATACCGCCAATAGTCAGCGAGCCCGTATCGCCCATGAAAATCTGTGCAGGGAAGCCGTTCCACCACAGGAAACCGACCAATGCACCGACAAAAGCACTGAGATAAACTACCAGTTCTTCCGAGCCGGGGATATACATGACATCGAAATAATCGGCAAAAACGACATTGCCGCTGACATACGCCAAAATAATCAGCGCGGCACCGATAATAGCCGAGTTGCCGGCGCACATACCGTCCATCCCATCGTTGAGATTGGCTCCATTAGACACCGCTGCCACTACCAAAATGGTCAAAATAACAAAGAAAATCCACCCGGCACGGTACCTATTGTTCTCGCCCAAGAAGGCGAACATGTCCGCGTAGTTGCAGTTGTGGTTTTTGACGAAAGGAATGGTCGTGCGGGTTGATTTGACTTCGGGAGACTTATCCACTACGGTGATGTTGTTCTCAATGCGTGTGTTGACCGTCTCGTTCATAACCGTAACGGGGCTGTAACGCAGCGTGAGTCCGACAATGAGTCCCAGCAGCACCTGTCCGCCTATTTTGACCCAGCCATTTAATCCGTCCTTGTTTTTGCGGAAAGTCTTGATATAGTCGTCTGCAAAGCCGAGCGTGCCCAACAAGATGGTTGTGATGAGCATCAGGAGCATATAGACATTGCCTAAATTGCCTATCAACAGACAGGGAAGAAGGATACTGACGATAATGACGATACCGCCCATAGTGGGTACACCTTTCTTGCCCACATTGAAGGGATCCAGTTTTTCATCCCGCTGTGTCTCAGAGATATGCTTGCGCTTGAGCAGACGGATAAAATAGCGTCCGAAACGAATGCTGACCAACAAAGCCAACACATTGGCGACGATGGCGCGGAACGAAATATAGGTAAAGAGCCGTGCGCCCGGAAAATCGCCGAAATGAGAAAAGAGTTCGTATAACATTAGATATATTTTTTTACGATTTCATGGTCGTCAAAATGATGTTTGACCCCCTTAATAATTTGGTAGTCCTCATGCCCTTTGCCTGCCACGAGAATGACATCGCCTTTCTGTGCCAAAGTGCATGCTGTTTGAATAGCCGAAGCGCGGTCCTCAATGATGAGAGTCTGATGCAGTTCGTCCTCCGTGAGTCCTGCAGCCATATCTTTGAGTATATCCGCCGGTTCCTCGTCGCGAGGGTTATCGGAAGTGAGAATAAGTTGGTTGCTGCCGCGTTTGGCGATTTGCGCCATCATGGGGCGTTTACCCTTATCGCGGTTACCGCCGCATCCCACTACGGTAATAAGCCGACCTTTGCGGATTTCATTGATGGTTTGGATAACATTATCCACTGCATCGGGTGTGTGGGCATAATCAACGATAGCCGTCCAACCCTTGTCGCTACGAATGGTCTCAAACCGACCATTCACCGCTGTGAGCGTGGAGAGAATGCGCAAGATTTCCGTCCTATCAAAGCCCAGCATGACGGCAGTGCCGTAAATAGCCAATATATTGCTGGTATTGAACCGTCCGACGAGGGGTACAAAGACCTCTTGCGAATTGATATTGAGCAACATACCGTCAAATCCCTCTTCCAAAATGGCACCCTTGAAATCTGCCAAAGTGCGGGTGGAGTAGGTCTTGACTTCGGCGCGGGTGTTTTGGGTCATGACCAGACCGTTTTTGTCGTCTTTATTGGTGACGGCAAAGGCATCTTTGGACAAGTTGTCAAAGAGACGCTTTTTGGTATCCCGATAATTATCAAATGTTTTGTGGTAGTCAATATGGTCGCGGGTGAGGTTGGTGAATACCGCCCCGTTGAATTGCAACCCGGCAATACGCTCTTGGGCGATAGAATGGCTACTGACCTCCATAAAAGCATATTCGCAACCGGCATCCACCATGCGTCGAAGCAGTCCGTTCAGTTCGATGGCATCGGGGGTGGTGTGGGTGGCAGGAACGGCTTCGTCTTCGATATAATTGACCACGGTAGAGAGCAGACCTGCTTTCTTTCCCATTGCGCGCGTGAGTTTATACAATAGGGTGGCGATGGTCGTTTTGCCGTTGGTACCGGTAACGCCCACCAATGTCAGTTGATTGCTCGGGCAACCGAACAGGCGGTGTGCCATTTGACCGAGAATATAGTCCGTGTTCTCTGCCAAAATACAGGTTACACCATTGCGTCTGTATTCAGGATTGCTGATAACAATGGCAGAGCACCCTTTCTCGATACAGCCGTCCACAAAGGAGTGTCCGTCCATTGTTGTACCCACTTGGGCAACGAAAACATCGCCTTTGTTTACCTTGCGGGAATCAAACTGAATGCCTGCAATTTCAATGTCTGTCGGACCGAAAACTTGAACCGGCAGCCCTTCCAGTAAAGTGCGTAATATCATCTTTTTTTGAATATTGTTTGTCCGTCTTTCAATTCATATACCCACCCGTATGCCATGGTTCGTTCAGCGATTTGGCGCACCACCGACCCGCAGTCTTTACCTGCGTCGTAGGCGGGGTAGTTGCGAGGATGCTCAATCATGCAGATACAGGTGTATTGAGGATCTTCCTCGGGGAAATAACCCACAAAAGTCATACGGTGCTCGTGGTCAGCACCATGGTAATGTCCATGGTGGAACAGTTGGGCAGTACCCGTTTTTCCGGCAATATGCACCAACTCGCTCTGCGCCTTGTAATAAACAATATGATTGCCCCAGCGGAGTGGTGCTGCCGTGCCGGGCAGGTTATTGTCCCACACGACATCGTGTAATGCCAAACGGATATCATTAAGCGTGGATTTCTTGCAGATGGATGAGTTGAGCACTTCCGTATCAAAGGTTTCGACGGGCACTCCATTCCGCTCAATCCGGCTGACCATATAAGGGCGTATCATTTTACCATTATTGGCGATGGCGTTGTAGAAAGCCAAAATCTGCATAGGAGTCAGTTCGACCGAGTAACCGTATGCCATTTTGCTGAGGGTAACTTTGTCGTTGGGTATATCAATGCGCGGGGGTGTGCTACCGGGTATTTCCGTAGAAAAATCCTTGGTAATACCCATTTTTTCCAGTTTGCGTACCAATTTCTCGGCTTTGCCGTTGTAACTGCGTGTAATGATTTTGGCGAGGGCGATATTGGAACTGATAGCAAGTGCGCTACGGACTGTATAGACGGTGTCTTTTTTATGGGCATCGGTGTGCTTAGAACTTAAGTACTGCCATGGCTGGCTGCTGACACTGACGGTGTCGTACAACCCTATTTTTCCGTCGTCCAATGCCGCCATCAAAGCAATGGTTTTGAAGGTACTTCCAGGTTCTACGCGGGTGACGGCATGGTTCATATTTTCTTTATAATTGCCGTTTTGGTCGCGGCAGAGGTTGCAAACGGCTTTGATTTGCCCCGAGTGCGTCTCCATAAGGATAACGCACCCCCAATCGGCTTGCGATTCTAAAAGTTTATTCTCCAATGCACTCTCGCATATATCCAGCAAGTTTACATCCAGCGTGGTAACGATATCGCAACCGCTCTGGGCTTCGCGTACAGGTACATTGGTCCATTCTCCCGCCACACGCATGCGGGTGGAGACGCCCTCCGTACCGTGCAAATAGGATTCAAAACTCTTTTCCAAGCCGGCATTGCCATAGCCGCCGTCCATGTATATGCCACCAATCGTACGGCTACCCAAGCGCCCGAACGGACGAGTGCGTATATGCTGTTCCTCAAAGGATATACCGCTTTTGTAAGGACCGCGCCGTATCAAAGCCACGCGTTGGAGTTCTTTTTTTTGCACATAACTGATGCGGCAGTTGGACAGGCGAATGTAACGATCGGACACTTTTTTGCTCTTGCTATGAAATGCGCGTTCTATTTTTTGACGGTATTGCTGCTTGGTTTTGTCGCCGATGATACGGCTTAGCCCATCGGCAATGGAGTCAATATATTTGTAGAAAAGTGTGTCGCCCCCTTGGTGCAGGGCTTCTACACGGGTGTCCATATACACGCTGTATTGCGGCAGACTGCCTGCCAACAATTTACCATTGGTGTCCAATATATTGCCTCGCGTGGGTGAAATGGGTTGATTGGTTTTGATTTGCCCTGCGGCAATTTTTTCCCACTTCTCCTTCTCTACGGGTGAGGTTTGCAGATGGATAATCTTAAAAAGAACAACTGCAAATCCTGCCGTAATTAGAAAAAAGATAACGGCGAAACGGATGACGGTATCGTTCGTGTTGTGTGGCATCATTACAGTCGTATTACGGGTTTCTGGTTTTCTTTGAGCATACTGCCATTTCGGTTGAGTTCGCGTGTGATGGCAGATTGTTTGGTTTTTTCCGTCAGTTCGGTCTCAATAGTCAGTTGCTCAAAGCGTTTGTCTTGCAGTTCTTTTTGCAAATGGGTGAGACGGTGGTGCTGTCGCTGCGCCTGAAAGCCGAGAAAGATATATACAAACACCAGCCCGCTGATGAGCAGCATCAGTTTATATTGCTTTTTGAACCATTCACGGGTCAGAAATTCGCCGTTCAGAATTTCTTGGGGAGTTACTTTCTTTTCGTCTTCGTCCTTCATGGCGACTATATTTTTTCTGCCACGCGCAGTTTGGCGGAACGGGCGCGCGGGTTGGCGGTTATCTCTTCTTCGCTCGGTGTAAGTCCTTTTTCAATAAGGCGGAACGGCGATAGCGGGTTGCCGTAAAAGTCTTTCTCAATTTCGCCATCCATATTGCCCGATTTGAGGAAATTCTTCACAATGCGGTCCTCCAACGAGTGGTAGGTCAGAATGGCTATTCGCCCGCCTGAACGCAATAAGTCTCTGCTTGCCAATAGCATTTCGCGCAAAGCTCCAAGTTCATCATTGACCTCTATCCGCAGGGCTTGAAATAGTTTAGTCATCTCTTTTTTGTCATTGCTCAGCGATGCCAACTGGTCGGTACGCGTCAAGGGCTCTTTGTCGCGCCGCTGCACGATTTTGCGTGCCAGTTGACGGGAGTTTTTCAATTCACCGTACAGGTATAGCACCCGTGCCAAGTCCTCTTCCGGGTAGGTATTGACAATGTCCGCCGCCGTCTTACCGCCCTGCCGGTTCATGCGCATATCCAACGGACCGTCAAAGCGGAAACTAAAACCGCGTTCCGCTTCATCAAAATGGTGAAAACTGACGCCTAAGTCTGCCAACAGCCCGTCAATTTGCGGCACATTGTAAAAGTCCATGAAATTGCGAAGGTAGCGGAAGTTACCGTGTACGAACTGCCAACGCGGGTCATCTATGCGGTTGCGGTAGGCATCTATGTCTTGGTCAAAACTATATAGTTGTTTGGCAATCTGTTCCTTCTCGTCTGTGTTGCAGCAGTTGTTTATTCTTTCCATAATGGCACGACTATGCCCGCCACCGCCGAAAGTCACATCCACATATATGCCATCGGGGTGTATATTCAACCCCGCCACGCTTTCCGTCAATAATGCAGGAATGTGATATGTTTGCATTTCGCCCATAGTGTTTTCTCGATGTTGTCTTGTGGATACAACCGCCTGCAAAGTTACAAAATATATTTCAAAATTCCTAATTTTGAATGACTTGTGGCGTTTATAGACACTGTTTTGAACAGGTTTTGAACAAAATTAACACTATATATAAATTTGGTAATTAGTTTATTGTAGAAGTTTTCAACATATAGGCATAAAAGAAGAATGCCCACCCTTGCGGATGAGCATTCTGCCATTTTTGATTTGCTGCTTTTTATTGCAGGAATCTTCTGCCGTTTTTGATAACGACGCCTTTGTAGTTCTTGTCAACTTCCATACCCAATACATTGTAGCGTTTGTTATCGTTGATATGGCGTGTAATGGTTTTCAAACCGGTCGGGCAATCCACCACTTTATATACGATTTTCTTGCCGTATTGGCTTAACACAATCTCATCGCCGATAGCAGGAGGATTGACGCTGCTATCACTGGGATCTCCGTAAATATAGAGGTAGTAAACACCCGATTCCTCCCACATGTTGTACACTTCTCCGTCTTCCTCCATAAGGTATTCCATATCCAATTCTGCCCAGTCCGGTGAGAAAACATCATAGTTGTATAGTGTAGTCGTTGTATCACGCAACAGGTCAATGGCAGCAACGACAGGAATATAACCTTTCATCTCTCCATCTGCACAAACAGCGATGTATTCCTCCCCGTCATTCTCAATTACGATGTTAATGGTATCAGTGGGATAGGGCTCATAACCAAATACACCGGTACCGTCTTCCAATGTATTGTAGATACCGTTCAGCATGATAAACGGATCAGCGGGATAGTACCATACGATTTCATCGCTATTAGCATCTACTACAACGGTATTGCCACCGGTATATAAGTTCAAACCGGCGTAGATACCGAAGTTGTTTTTCGGGCGGTCCAAACCGGACAAAACGATTATAAACGGCTCGTCAATGGCTATACCAATTGTTTTGAATCCCATCTCGTCTTCTTCTTCAATTGTGAAATGAACTAAGGAGCCGTCAACATACATCATTTTTGTAGTATCTTTAATGGTGGCGATTGAAGTTGCCAAAATATTCATATTTGTGTCGCAAATAGCCAAGAACAAGGAGTCGAATTTAGGGGTACTGTATTCAAGACTTGTTCTGTTTTTCTTGACGGCATTGATGGCGACAGATATATCGTTGATATATAATGTTGACATCGGTTTCTCATAGAACTGTATCAGTTCAGAGGGGCGATAAACAACATCGCTATCCTGTCCCATGCTGCCTTCTACAACATCATGTACAGGGGTGGAACCATAGATATACTCGAAGGTTTGTGCATTAGGGTCTGCTTCCCACAAGATGTCCATGTTAAAACCATAATCGAAATCGGTGAACATGGCTTGTGTCAATGGCCACATGCCGTTTGGAGAAAGCCAATCAAGGCATTTCATACCGCTGACAGTCTGCAAATAAGCATTCTCTACCAATGTATCCATTTGGTCGGCATGCTCTACCATCAAAATGAAAGAGTCCTTTTCCAATCCGTTGTCAACGATCTGCATGGGCACACGCCAAGAGTAGTATTCATAATTATACCAGTCGGACTTTATTATTGCAGGTATGGTGTCACACCAATTCCCTTCAGCATCAATAGAGGTGCCATTGTCTTCACCAATAAGCATACTCCATGCGTTCTTATATTCGATATCGGTGTATCCAGTACTAAGATTGCGCCATTTCCAAGCATCAATTTTGTTCAACCAACTGCCGACTATTGTCGGATAGTTTGCCCAAAAATAGGTTCCTTCTGCATCAATACCACAGAACAAAGATCCTTCCGGATTGAGGTATAAAGCGTCTAATTTCTCATCATGAACGGCTTTGCGGGGTGTTCTTGTTTTTTCTGCCTGATGTCTACGAACAAATGCGCGGGCTTCCTGAGATGCGGGGTGCATCAAATCCAATTCGGCAGGTGCCTGTTTCCGCATTCTATCCATTTGCATCGGCATAGCAGTCGGAACAGCAGCAGGTCTGTTTAATTTTTTTACGGGGGCAGTCGGTAATGCCCACATACTTGTTGCCAACAAAGCAACAGATAAAACGGTAAATAATTTTTTCATACAATTAAAGAATAATAAGTTATACGATATGATTGTTAGTCGGTTGCAACGATTTTTAATCGCTTGTCAATATCTTCCGTATCGGTAAGATAAAGTTGTTGCGGGTTAATGAGCGAGCCGGTTGCGGAGGTTATTGTAAAGATTCCGCACATTAGGGATTTCAGCATGGCTACTCCTTGTTCTGTTTTGTCTTTTCCGCCTCCAAATACATTCAACAGATAGGTTGCCATCTGTTCTGCATCGTCACATGCTTGGACATACTGATAGGACAAAACATCACCGGTATAGTTATAGGACATTTCATATACACCGGTTTTAACACCACTCTTTGGATGCTTGAATTCAATATAGACATAGTTTACCAAGATATGTGTGGTGTCTTCGTCTGTGATAATGTCCTTGCCGGTACGCAACATGTATATGGCACGCAGTGTCCCGCCTTGTTTTTTCAACGCGTTACTCATGTTGTTATATGCCGTTTTGGCAGCACCTCCCAAATCGTTGCCATCCACTTTCCATTTGACTTTGTTGTTTAATTTGGCGTCCAAATTTTCCACCAATGTCTTATCCGGTGTGAAGGAGGCGTTGATATTGTTTGTACAAACCAGTTTGGTCATGTCTTCATTGATGACAAAATCGTATGTGGTAACTCCGCCTAATTCGATTCCGCGCTCAAAACGAATGCCGTTGGGACGAACAACAAACGGATACCAAATACCCTTTGCCTGATCAACAATCATCATACCGTTTTTGTAGGTCATTTTTTCAGCCGTGCCGTTGACATTATAGTTGAACTCGGTGCCGTCATTACGCTTGACAATCATTTCCCGTTGTGCATATACTTCGTCAAAGTAGGCGCGCCAGTCTTGATTATCTCCCAAACGGAACATGGTTACATACGCCTCGTGTTTCTTTCCTTTGAGGCGGATATAATCATTATTGGCTTCCAGTATCAAAAACTCATAGTCACCCAAGTAACCGTCTCCGTCAGTTTGCGGATCTGCCCAGGCGTGGATAATGTTGTTGTAGGTATCGAAAGTCAAAATAGGTCCGTAATCGGCTTTGATGTCCCATGTACTTCGACTGTCCTCCTTATAGATATTGGCCGTTGTTTGCGGATTGCGACTTGCTGCCCTTACATGACCGTCAGCAAAGAACTGGAGCAGCACGCTATAACCGGCACTCTCAGGATTGGGGAAATAGAGCATCTCCCAACCGTTGGTCGCACTGACAAGTGCTTTCTGTGTGTTGTTCAACGATGTTTGTATCCGCTGTGCTGCACTTTCTGAGAACAAACTCTCCTCGTCGCGCTTGCATGCGCTGCAAACCACTGCGGCTGTCAATAATAGTAGGATATATTTGCGTTTCATATTCATAAAACAAATTTAGACGGGTTATTCTTCTGGATGAGAGAAGTCCATATGCATGATTTTGGTATAGTCCAAGTATTTTTGGCGCACCTGAACTTCTTTGTGCATGGCTTCCAAGTCGTAGTTGTATTTTTCTTTCAACCAATCACGGCATATTGTCCATTTTTGCTGAATCAGTGCCGCTCCGTCTCCGGCATGTTCCATCATGTATTGCCATTGCTCATCCGTCCGGACGATATATGTAGCGATAGTCTCTACAAAATCTTCATGGGTTTCACTACTTCCGTAGCAAGTTACAAAGCCCATTTTCCATGCGGGTTCTTCGCGTTTCCACAAGTCTTTCTCTTTCTCTTCATACCGATATTGCCAGCCACTCGGGTCGTAGTCCTGCGGAGTTATGAACTCGAAATCTTTCGGATAGGTTTTCTGTTGGTGTAAAATATGGGAGAACTCATGGTGCATTGTTTGGAAAATGTATTCGTTCATCCAACCAATATCGGTGGTGTCAATGGCATTGATTTTCATCAGTGTAATTTTGATACCTCCTTCTGCATAACCCAATTTCTCCGTTCCTTGTGCGGCGTTAATCATACTAGAGCCGACCAGCTGAATCATCTTCGGACCATAGGTAGTCAAAAATTCAGGACCGACTATACGATCATACACATCATACCACAAATACAATGCCAAGTGTGCTACAGTATCTGCCAATCCGATTCGAACAGGCACAACGTTATAGTTCGGGTCCATAGCGTTATCGTCCAAGCGGTAGATAAACTCAACATTATACTTTTTTGTAAATGCCGAGTCCAACCAAGAATCAAACTGATAGGTGATAAGGTCAGTATCTGTTACGGGATCTACAAATATGGATTCTGTAAATTTGTCTTTTTCGCAAGACGTGGCGCAGAGTGTTATCAGTGCCAATACAATATAGATAATCTTTTTCATAATACTTTCCTTTCTGTTTACTCAGTGATGCGTGTTAGACTTCCTCCCGGCACAATGCGGACTCTTTTTTCCGGAATATTCGAATCCTGTTCGTTTTCTGAATACGCTATGCCTCCTGTCGGAGCAGCATCTTCTCTGGGGTTAGCTTCCAATCCGGCAAGAATAACCTCCTGCGGCAACTGGATTGCCCTACGTGGGTCGTTGTATTTCAGCACATCGGGGCCGTTGGTGCCCTGAATATGCGTTATTTCAATGCCGTAGCGTTTCAGGTCCATCCATCGCCAGCCGTCATGAATGGTTTCGATTCGACGGAAATGTAAGCAGCAGCGTACAAAAGGTAATCTGTTATCATCGATGGCAAATTCCGTACCATCAGCATTTACTCCTTCAGGATTTAAATCCGGCGCCAACTGTTTGACCTGGGATTTGTTGTAGAAAGATTTGATTTTGTCTTTTGTCAAATTGGCGCGATAGACCGAATCGCCTATTACCAGCGTATCCATAGATGGACGGTCGTTGATATCATAAGACCTACACCATGTACGAAGGTCACGCACGGCACCGTCGTAGTCGGGATTGGCTTTCATTATCTTTGCTTCCGCACGGCTTAACAGCGTTTCGTTGGTGGTCAGTTGGCGCGTGATGGAATGTACATATCCATAACCATTCACTTTATCTGTATATTCAAAGAATTCCAAACTTTTGGCAAGGAAACTGCCATAATGGTCACTACCATAACTCCACACGCTCAGACTGCTGACTAAGGAGCGTTTTTTCCAAATAGGTCCGGCGCTCAACAACGAATAATCCAAGCCATCTCCTGCACATTGATAACGACCGTAACTGGGGTAATTGGTATACGATACGGACGAGTAACTGGTATTGAGAAGCAGATTACTGGGCGAGTTGGCATCAATCCATGCATAAGACTCCTGCTCAGCATCGGTACAGGTTACATGGGCGTAGAAATTGTCAAACAACATTGCGTATGTGGCATCATCATCTGTGCCAAGTACGATATCCGCATGTTGAATAACTTTTTCCCAATCTCTTTTGTACAAATAGAAACGGACTGCAAAGGCATGTGCCGCTTTTACATTGAAATGATATTTGGGTACAGTATAATACTCGTCCGATACCAAGCGTAACCCTTCTACCAAATCGGCTTCGATTTTTTGATACGTCTGGGCTAAATTTTCGCGTTTATAGGTGGGCTTGACAGTTGTTTCCGGTTCGGTCATATACACCAATCCGAGATCGTTCTGACTCAATGCTTCACCTTTGTATGCCTGGCAGAATACACATGCTAACAAGAAATGATGGTAGGCACGGCTGAGCAATGCCTCACCTTTCTCCGCATCCACATTAATACCTTTCGCTTCCAGTTCGGCGATGGCTTTTAGTGCCTGATTGCAGGCAGCGATAGCGGAATAATGTCCGTTCCAGATATACTTGGGTGAATCCTGTTGATCGCTACTGACAACGGGTTGCCAAGCAAAAATCTCATTGTACATATCACTCAACGGGACCATCGATTTGGTATGTCCTGTTGCATCAGGGGCATTGTTATCAATAATGTTGTCCGAAGAGAACTCCATGATGGCTCCGGAATTGGCATCGGTGTATGCACTAACCAATAACAGGCGTACTTTTTCCTTGGTGTCAATAGTGGCACGCATATCCGGATTCTTATCCAAAAAATTGTCTTTACATCCACTCAATGCTACGCATGCGAGCGCGATGATGATATATAAGGTGTTCTTTTTCATAATCTGTTCCTTTCTTCTTTACATCATACAATTACATACCCAAACGGAAAGTCAATGTAAACTGACGGGGCACGGGGGAACTTACGCCACCGGTGTTGTAGTATTCGGGGTCACGACCATTCAGTTTCTTGTCGGCGTACAACAATGCAATATTGGTAGCACTAAACTTGATGGAGAAACCGGAAACGGCTTTCTGATTGGCGAATAGGTGTGCAGGAAGTGCATAACCCAATGCGATCTCTTTTAATCGCAGGAAGTCGCCCTTGGCAACACGCTGGTCGCTATAGTTGTAGCACGAATAAGCAATGTTCAGATTGGGGATGTCCCGATATTGCCGTTTGGTAGCGATTGAAGGAATGGTGGTTATGGCTTCATCTCCCGGCACAACCCAACGGTTCTTCATCTCCTTCATGCTGGCAGTCAAATCGCTGTACTCGCTGTCATATACATAGCACAGAGGATCCAGACGCAACTTATTGCCGGCACTATAGGTAAGGAAAATGTCTAATGACAATCCTTTCCAACTGACCGTATTGCGGATACCGCCTTGAATAGTCGGGTCTATGGTGCCTTCATACTTTAGAAAGTCCAAGTTGGTGTAGTCTTGCAGATCAATGTCCGTCATTGTTGTCTCAGTGTGGTTGGCATCGGTATAGAATGTGGGCAAACCTTCCTCTGTCAGTCCTGCAAAAGGAATAGAGAATAGCGCCCCAACCGGATATCCTTCCAATCGACCATAGCCGTTCACCAATTCGTATATTTGCGAGAATGATTCCAATTTGGTGATTTTGTTGGTGGCGTGAGAGAAGGTGAAGTCGGTGGTCCAAGTCCAATCTTTGTTCTTGATGTTTAGAGTGGACAGGGTCAATTCTACACCGCTGGATTTCATCGTGGCATCGTTGGCATATTTATCCGTTGCACCACCTACACCCATTGTATGAACAATTCCAATCAAATCGTAGTTGTTACGGGTGTACCAGTCAAAAATCAAGTTGATACGACTATCCACAAAACTGAGATCAACACCAATGTTCAACTCGCGTTTCTTTTCGTATGTCAGTTCGCTGTTTTCTAATTCGCTCAGTACGATACCCGTTTCGCTCACGCCACTCAACGGACGGTAAGGACTGTAACTCTGGAATATCGCCAACGAGTTACTGATTTCCGCAGGTCCGCGGTCTGCGGTCAGTGAATAACTGGCACGCAGTTTGGCTGCCGTCCACCATCTGTCAAAAGTGGGTCTCCACCAGCGCTCCTCATGGGCGTTCCAAGCCAAGCTGGCATTCCAAGTGGGGAGCCATCTTGCGTTGCGGCTCTTACCTAATTTATTGGTACCCTCGTAGCGGAATGTACCGGTGGCGGTATAACGTCCCTTATAGGAGTAAGAAGCATTGGCGAAGAACGCCAAATTGCGGTAATAAGTGAAGGTGTTGGAGAAATACGGTGTATTTTCTTCTTGTCCTTGTTTGAACATCTTATAATCCGAGTAGGGCACACCTCCGTTATCGTATTGGTATCCCCAACCGCGGAACCAGTTGCTTTGACGGTCTGTCGAGTTCAATTCGGCACCGGCAAAGATACTGAGGATATGGTCTTCGTTCTGACCAAACGCACCGTTATAAGTAACCGTACCGCGGAAATCGTAGGAAAGCAACGAGTACTCTGTCAAATCATATATACCGCCCTGGGGCATCACGCTCACAGGTAGGGCTTTGGGGTTGTCCGGATCGGTGTATAAGAATGAGTTGGCATCGCGTATGGTGTTGTCTTCCGGGTTGATACCGGCACGATAGGCACGCGCCTGGTTACTGCCGTCCATAATATTGTGTTCCATGCGGTTCATTTGATAACGGATGGCTCCCAAGGCACTAAATTCCAATCCGCGAATGGGCTTGTAGTTCAATTCGCCCTGGAATTTAACTTCCGCAACTTTGATGTCGATATAGTTTTTATCCAGTTCGTCTTGAATATTGAAATCGCAGTAGTTACGACGATAAGTCTCTCCGGGGGACATGGCACGCGAGGTGTTCATGGCATACGAGAAGGGGTTGATATCGAACTGGCGGCTCACGGCACCGGTAATCGGGTCAGTTTGAGATGAAATGGTTCCGGGTGCTTTTTGTTTACGATAACTGCCACTGGTGGCGATATTCAAAGTCAGTTTCTGCTTGGCAGAAGTCGGAAGTAATTCATAACTGCCGTTCAAATTGCCGGTGAAACGCGTCACTTCGCTGGATTTATACCATCCGGGGTCTTGCATGGCACTCAACGATGCATATACTCGTCCGCGGTCCGTACCTGTGGAGAAGCTGATGGAGTGGTTATGCATGATGGTGTGGTTAAACAATTCATTGAACCAGTTCGTATTGGCAAACTCGGCTTGGCGCAAGTAGGCGTTTTTAGCCGCAGGAGTATTGTCCAATCCGTAGCCGCCTTCTTTCTTTTGGTTAATCAGTTGGTACATGCGACCGTAAATACCCGAGTTCTTGGCGCTGGATAGGGTAGAATATTCCAACCAACCCTTACGCTCCAACTCCTGATAAATACCCATTTGCTCTTGTGAGTTACAAATATTGTAATCTTTGTAATCGGGTACCATGCGGTATGTCAGTTCACAGGTATAGTTCAGTTTGGACTGTCCTGCTTTACCTTTTTTGGTGGTTACAACAATAACGCCTGCCATGGCACGGGCACCGTAGATACTGGTTGCCGAACCGTCCTTCAGGATTTGGAAACTTTCAATATCGTCGGCGTTCAATCCTGCGATGGCACTGGATATCATGGTTTCCGCATCACCGCTACTCAAGTCGTCTGCACTCAGTTCAACGGCATCTTCAATCACGATACCGTCCACCACCCACAACGGCTTGTTGGCGCCGTAAATACTGGTGGCGCCACGCACACGAATCTTAGGCGCAGAACCGAAAGTACCGCTTACATTTTGTACGCTTACACCGGCTGCACGACCTTCCAAACTACGGCTGATATCTGCCACACCGTCCAACTTGTTCTTTTCGGCGTCCACTTTGGTGCTGGCACCGGAGAATAAGCGTTTGTCCTGTTTAACCATACCGGTTACTACGACATCTTCCAATTGGGTCGATTCGCTCTCCAAGGTAATCTTGATAACCGGTTTGACGTTCACGGTAACTGTTTTGAAACCGATGGAGGAGATAATGAGATGCTTGACTCCGGCAGGAACCAATAACTCAAAATTACCGTCAAAATCCGTAACTGTACCCATCGTGGTGCCTTCTGCCACAACATTGGCTCCGATAGCACCTTCACCGGTATCTTCCAACACCGTTCCCTTCACTTGCGTTTGGGCAAGAAGGGTTGTTGCTGAAAGAAACAGACTGATAAATAATACGCAAAAATTCCTCATTTTTATTCTCGTGTGTATGTGTTTCATATAATATTATCTGCGCGCAATACGCGAAAAAAGCATGCAAAGGTACAACAAAAAAATGATATATGCAAATAAAAAAGCAGAAAATTGTATTTTTCCTGCCTTTTCTGTCATTTTGTAACTAAAATCCTGTTTTTTATTACACTAATTGTATGTTAATGTGGAAATGTTGTTCTCTGCGTATATTTCGCGTGCCACCGTCTGTAAGATATCCGGTGTCAATTGGGCAATATGGCGGAATGTCTCTTCCCAAGTGGGAGCAAAGCCGTGATACAGCATCAGTTTGGCCATGGCAAAGACATTATTTTCTTGGTTCTCTGCCGAAATAGCCATTTGACCATGCAATTGGGTAAGTGCTTTTTGCATTTGCCGGGGGGTGAGCGGCTTATCGCGCAATAACTGTAATTGCTTTTTTATCAGCCGAATACACTCGTCCTTGTCCTTCTCGTCGGAAGCAAAATAGACGCTCCAGTATCCGGAGTCACTAAGGGGCGTGTATTGCGATTCAATGGTATAGACCAATCCCTTTTTCTCGCGCAGATTGAGGTTGAGTCGGGAATTCATACTGCCCCCGCCTAATATATTGTTTAGCATATACAATGCCAATTGTTTGGGGTGTCCTATCGGGTAGGCGCGTCCGCCTAACATGACATGAATCTGGTGGGTATGTTTCTTGTAGGAACGGTCTGCCGGTCGGTAAGTGTGCGGCTCTTGCCGTTGGTCCGTCATCGGCAAAGTTGCCGTTTGCCTATCGTCTCCGAATAGTTTTTCCGTTTCCTTAAAAACGGCATCGGCGGTGATTTTTCCCTGGGAGAAAACCACCATGCGTTCAGGGCGGTAATGCGCTGCTATGAAACGGGCGGCTGTGCTTGCTTTTTTAGAGATGTTGCGCACGCTTTTGGGCGTCCCTAAAATAGGCATAGACAGCGGGTGTCCTTGAAACACCAGCTCTTCAAAGTCATCGTAGATAAGTTCGCTCGGACTATCCTCGTAACTGCTTATTTCGTCCAATATGACTTCCACTTCTTTGTCCGTCTCTTTTTTTGGGAAAGTGGGACCGGTAACCATGCCGTGTAGCAGTTGCAGACTTTTGCGCCAATGTTTGGCAGGGGTGGCAATATAGTAGGTTGTCTCTTCTTTGGTCGTATAGGCGTTTACTTCACCCCCTACACCCTCTATGCGGTCTATAATATCCTGTGCGGAATAGGTATGTCCATTGTCGGACATGCCTTTGAATACGCAGTGTTCAATATAATGAGCCAATCCGTTTTCGGTTGCTTGCTCGTCCCGTGTTCCGACACCTATCATGATGCCTATATAGGCAACTTCAGAAGTGCTGTTCCGGTGGACAATCTGCAACCCATTCGGCAATTTTTTATAAAAAGTATCGCTCATATTTGGTCAATTCAAATCTTTTTTGTAATTTTGCACTGCGTTTGTTTCTAAACGCTACGCGGCATTGGCGGAATTGGTAGACGCGCCAGACTTAGGATCTGGTTCTCACGAGTGTAGGTTCGAGTCCTATATGCCGCACAAAGGGGATTTTTTTGCCTCTTGCCACAACGCTTCCATTTCGTCCAAGGTCATATCTTTTAATTCTCGTCCCTGCTCTTTGGCTTTTTGCTCGATGTAGCCGAAGCGGCGCATGAATTTCTGGTTGGTCATTTCCAATGCGTTGTCGGGTTTAATCTTGTATAAGCGTGCGGCATTGATAAGGGCGAACAGCAAATCGCCGAACTCACGGTTCATCTTGTCTTGGTCGGCTTTTTCCGCTTCGGCTTCAAACTCCGCTATTTCCTCTTTTACTTTGTCCCATACCTCCTCGCGTTTTTCCCAGTCAAACCCCACATTGGCTACTTTGTCCTGTATGCGGTACGCCTTTATCAAACTGGGTAAACTATCCGGAATGCCGCTTAATACGGTCTTGTTGCCGCCTTTCTCTTTCAGTTTGACCTGCTCCCATAATTGGCTGACTTCCTCCGCATTCTTGGCGGCTTCGTCGCCATATACATGCGGGTGGCGGAAAATCAGTTTATCGCTCAGCCGGTTGCATACGTCTGCCATATCAAAATCGCCTGTCTCCGACCCCATTTTGGCGTAGAAAACGACATGCAGCAGCACATCGCCCAATTCCTTGCTGATTTCCGTCATGTCGTTGCGGATGATGGCGCTTGCCAGTTCATTGGCTTCCTCTACGGTGTTCTGCCTCAAACTCTCAAAGGTCTGTTTCTTGTCCCACGGGCATTTCTCCCGTAACTCGTCCATAATGGTCAGTAAGCGGTCAAACGCTTTCAGTTGTTCTTCTCTGCTGTGCATAGTTGTATATCTCCTTTGTCGTCCATTTGAGCGTAGGTCCACAGTTTGAACAAATCGCCCAATATGATGACGCGTGAATCTTTGCGTATCATTAAATCCAGTTCAATGTGCCGGTGCCCGAAAATGAAGTAGTCCTGCTGCGGCTGTTCTTTGCTGAACAGTACCAACTCTTCTTCTTTTTCGCCTTTGTAGGGGCAGGGGTGAGCCAACTCCTTCATCCGGCTTCGTCGCGCCCATTCGTATCCGAATCCGTTGCCGATGCAAGGCGGTAACAGGCGGTATAGGAACTGAGGCACGGGGTGGTGGAAGAACGCCCGCAGCCGCATAAATGCCCTAATCCGCTTTTTATCCTCCTTACTCATTGTGCATTGTGCATCGTCAGCTGTTAACCATTGAGGTATCAGTCCGTCTCCGTGCGCCATATATATTTTCTTGCTGTTGATGACGGCGGAATAGGGCTCCTTATGTACGATGACACCGGTCCGCTTGGCAAGTTTGCCGAAGGTCCATATATCATGGTTCCCGATGAAGTAATGCACCTTAACGCCTTTGTCCGTCAACTCGCGCAGGCAGGTCAGGAACGGTTCAAACTGCTCTTTGCTGCGGTCGCGCCACAGGTATTCATACCAGAAATCGAACATATCCCCGAGCAGATATATCTCGGTGGCATCGTTTCCCATATAGCGCAACAAGTCCACCACACGCTGTTGGTGAACTTGTCCGTTTTCTATGGCTCTTGACCCTAAGTGGGCATCACTGAGGAAATAGACCATGTTGTTTTCTTATAGCATTTCTACGCTGCGGTTGACGAATTTGGCAAGGGCTTCGCCTTTCAGTTGTCCGCTTGCCAACAGGGCGATGTCTAATAGTTGATGCAGTTTGTCATTCTCGCCGCTGAGGGTATAAACCGTTTTCTTAACCATCTCTTTCGGTGCGTTCTTTTCCTCTTCCTCTTTGGTTTGCGGTTTTTCCTCTTCTCTTTCTTCGCTTGTCATCTTGCCCATCAAATCCTTAATCAGGGGGTGTGCCGTGTTGACAACGACATTGAACTGGTCGGGCATCTGTCCGTAGAAGCCCATTCCCTGTTGGTGTTGGCTCATTTCTTTCATGCGGCGCATGAACTCGTTTTGGGTCAGCGATACGGGCAGTGCATCTTCGGCTGTGGCTTCAAAGGTGATGTAGTAATTCATCTTCTCGGCTTCGGGCAGTTGGGATTCAAACGCTTTGCGCAGCCCTTCTTTCTGCTCGTCCGTATAGGTGTCTTTGGCGGCATCGGCTTTCTTGATGAGGTTTTCAATTACATCGCTATCGACCCGTACAAAACGCAGAGAACCGGAGTGCTCGGAAGCACCTTGTTTTTGTTCGGCTTGGCTCATCTGGTGAACATCCAGTTCTCCCGTCATCTCCAATACGTCGTATCCTTTCTGTTTGGCACGCTCGATATAGGTGTAGTTGAGGTCTTTGTCCTGCGTGTACAGAATAACTATATTGCCGTCTTTGTCGGTCTGTGCGTCTTTTATTTTCTCCTGATAGTCTTTCAGCGTGTAGTACTCGCCGTCCAAGTTTTTCAGCAGGGCGAAATCAACCGCTTTCTCATAGAACTTGTCGTCCGTCAGCATGCCGAACTGGATAAACATCTTGATGTCGTCCCATTTCTTCTCAAAGTCGGCTTTGTCGTTTTTGTACATCTCTGCCAACTTGTCCGCCACTTTCTTGGTGATGTGTGACGATATTTTTTTGACATTATTGTCGCTTTGCAGGTAACTGCGGCTCACATTCAGCGGAATATCCGGGCTGTCGATGACGCCATGCAGCAGCGTCAGATATTCGGGCACAATGTTCTCTACCTCGTCCGTTACGAACACCTGGTTGCAGTATAACTGTATCTTGTTGCGGTGTACATCAAGGTTGCTCTTGATTTTCGGGAAATAGAGTATGCCGGTCAGGTTGAACGGATAATCAACATTCAGATGGATGTGGAACAGCGGTTCATCCATCTGCATCGGATACAAATCATGATAGAAGGTTTTGTAGTCCTCGTCTTTCAGATCCGCGGGCTTGCGCGTCCAGGCAGGGTTGGTGTTGTTGACAATATTGTCTTCGTCCAATTCTACCTCCTTGCCGTCTTTCCACTCTTTTTTCTTACCGAAGGCGATTTCTACCGGCAGGAACTTGCAGTATTTCTTCAGCAACCCTTCTATGGTCGCGTCCTCGAGGTACTGCTCAAATTCCTTGTTGATATGCAGCACAATGTCCGTTCCGCGCTCGCTCTTGATGGTATCTTCCATCTCCACGCTCGTGTCGCCCGAGCAACTCCAATGCACGGCTTTACTGCCTTCCCGGTAACTCTGGCTGAATATCTCCACCTTGTCCGCTACCATGAAAGCGGAGTAGAAACCAAGACCGAAATGACCGATGATGGCTTCCGCTTTGTCTTTGTATTTATTCACAAACTCCTCTGCGCCGGAGAACGCGATTTGGTTGATGTATTTATCCACTTCCTCGGCGGTCATGCCGATACCGTGGTCCTGTACGGTGAGTGTTTTCTTGTCCTTATTTATTAACACGCGCACACGCAAATCGCCCATCTCGCCGTTGGCTTCGCCCACGCCGGACAGTGTTTTCAGTTTCTGCGTCGCATCCACTGCATTGGAAATCAACTCGCGCAGAAAAATCTCATGGTCTGAATATAAAAACTTTTTGATAACAGGGAAAATGTTTTCCGACGTTACTTGAATCGTACTTTTTGCCATAGCTATATTATTTAACAATTTGTAAGTTTGTAAGTGTGTAAATTTGTAAGTTACTTACACATTGACATGTACCAATTCCGTGCCAAACCTTTTTTGACTGCCATTTTGTCAGTTTATAGGAACCCCAATTCCAATTTGGCTTCTTCTGACATCATGTCTTTGGTCCATTCGGGTTCGAAAACGATGTTCACCTGTACCTCGTCTATACCTTCCACCGAACTGACTTTTTGTCGTATATCTTCCACAAGGAAATCTGCTGCGGGGCAGTTGGGGGCGGTCAGGGTCATGTCTATGTGGCAGACATTGCCCTGAATATCTATTTTATATATCAGTCCGAGGTCATATACATTGACGGGTATTTCGGGGTCAAAAACCGTCTTCAGCATTTTGAGTACTTGTTCCTCTTGTTCCAAAAATTCGTTCATAGTGTTATGGTTGAAACGACGCATCTTTTTTTTGCGACTGCAAAAATACACTTTTTTTTTGAATTATGCAAATATATCTCTCAACTCCGTCTTTCGCTCAGTTTTGAACTTTTGCCCTAATTATTTGCACTTTTCAAATTTTTTTTGTATCTTTGCAGCGTAATCGCTGCATCTCTCTCATTGCCAATTAATAGTGGCTACGCTGCGGATAAGAAAGCGGTAAATTTGCAGGGGGATTTGTAGATGTGAGAAAAAATTAGTAAATTTGTGGGCTTAAAAAAAAGAAATTACAAAAGATATACACTGATGAAAGAACCATTAGAAATACCATTTGCTGAGTTTGACGAATACATCCGTCAGGGTGAGCCAGACCAAAAGGAAAAGGCAAGCATTTGGAGTTTGGCGATTGGTCTGCAACAGGTAGATCAATTGCAAGTGAGCAAGTATCTAAAGCAGACGGCAGCAGAACATATAGAAGGAAAAATTTCGCAAGACGAAGTAGAAAAGCGAATAACGGCTTATTATCAAACAGCAGAAAGTTGCAAAGAGGAGAGTGGTACTGATGAAGCCGATAAGGTTTCTGCGCGTATATCGCGCGTGATGAGTACGCAATCTTTTACTTTTTCGCCATCTTATTATGCTGCTATCCATCGGGCTTTATTCAACGGCATTCTTCCCCACGCGGGCACCTATAGGGATTATGATATATCTAAAAAGGAGTGGGTGCTGAATAATGCCAGTGTCCTTTATGGAGCGGCGGACTATATTGGTGAAACATTGCAGTATGATTTTTCTCAAGAACAAGCATTTGTCTATAAGGGGAAATCAACCGAAGAGGTTATTGCTCACATCTGCGAGTTTATTGCCGGCATTTGGCAGATTCATCCCTTTGGAGAAGGTAACACGCGCACGACAGCGGTCTTTTTGGTGCAATATCTACGTTCATTAGGATATGAACTTGATAATACGTCCTTTGCCGCTCATTCCTGGTATTTCCGCAATGCGCTTGTTCGTGCCAATTACGATAATCTTCCTAATGGTATTTCTCGTACAACAGAGTTCCTGCAACTCTTCTTGCGTAATATTCTATTGGGGGAGCGAAACGAATTGAAGAATCGTTATTTGCATATTCTTTGGAAGGGCAGTCGTCCGCAACTGTCAAAGGCAAGTGATACACAAGTAGCGGATAAAGTAGCGGATAAAGTAGCGGATAAAACACCGGATAAGATATTGCATATTTTGGCAAATAATCCTTTGATTACGACTGTTCAGATAGCACAGCAACTGAATATGTCAGATAGTGGTGTCCGTAAAGTTATTACAGCACTCAAGGTTCGCGGTATTCTTCGCCGTGTGGGAGCGAATAAGAACGGTCATTGGGAAATTATCCAATAAGAACCGTAAAACCGCAGGGGATTTGCAGATGTGAGAAAAAATAGTAAATTTGTAACAAAATATCTTCATTATGGAAAAGAAACATATTCTCGGTTTGGATTTAGGAACCAATAGTATCGGTTGGGCTGTTGTAAGAGAATCGGAAAATAACGATTCTGAAATTGTTAAAATAGGAGTTCGTACAATCCATTATGACAATTTTGTTAATAGTGAAAGTAAAAAAGAATGTATGACTCCTGAAAAAGATTTCTTAGGAGGGAAAAGTATATCATGTAATGCAGGTCGAACACAGTTGAGAGGTATGCGTAGAAATCTTCAACGTTATAAAAAACGTCGAGAGATGTTAATTCAATATTTGGCAGAAGGAGGTTTGATTTCCCACAATAGTGTATTGGCAGAAGTTGGTAATAAAACCACTTTTGAAACGATAGCATTACGTGCCAAAGCAGCTATTGAGCAAATTTCACTTGAACAATTTGCGCGCGTATTATTGATGATTAACAAAAAACGTGGCTACAAGAGTTCTCGCAAAACTAAATCATCTGAGGACGGACAGTTTATTGATGGAATGGAAATCGCCAAAATGCTCTACGACGAAAAAATAACTCCTGGTGAAATGAATTTGCGCCTTTTGATGGATGGGAAAAAATCGCTTCCGAGTTATTATCGTTCTGATTTATACCAAGAGTTTGAAAAGATATGGCAAAAGCAACAAACTTTTTATCCAGAATTGGATGAAAACTTATATGAACAAGTAAAAGGTGCTAATCGCAAAGCAACATATGCCATTCTCGCATCAGTATTGGATATCGTTGGAGAGAAACGAACTACCAAAGGATTAGATTTAAAGAAAGAAAATGCGCAATGGCGTGTCTGTGGATTAACACAACAATTAAGCAAAGAACAATTAGTTGTTGTCCTACAGGAAGTTAATGGTGATATTAATGCATCAAGTGGCTATCTTGGTGCGATTGGAGATAGAAGCAAGGAATTATATTTTAATCATCAAACGGTTGGGCAATATCAGTACGCACAACTTCAGGCAAATCCACATTATAGCCTGAAAAATCAGGTTTTTTATCGCCAGGATTATTTGGATGAATTTGAAACGATTTGGGAATGTCAAGCACAATATTATCAAGAACTTACCACAGAACTTAAACACAAAATTAGAGATATTGCTATTTTTTACCAACGCCCTTTACGAAGCAAAAAATCAGAATTAGCCGTATGTGAATTATGTAGGACGACAAAAAACATAACTACAGAAGATGGAAAAACAAAACAAATAATTGTTGGACCAAAAGTTTGCCCCAAATCTTCTCCCTTATTCCAAGAATTCAAAATTTGGCAAATACTGAATAATGTTAAAATAGAGAAAAACAATGAAATTCGACGTTTGACCGAAGATGAAATGTTGTTGTTGCACCATGAATTATCATGGTGTAAGGAGTTATCATCTACTAGAGTGGCTGATATCCTAAAAAATGGAAATAAATCTGTATCTATAAAGGTTACCAATTATGACAAATTAGAAGGAAATAGAACATTGTCTGCATTATTAGATGTTTACATACAGATATTGGAAGAATTAGGAGTGGAAATAGATACAAAAAAAATGAATACTCCTACTCTTATCAATCGTATTCAAGGCGAATTTAAGCAGCATCACATAGCTGAAGGTAAAAACTTATTTACAATTGATTACACAAAAGAACACACTAAGGAATCCCCTTGGGATAACCAAGATATAATGCAATTATGGCATTTGTTGTATTCTTATGAAGGAGACAAATCTGTTTTAGGAAATGATTCGTTAATTGAAAAACTACAAAAAGATTTTGGTTTTAATGAGTATGGGGCAAAAGCATTAGCCAATGTTCAACTTGACGATGATTATAGTAATCTGTCCACACGTGCCATTCGTAAAATATTGCCATTCTTACAAGCAGGAAATCAATATGATGTAGCTTGTCAATATGCAGGATTCAAACATTCAAAGCGTTCATTAACAAAAGATGAATTGGCTCAAAAACATTATGTTAATCAATTAGAATTAATTCCTCATAATAGTTTGCGTAATCCTGTAGTTGAAAAGATACTCAACCAAATGATTAATGTGGTCAATGCAGTAGTAAACCAGTATGGAAAACTTGATGAAATACGTATTGAACTCGCACGTGACTTGAAGAAAAGTGCCACAGAAAGAAAAGAATGGGCCAGCGCAGTTAAAGAAGGAGAGGAATATAATGCTAGAATACGAAAGATACTTGAGGCAGAATATGGAATGACACATATCAGCAGGACTGATATTGTTCGGTATAAACTATATGAGGAATTAAAAAACAATGGCTATAAAACATTATACTCCAATACCTATATTCCACGTGAAAAAGTGTTTAGTAAAGAGTTTGATATTGAACACATTATTCCACAAGCAAAACTATTCGACGATAGTTTGTCTAACAAAACGTTGGAGGTGCGTGCTATCAATATTGAAAAAGGGAAGATGACGGCATTAGATTTTATTAAACAAAAGTATAATGACAATGGATTAGATAGTTATAAGGCTCGTGTTGAGAGTTTGGTAAATGATGGATCTCTTTCTAAAGCAAAAGGAAAAAAGTTGTTGATGTCAGAATCCGATATTCCCAGCGGCTTTATTGACCGAGATTTGCGAGACTCACAATATATTGCTCGCAAAGCCAGAGAAATTTTAGAACAAATGGTTCCAATTGTAGTATCAACTACTGGTTCTGTGACTGACCGTTTACGTGAAGATTGGCAATTGGTGGATATAATGAAAGAACTAAATTGGGACAAATACGCAGCTATTGGTCAAACAGAGTACTATCAAGATAAGGATGGTAGAACGATAGGACGGATATTAGATTGGACAAAACGCAATGATAACCGTCATCATGCGATGGATGCTTTGACCATCGCTTTCACAAAACCAGCATATATTCAATATCTCAATAATCTAAATGCACGCATTGAAAAAGGAATGGACGATTTTATAGATTTGGATATGGTTGAATTGGCAGACTTGAGTAAAGAACAGCGTTCTTCCGTTATCTATGCTATCGAAAAAAAGTATTTAGAACGTCATGACGGCAAATTACGGTTTATATCTCCAATGCCATTGGCTAAATTCCGCCAAGAAGCTAAAAAACAATTAGATAATACTCTTATTTCCGTAAAAGCACGGAATAAAGTAACAACACTAAATCGATATGTTATTGCAGATAAAAATGGAGGAAAAAAGAAAAAGGCACAAACTCCCCGCGGTTCTTTACACAATGATACCATATATGGGCAGATTTTGACTGAAGTCGTAAAAGTGGAAAAGATAGGTGCTTCGTTTGATAAGGATAAGATTTTAACAGTCTGCAATCCTCAAATTAGAGAATTATTGTTAACTCGTTTGAATAATTGTGGAGGAAATCCGAAAAAAGCATTTACAGGTTCTAATAGTTTAAGTAAACGACCAATTTTATTGGATGGTGCTACACAAAAAATGGTACCGGAAGAAGTTAAAACAAAAACATACGAAACTCAATATACGATTCGGAAACCAATAACTCCAGACCTTAAAATTGAAAAAGTAATCAATAAACATATAAAGGATATTTTACAAAAGAGATTAGCGGAATATCATGGAGATGCTAAAGCAGCGTTCTCAAATCTTGAAGAACATCCTATTTGGTATAATCAAGAGGCAGGGATTACTCTTCAGCGTGTGACTATTCGAGGAGTCAATGTTGCAACCGCCTTACATACTAAACATGACAACAACGGGGTGGAAATTCTTGATTCTTCACATAACCCCATTCTAACGGATTTCGTTAGTACTAGCAATAACCATCATGTGGCTATTTTTAGAGATGCTAGTGGCGCCTTACAAGAACATGTTGTTTCTTTTTATGAAGCGGTAACTTGTGCAAATATGGGACTGCCTATCATTGATAAAGAGTATAATAAAGATTTAGGATGGCAATTCCTTTTCACGATGAAGCAAAATGAGTTCTTTGTATTCCCAAACCCAGAAACAGGTTTCTTCCCAGAGGAGATAGACTTAACGGATGAAAGTAACTATGCTCGTATTAGTCCTAACTTATTTAGAGTACAAAAATTAGCAACAAGGGATTACACTTTTAGACATCATTTAGAAACATCTGTAGAAGACAAAAAAGAATTAAATGGCATCGCATACAAACGTTTAGGAATTAATGGATTATTTGGGGTTGTCAAGGTCCGACTTAACCATCTGGGATTAATTGTATCAGTTGGAGAATATTAATTCAAGTTATGATTAAACGCGTTATTGGTTTTCAAAACCCTGCCTACCTCAGTTTGAAGTTGCAGCAGATGGTGATTACCTTGCCAGATATAGAGAAACAAGAGAATATATCTGACGAGGTTAAGAAAGCGCACGTGCAAACAATCCCCATTGAGGATATCGGAGTTGTCGTCTTGGATAATCAGCAAGTAACAATAACCCAAGCACTAATGGCTGCCTTATTGGAGAATAACGTGGCTATTATTACTTGCAACAATCAGCATCTACCCATTGGATTACATTTGTGCTTGGATGGTAATAATCTGCAAAATGAACGCTTTCGCGCCCAATTAGACGCTTCTGAGCCACTGAAAAAACAATTATGGCAGCAGACCATCGCTTGCAAAATCGCAGGGCAAGCAGCAGTATTGGAGTCTGAACAGGTGGTTGCCACTAATATGTTAGCGTGGAGCAAACAAGTCCGTTCCGGAGATGCCGATAATTTGGAAGGACGCGCTGCTGCCTATTATTGGAAGAATATATTTCATAATCCTGATTTTATTCGCGCTCAAGACGGCTTGCCACCTAATAATCTGCTTAATTACGGCTATTCTATAGTTCGTGCGATGATGGCACGCGCATTAGTGGCAGCAGGACTATTGCCCACATTGGGGATTCATCACCATAACCGTTATGATGCCTATTGTTTGGCAGACGATATTATGGAGCCGTATCGCCCATACGTGGATAGCAAAGTGCTGGAGATTTGGAAAAATACAGCAGATATATCTGAATTGACACCTGCCCTAAAACGAGAGTTATTATCACTATCTACTATTGATGTGCTGATTGAAGGACACCGCAGTCCAATGATGATTGCTATGCAAACGACAGCTAATAGTGTACAACGGTGTTTTAGTGGAGAAATACGGAAAATTATTTACCCCGATTGGTAAAGCGTGTCCTTGTGATGCGCTTTTTTTATATGGATCGATTTAGTGAATATAGAATTATGTGGGTGCTTGTACTTTTTGACTTGCCCACCGACACCAAGAAAGAACGGAAAGCGTATGC
>JAZUGJ010000102.1:0-5593 GCA_045641145.1 Paludibacteraceae bacterium
AACGACATGGCTACGATCCGACTTCTGATTTACGATACCGATACCTGTCATAACGCTGGTGCCGTTGGTAGCACTTAGTCCTTCGCGCACGTGTAAAGATATAGGTGTCAGTTCGCATTCTTTTAGAACATCACTTGTTTCTCGCCATTGCCCTTGATAATGGACTTTTCCTTCTCCGATTAAGCAAAGTGCGATATGTGCCAACTGTACTAAATCACCGCTGGCACCGACACTACCATGTTTGGGTATAAATGGAATAATATTGCGGTTAATAAATTGAATGAGTAAATCCACCACTTCGACATGTATTCCGCTCTTACACTGGATAAAACTACCCAAGCGAGCGATCATGGCGGCTTTAACATCAATATCATTTAGTGGTTCTCCCATCCCTGTCGAATGGCTGCGTATGATGTTGTATTGCAAATCTGACAAGTATTGATTATCTACACGCCATTGAGCCATAGGGCCAAAACCAGTGTTAATGCCGTAAATGACTTTATCCTTAGCAAATTGCTCTAAAAAGCGGTAACTCTTATCCACAGCTTGTCGCTCTGGCTCTTCTATTATCAGTGGCGAATTAACAAATAAAATGGATTTAACAATGTCTAATGTCAGTATCATTGTATATGTTTTTTATAAGATATTTCTCTAAAATCATCTATCATTGCCTTAGTCATCATCGTGTGTGAGAACCCTCCGTCATTATAGATGGTTTGCATCGTAATTTTTCTTGTTAAATCAGAAAATAAGGCGACACACAAATCGGCACAATCATCCGCATCCGCAGAGCCTAATGGAGATAAATCGTTTGCATATGCATAGAAAAAATCTTGTTCTGCCCATTGTGAGCCGGCTTTCGTTTGGGTGGCAGATTGACTAATGGCATTTATGCGAACTTTTTTTTGTGTTCCATATATGGCTCCCATTTGACGTACAATAGACTCTAACAACGCTTTTGCATCTGCCATATCGTTATAACCATTAAAGTATCGTTCGGAAGCTAAATAGGTAAGAGTTACAACACTACCTCCTTCACTAATAGCATCCATATCTAAACACTTTTGCAATAGTTTATGCAGGCTAAAAGCAGAAATATCTATAGTCTTAAAAAAATAATCATAATTAATTTGCCAATAGGGCTTATGTCTCCTTAGATTTAGACTTTGAGCTACAGAATGAAGAATGAAATCTATCTTACCTTCAAGGAGTTTTTGTGCTTCTTGTAAAAGGTGAGTGATATCGTTCACGTTCGTAGCATCACAAGCAATGATTGGTATTTGATGGTTAGAAGCCAATTCCCTAATGGTTCCTAATTCCATGGCAATAGTCGTGTTCGATAACACCAATTGTGCACCATTTTCTTTGCATTTCATAGCAACATGCCAAGCTAGAGAATGTTCATCTAACACTCCCAAAATAAGTCCTTTTTTATTAACTAATAATTGACTCATTTTACTTCTTAAAATCGGCGCATTGCACGTACTGCAACTTTTTCATTTTTGTATTCAGAAGGAGAGTTTCCTCTAGGAGAAATATTGTATGCATTTTTTTCATCCTCTTCATTACTTGCCCAATAATATTTAGTCAGAGGCATTCCTCCAGCCATCATCAATAATGTACTAATTTGACCTTGACTAGCATTTCCTCCATTAGCGGCAGATAATAAATATACCAATTCACCAGCACTTGGTAAATACCAACCACGCCCATGTTGAGTACACCATTGTGCTGCGGGAGCGTTTGCTTCTCCTAATTCAGAAATGATTTTTTGTGTATTCTCCTCTCCTAAACCTGGGACGAAACCACAAGATCCATTAGGTATGGATAAAATATCTCGAATTGATTTCTTATTAGGAACATTCTGCCATTGCAGTTCCTGCTCATCAAGTGAGACTACCAATCCATGTCCGTTATCATCGCGATAAAAAACAACACCTTTGGAACCGTCCTCAAAGGTGATAATGTCATTTGATGATAGTTGGGCAACAGGAGCAACAGACACTACAGGTGCGCTCTTGGGAGTTGGAGTCGTTTGCTGTTGTGACTGTCTCGATTTCGTCGAGGTTACTACAGGATTTGCGGTACCAAGTAATTCTTGAGCTAATGATTGGCATACGGGTAACATGTTACTTAATTTGCCTTCCACTAATTCGCCAAATTGAGATGCAGGATTGCTAATGGCACCAGATTCAATGTCAATTAAATATGCTTCAAGATAAAATTCGGTGTTGGATTTGTTGAGAGTAGATACACAAATATAGTCCGCACCTGACATTTCTCCTAATTTATGGATATCTTCGTCACTAACATTACCAGTACGTTGGAATCCTTGTTCATTCATTAATTGGTCGATGTCGGAACGAGTAAAAGCCTCGTAGCCAGTGTGATTGACTATGGCTTTGCGTAATTCCCCTCGAACCATTGCCTTTTCCATTCCTGAGACGACAGTACCTTCCCCCGCACGAGGTTCAAGGAGGGCAATTTTTTTATTTTGCGCTACGGCGCACACTGTTAGTGTTAATAAACAGATAGCAAGTAATTTTTTCATCACAAAACTATTTAATATATTTATCAAGTAACTCCGCTAATTTTGGAGTGATTTGTTTATATCCATCTCGTGCCGCTTCTGTATAGTCACGCATGTGACCACCTTTTTGAGAAATGGCATCTTCATAAATTCTTTGATTTAATGCTATTTTATCAATAGCAATAGTTGCATCAACATAAGAGAAATAGGTGGTATATTCACCAATAGTTGACGTGTTGTATTCTCGCGTATTGGCTGTTACATAGATAGCCCAATCGGCAACTTCGGAAGAAGATACAAATGAACACCCCAGTTTACTAAGTTCACCCTTTAAAGTGTTTTCTAAGGTGGGGAATTTTTGACCAAACAAATCTGCTTGGCAAACTAAATAAACAGCAATACCATTTTTTAGTTCATTCTGCCATTGTTGGTATTGCTTGCGCAACTCGTTGACTTCTAATAAGGCAATTTCTTCGTCTTCCAATGCGGCATCTATAGACAACATTACCTTTTGGTCATTTTCAATGTCCGAAAAAAGCGTGTTGATAGTCGTTAACTGTTGCTTCGCTTCACTCTTATTACCATTAGCAACCATATTAGAAACCGTTGCTAATTCCATTTCTATCTTGGTCGTATTAACCGTGATGCGTTTGCCCAACTTACGCAATAAGTCGGCAGCCTTGACATACGCAAAAGCCATCACATCGCCCGTTTTGGTGTTATGCCAAGTGTCTATATTCATGCCGGGTATATCCTTGATTCCACTCTCTGTTATCGTGCCTGAACGGAATATATCGGTCGTTTGTACAGACTGATTGACTTGTTTGTTTTCCAGAAGGCGAGTGGTTGTTTGATTAACACTGACCACAATGGACGACACCAACTCGGCACGAGCAGAATTTTTCAAGCGAGCAGAAACAGTTTCCACAGATTCGCCTTTCTCCAAGTGGGCAAAGGCAAATCCTGTATAATAAGTAGATGCAGGATACAGCAACTCCCTATGTTGAACATCCGCCCAGTCGGGAGCAGTGGTGGATTGTGCTACAAGCAGTTGCGCAACAAATAATAAGATGAGAACAACTCCGTTTCTCATGACCGTTTATTTATCAAAACCGAGAACCTTGTCTAATTGATTATGCAAATCCTCGCCTTTCTTCTCTAACTCCTCGCGGATAACTTTCTTAACGGTCTGTTTTGCCATATCGCCATTGTAAGCGATACGAATCATCACTTCCTTGTTTTTATTGGGCAAGGTGCGGTAGCACTCAACAACAGTAATAACTCGACCTATAGATTGGCTGATTAAGTTCTTGCTTGCCATCACTGTTTTTGTAATAGACACAGCATCATCGGCAGAGAGTTGCTCATTACCAACGGTATTCTCTACCAAGGCAGTAACTTCTGTTTGAATTTGTCCTGCCAAATTGGTAATTGCCAAACTGGTTGCCGAAGTCTTGGCTGCGTCATAGTTACCTGCAACTGACTGGGCATTTGCCATGATATACTTTGGATACAGATTTTCATCGTATTCAAATTCCATCAAATAACTGCGTTCCAATTGTTTTTCCAATGGCAATGCACCCGGAGTTACGACCCAACCTTCTTTGGCAAGACGTTTTGCCTCTTTCTTAGTCGTCTTGGATACTTTTTCATTGAGGTCTTTCTTTGCCATCTTGGCAATCTCTTTACGCTCTTTTCTAATTTCTTTTGCTTCGTCTGCATCTGCAAAGCAAACACTACTTGCTATGATTAAAGACATAGCCACCATCATGATTTTTTTCATATTTAACTTAATTTGGTTGTTTTGCCTACTCTAAATAGGATTTTCGGCTACCTCCATTACAAATTCACCATACCACATACAAAAAAAGCGGGACTTGCACTATTGCTTGTTCCGTTAGTTGGGGCCTTCGCATTGCCTTCAGATTAAACAAGCAACACGAAGCCCACGCCGATATGTTCTCGCGCGCGCACACATGTATGTATACAATAAGGTGTACGGTAGGATAACATATCCAATGGACATCTTACGTTGCAATGTTTTGAATCTGAATTTGAAAGTTGCGAAGTTTCAACTAACCAAAACAAAGCATCATATAGACGCCTTTTTCAATATGTCTGCAAACCCCACCCACGAATGCTAACGTAATGCTATAGACACCGCAGACATCCCTGCGTGAGCTTGCTTTCGTATTTTGGTATACATACAATACACCAAAAAACGACGCAAAGGTACAAATAATTTTGTAATAATCAAAATATTTTCAGCATTTTCTATAAAAAAATTTAATTTTGCAAGTAAAACGAAAGAATTTACGCAAATTCTACTCGTAAAACTTGCATAATTCAGAAAAAAGTTGTACCTTTGCACTCGAAAGTTTTTACGAAAGTTCTTATCTCCGCTTATTAAGCTCGAACGATTTTTTCTTACACAGCGTTGAGCGGAAATGAGATGCCGGATGACAAATCGACCATCCCCATGACCAAGATCCGACCAACCCCAAAGTACGACTTCCGAGAAACTTTCGTTAAGACTTGCGTAAGGTGTTACGCAACATTAGGGTTGAATTTGTCCTGATACTGAATACTATGAGCCATTTTAAGTACGAGTGGTTTGGGCTTATTTTTAACGAATAAAAATAGAACAGTAAAAGAACTTTTTTTGACCAGAATTAGAACATAAATAGAACAAGCATAATCAACTAACCAGTCTTGTTCTTTGCAAAAATATCTAAGTTAATGCCGTTTGGGCGGTCTGGGAACGACTTTTTTGCTTTGCAGAATACCTTTTTATGCAAATCACGGGTTCGAGTCCCGTCCGCACCGCAAAAAAATGCAAATCGCGAGTTCGAGTCTCGTCCGCACCGCAAAAAAGTCGAATCCCATTTGGGGTTCGACTTTTTTGTGATGTGTGACATGAAGACGAGAACTCTTTAATTGGGGTCCCCGACACAACTTGTTGTGGTGGGGAGAGTGAGGGTGTGCGGTCGCTCAATGACGACGAGGTCGTCAGTTTTTGCGACAAGCACAAGCCGAACGAAGTCTCGTCCGCACCGCAAAAAG
>JAZUGJ010000103.1:0-14543 GCA_045641145.1 Paludibacteraceae bacterium
GCCGATGCTCCATGGCCATCCCGCGAACGGGTGAACGGGTAGGACGCGGCAGGCGAGTATGTCGCCCCATTCGCGGTCGGTCGCTTGGCATTGAAGGTCGTGGTTCGTTGTCATAGACAGGGCATATCCTCGCGCGTGAGAACATTCGTGTGATGACTGACTACCCTAAATGTGCGGGTTTCGCTTAAACCTGATGGGGGTCAGCCCTCCCGTTCCCTGATTTTCGCGATGATCGCCGTGACGAAATCAGAGTAAAGGGAAATGATTGCATCGTGGTCTCGCAAGCCGTCGATCCAGCGCGGCGGAATGACGCCCATGCCGAATCTGCTTCCCGCGATAGCCCCAAGGACTGCGCCCACGGAATCGCTGTCACCTCCCGCATTACACGCCTTGAGCGCGGCCTCCTCGAAATGAGAAGTGTAATAACACCAGAGCGCACCCTCCAGCGTGTCCTTCACATATCCGCCATTGGGGAAGTTGGCGGTCGTGTAGGCGGAAAGAAGTTCGGCGCGGTAGATTGTGGTCGTCTGTCCCGTGAAGACGTGGGTTTGGAAGATGTCATTCAGGGTCTTCACATAGTCACGGACAAAGGCGGAGTTGTGGGTCATGTCCGAAACGGACATGGTGACGGCGGGGACGTTCCCCTCGGCAAGCCCAATGAGCCACGCAGGGAACGCCCTGAGAAGACTTCCGTTGCCGCGTGTGGTCTCGCACCCGTTCGTCAAAGAACCCGTCCTTGCGTAATCTGAAAGCGCACGGGACGTGGCAATGCCCACGTCGAAAGCGTGTCCCTTGACGGCGGAAAACCGCCCGTCCCTGTACCAGTCCAAGAGAACGTTCATCGTATGCCGTGGGTCGAATGCGCCCTTGTCGAGATACGCCTGCGCCACGCAGAGCGACATGCTGGTGTCGTCCGTGTAAGTTCCTGCGGGGGTGTTGCTCCATCGGGCGGGTTTCATGTCCCGCACCCAGTCCTCATGGGGAATGCGAGGCCCGAACTGGTTGACGTTTCCCAGAGCGTCCAGACAGGCGGCGGCAACCAGTCCGCCCATTGCGCGATCCTTAAACTGTTCTTCGGACACCGTTTCAAACACCTTGCCCATGTCATACCTCCTATCGGTTTCTGATACGGAAGTATTATAACTCCAGCGCGAGGGCTCGGCAAGTTATGGATGGGGCTATTTGAGTATTGGGTACTTGAGTTTCAGGGCAAGGTAAAACGGCATTGCACGGACGATATAAGAAAAATCTTCTGGGTACAACTTCTTCCATTTCTGTTCGTATTCGGACAAGGACTTGCTCGTTGCCAAAAGCGCATCAGGGTCGCTGATTCGCATTTTCCCATCTTTCATGCTATCAATCAGGCGAATGCAAATATCTACTGTCGGATCGAGATCGCGTTGATTGTATTTGAGTGAAATAGTGCGCTTGTCGTAGATTACCGTGACGGGTATGGAAAATTCCTTGCCGCCATGACCAAACCTGAAAGAAACAAATCCCGTGAATTCGTATTCAGATTTTCGGGTGAGTTGAGCGTCTGAAATTACAAGTGTATGTGTGCCCTCAAGGATGCGGACATGGGCTTCCCATAATTGGACTGCCATATACTGTTCAAGCTGATCCGTCGTTAGTTTGTCAATGTCGAGGTTGACAGGTTGTCTTTGTTCTTGTGTTCCAGCTTCATTTTTTGGCTTGGTGTTGCCATTGAGAATCATTGGAACGATAAAGCCAGCGGCGATGGAGAACAGCAAGGCGGCGGGAATGACGATGAACACCCACTTGGGAATCTTCTTGCCGCCAGACTTCTTCTTGGGTTGTTGAGGGGGGATGGGGACGCGGGTCGGTTGGTTGCCGACAATGAACTTGTGTCCGCAGTCCGGACATTCGACCTTGCAACCGAGGTATTCGGTTGGCACGTCCAGATCAATCTGGCAATTCGGGCATTTCGTCGTCATGTGTGCTGTCCTTCCGCCGTTCGCATTCGGGCTTTAGTTTTCGTTGACCTCGTTGTAGATCGTAAGTTCAACCAACATCTTCCCACTGACCTCGCGTTCGCCACGTACAGTAATGGTGAAGTTCTTGAAGGTCTCGCTGATACGATACCACCAATGCGTAGCCGCCTTGGTTTCCATCTTTATGAAACTTCGTCCCCATCCGTAGTGATAGTTGGTTTTGTTTTCGTACTCTGCATCGCTTTTCGTTTCAAGTTTGCCTGTGAACTTGATATTGAAATTCCTCTCGCACATTTTCACGATGCGATCAATTTCTTTCCGAACGTCTTTGATCCTGTCCGCGTCATCGTTCAAGACGGAAACCTTCACCAGTCCTTTGCGGTCGTCGAATTTCAAGGTCGCCGTCTTATACCCGCCAAACGGCTTTCGATTCGCCTCAGTCCTGTCTTCGCCGTCTTCTCCGAACTTGTAGCCGCAGAACGTCCTTATGTCGAGAGTTCGCGTCGGGTTCTCCTCCTTCGCCTTTTCGATGGCGGCGGCTTCTTCCTGTTTCGCCTTTTCCTCTCGGTTCTTTTCGAGGTCGGCTTGTTGCTGGCGGAAGGTCTTTGATTTCCGCCGCTTGGCGAAGACTGACCCGCCAAGCCGTTCCGCAGCTTGAATTTCTATCGGGGCGGATGCGCACACCATGATGATCGTGGTAAGCCATATCGTCCAGTTCTTCAGCATTGTTCTGTCCTTTGCCGCGCCCGTTTCGTGAGGCAGACAAAAGAGGGCGCATCTCCCATCTGCACTCTCTGGAGGTCGTAGGAGACCCGTGCTGAATACCGATGAAAGATGCGCCACATTAGGCGCGTCTTAGCATACAGTAGTTCAGCACAGAAATTTCCTACGTTTCCAGAGAACTTATGTACGTTGACGCAAATCAACTTATGCGTTCGGGGGTGGGTGTCGGGCGTTCGCCGTTCACCAGTTCCAGAACTATAGCCAACGATTTCTCGCTGACAGCCGTATTATATCAAATGTCTCACCTGAGAGTTGAGACGCCGTTTACGTGCGGAGAGAACCGCGCCCCAGATCGCCTTGAACTCCTCAAAGGAGAAGAACACTCCGGCGAACAAACTATCCAAACTCGGGCCACAGCCGTAGTGCGGACAGTATCGGTAGGTCTTAGCGTCGGCATCGACGAAGACCCACGGCCCAACCCGATGCCAAGTGTCTTCGGGGTTGTGTACCTTGAAGCCCTGCGACTCCAGCCACTTCGCCACAGTCGAATCGCGGTGGTTCTCCTTGACCTCCGCCTCCTCAATGCAGAATGTTTGCATGTGTCTGTGTTCAGACACCAAGGAATCCCCCCGCCAAGCCGCAACAATGTTTTCCCCGTTCGCGGGGCACATCTTGCTTTCGCAATACCACCGTGGCTGTTGTCGCTCGGTTGGCGTCCATTGGACTTCTTGATGTCTGTGGGCATTATAGCAAAATCAACTTGGCGCGTTTCTTGGGGATGTCGCTGACGGGCTTGCAGTCGGGAACTTTGATATAATACCGACATACAACTGATTACCACTTGATGAAGATTCGCAAGACGGCAAGACGGGAGAAAACGCTCGTTCCCGATTTCAAGCGGGACGTGCAAGAGTGGTATATCCGCGAGACCCTGCCCGATGTCCTCGATACGTTGCTGATCGACAGGACGATGACGAAGAAGAACGGACGGAACACGAATATCATCTGGGCGACGGACGATTACGCGGCGGAACGCGGCAAGGAGTTCGCGGCGGACAGGGAAATCCGCGCAGACCTGATTTCGCGGCAGGATGACAAGATTATCTGCCCCCGCGTCGATAAGCGGCTTGAGGAACAGCACAAGCGTTCCGTCGAGAAAGCCGAGGTATTCACGCCGTCATGGGTGTGCAACAAGCAGAACAACTTGGTCGATGAGGCATGGTTCGGACGCAAGAAAGACCTCTTCAACATCGACAAGCCGCATCCCGTGTCGAAGTTGCCTTGGACGACGACGTGCGGAAAGTTCCGCATCAGATTCCCGAAGAGGAGCGGCAAGGAGTGGACGGACTACGTGAGTGCCACGCGGCTTGAGGTGTCGTGCGGGGAAGCCCCTTACCTGACGAGCCGCTACGACACGACGACGGGCGAAATGATAAGCGTGTCAGAACGCATCGGGCTTTTGGATCGCAAGTTGCGCGTCATTACCGAGTATTGCGAGGGCGATCCGAAGGTGTGGCGCGATCAGGCGGAGATTGCCCTGCAAAACGTCTATGGCTTTGAGTGGCAAGGCGACAACGTTTTCCTTGCGCGTGAGAATGTCCTGTACGCGGTTCTTGAAGCGTTCACCGAGGACTTCGGCGGCATGGCGTTGGACGCGGACACCGTGCGGCGGTTCGCGGAAATCGTCTCTTGGAATATCTGGCAGATGGACGGCATAAAGTTCGTCGTCCCGAATTCCTGTCGTGACGTGCCAGTTGCGCGGGAGGTGCAACCGGTGTTCGCGGGGTTCGGGGAGGCGAAACAGACCGAGACGACGTTGCCGCTGACAGTCAAGTGCAAGGGGTGCGCAACTGGGAACGTCCATTTGCACAATGGTGTGCGGTGCATAATCAAGGACTGGAAGGCCAATGAACTGGTGGAGTTCAAGCCGCCGTTCAATTTCACCAAGGGGGCTAAGTGATGGCGCAGAGTTCGACGAGAGAGGAATTGTTTGAGTTTGAACCGACGACGAAGTACAAACTCATTTACATCTTCGCCATTGGCGACGAGGCGCATAGTGGTTGCCTGAAGATCGGGGACGCAACGCTCATGTCGTCGAAGCCCTACCGCCAGATTCTCGATAATTGCAAGGAACTGAATGATGCGGCTTGGGTGCGGATTCGCCAGTACACGAATACGGCGGGCATTACGGCGTCCATCAGGTTGTTGCATACGGAATTGGCTGTACGTGAACGGGTAAACGGTAGGGGCGCGAACGCCACAATCTACCTCGAATCGTTCAAGGACACCGACGTTCACCGCGTCCTCGAGAATTCGGGCATACAGAAAAAGGTATTCCCCCGCACGACGTGCAGGGACTGGTACATCGTGGACTTGCCGACGGCGATAGAAGCGATTGCCGCGTACAAGAACCTTCAACCCGTCCTTGCCTCGCATCAGATCACGCGAGAAGCTGCGCCAATCGTTCTGCGTGAAGAACAGAATGATGCGGTGGACAGGACATTTGCGCGATTCAGGAAAAAGAATAATATGCTGTGGGACGCCAAGATGCGGTTCGGCAAGACGCTCACGGCGTTAGAGGTTGTCCGCAGAAGCCACGACAGGAACGTATATCCCAAGCCGTTTCGCCGTGTCCTGATCGCCACGCATCGCCCTGTCGTGAGTTCGGGGTGGAAGGAGGATTTCTATAAGACCTTCCGCAGTACGGACGCGCATTATGAGTTCATCGACAATTCAACTCTTGGCGGGAACAGTTATAGCCAGCGGGAGCAGAGCGAGAATGACAGGACACTACGGCAGTACGACAGACAGGGAAAGAACTTCATCTATTTTGCGTCCGTGCAGGACTTGCGCGGGTCGAAACTGGTCGGCGGTGGTTTCCCGAAGAACGTTGCGGTCTTCGAGATGGATTGGGATTTAATCATCATCGACGAAGCGCACGAAGGTTTGCAGACGAAACTGGGCGATAGGGTCACGAAGAAACTGATAAAGGCGAAGACCAAGGTTCTGTCCCTGTCGGGTACGCCGTTCAACATCCTCGAACAGTTTGAAGAAGACGCCGTATATGTCTGGGACTACGTGATGGAACAGCGGCGGAAGGAAACTTGGGACGAAGACCACCCCGGAGAACCCAACCCCTACGCCGACATGCCGAAGATGCACATACTCACGTATGACATCGGCGCGGCAATGTCCGAATTCGCGGAAGAGGACTTGGAGGGCAAGGCGTTTAACTTCCGAGAGTTCTTCCGCACTTGGACGGGTGACGAGGAGATCGACCATCGCAAGATGCCCCGTGGCGTCGAGGTTGGCGACTTCATCCACGCCGAAGACGTGCGTTCGTTCCTTGACCTCATTACGCGCCTCGATCCGAATTCCCGCTATCCGTTCGCGTCGTCTGAGACACGGGCGTTGTTCAAGCATACCCTCTGGATGATTCCAGGCGTCAAGGAGGCGGCGGCGTTGAGTAAGATGTTGCGAGACCATCCCGTGTTCGGAAACTTCGGCATCGCCAACGTTGCCGGACAGGGCGACGATTACGAAGACGCCCATCGGGAGGAGGCACTTCAACTTGTCCGCGAGACCATCGCGAAAAACGAGTATTCGATCACGCTGTCCTGCGGCAAACTCACCACGGGCGTGACGGTCAAGGAGTGGACGGCGGCGATGATGCTGTCGGGTTCGTCAACGACTTCGGCGGCGGGTTATATGCAGACCATCTTCCGCGTCCAGTCGGCGGGGAGCATCGACGGGAAACAGAAGACCGATTGCTTTGTCTTCGACTTCGCGCCAGACCGTGCGCTCAAGGTACTTGCAGAGACGGCGCAGATTTCCCGCAAGGTCTCGAAGAACGACGCCACGGAGGAACACGGGCGGCGCATCCTTGGGGAGTTCCTGAACTACTGTCCCGTCATCGCCCTCAACGGGTCGAAGATGGAGAAGTACGACGTGAAGACCATGATGGCCTCGATCAAGCACATATTCGTGATGAAGGCCATCAGGAACGGCTTTGCCGATGATTCCATCTACTCGGACAAGTTGCTGAATCTGGGCAAGTTAGACCTCAAGCAGTTTGAGGAGTTGCGCAAGATCGTGGGAACGACCAAGCAGACGGAAGCCGCCGACACCGTGATTGTCGATATGCAGGGCTTCGACGAAGAGGAACGCGAGGCGGGGAAGAAGAAGCCGACGCGAGAACTGACGCCCGAAGAGAAAGCGGAACGGGCAGAGCGGAAGAAGAAGCGCGAAGAGAAGAAACGCGCCATTTCAATTCTCCGTGCTATTTCGATCCGAATGCCGTTGCTCATTTACGGGGCGGACGTTCCCGTGGACAAGATTATCAAGATCGCTGATTTCGTGCGGTTGGTCGATCAGGAATCTTGGGACGAATTCATGCCCACAGGCGTCACCAAGGAACTGTTCGGCAAGTTCATGGAATACTACGACCCCGACGTGTTCGAGGCGGCGGGGCTGGAGATCCGCAAACTCGCCAAGTCCGCCGACAAGTTGCCGCCGACACAGCGCGTCATGCAGATCGCCCGAATCTTCGGGTACTTCAAGAATCCCGACAAGGAAACGGTGCTGACCCCGTGGCGTGTGGTGAATATGCACATGAGCGATACGCTGGGGGGATGGTGCTTCTGGGACAAGGAATTCGAGAAGCCGCTTGAAGACGGCCCGCGTTTCGTTTCGCAGGGCGAAGCCACGCGCCACGTATTCGGCAGGGGCGATTCCAAGGTCTTGGAGATCAATTCCAAGTCGGGGCTATATCCGCTTTACGTCGCCTATTCGCTCTATCGCCACAACCTTGGTGCGGTTCCTGAAGAGGACATAGCGCAAAAGGCACGGCTGAAAATCTGGAACGACGTTATCAGAAATTCGCTGTATATCGTCTGCAAAACCCCGATGGCGGAAAGCATAACGCGGCGGACGCTGGCGGGGTACACAAGTGCGGCTGTGAATGCGAGGTATCTTTCGGGAGCGAATCAAACACCAAAAGAGAATCCTGAAAAGTGTGCGGGAAAGATTCGAGACGGAAAACTTTGGGATAAGGAGGACGGAATAATGAATTTCGATGCGGTCGTCGGCAATCCGCCGTACCAGATGACAGACGGGGGTCATGCGTCAAGTGCTTTGCCTGTGTACCAGAATTTCGTGATACTTGGGAAGACGCTTGATCCCAAGTTTATGTCGATGATTATTCCAGCAAGATGGTTTTCGGGTGGTCGTGGACTTGATGCGTTTAGGCAGTCGATGTTGTCTGATGATAGATTGTCGAAGATTTTTGACTTTTTCGATTCGACGGAGTGCTTTCCGAAGATTGACCTCGCTGGCGGCGTCTGTTATTTCTTGTGGGATCGGGAGCGTCATGGTGATTGTGAAGTGACTTCTACTGTCAATGGGAAACGCACAAGAACGGTTCGCCCCCTCTGCATTGCGGGCGGGGACAGTTTCATAAGATTCAATGAGGCGGTGGGCATTCTCGACAAGGTGAAGATGGGGAATGGCAATGCGTCATTCTCTGCATTGATGAAAGCGAACGATCCATTTGGATTTGATGTTAGAGTTGAGAATTCGTATTTACGAGTTAAACCCGACATTAAAGATAAGAACTTTGCGGGCGCGTTGAGAATTCATTATTTTGGCAAGAGCGGGAAGAGCGTTGGTTTCGTCAAGCGAGGAAGCGTTCGGAAGAATGCAGAAATCATCGACCGCGTAAAGGTCTTTGTGTCTTCATCATACGGGGAGCGTGGTGATTTCCCGTATGCCGTGATCGGAAAGCCATTTGTGGCAGACGCTGGTGTTGTGTGTACGGAAACATATCTTGTTATTGGCCCGTTTAAGTCGCATCGCGAATGTGAAAATGTTATTTCGTATATGCAGACGCGCCTGTTCAGGTTTCTTGTGATGCTCAAAAAACAGACACAACACGCGCCGCCGTCGGTGTATTCTCTTGTCCCCACTCAAGATTTCTCTGAGCCGTGGGACGATGCGAAACTCTACCGCAAGTACGGTATCACCAAGGAAGAGCAGAAGTTCATCGAATCAATGATAAAGCCGATGGCGTGACATGGTGGTTTCCTGTAAAACCGTCTGGAGACGCCCAAATCTGAGGTTCTGGAATGCCTGAAACACGCGGAAACGCCCGAATAGCCCTCGAGGACGCGCCACAAGCGATTTCTACGCCTTGGGCGGTTCGTCGCCCGTCTGGACGCTCCGGAGGGCGGGAAGAGCCGTTTTCGTGCGTCTGGCGCGGTCTTCGGGCGCACGGGGGAGGTGCGGGAGCATGAAAAAGGCGGAAAATGGCATAGATTGGATCGCGGCGTTGAGCGAGAGACGCCCAGACCCCCGCCCTGATGCGGTTCTGGCGAAACTCAAGAGCCGCGTCAAAAGAGCCGAGGGGAGGTTTAACGCGCTGGGGCTTGCGCTGTCCGATAGGGACAGGGCGTTGCTTCCCGAAAATATGATGTCGAGGAAGTTCGGCGCGAACGGTTCGTATGCCTCGCACTTTCTTGTGCTTTCCCCCGAAAGTATGTTCAGCGTCGTTGGGGCTATCAGGGAATTGTTGCATATCGGAACGGAGGGAGAGCCAAGCGAACGCGAAAAATTCACCGTTTGCGAGGTGATGGACAATGTTATTACGCCGTTCGTCGAGAGCTGGGAGAAACTGTTAGATCAGTTTTCAAACTACTACGAGGACAAGCACGTTGGGGCTGACCTCAAAAATCTCTTCGGGTGCTTGCAGTACGAGATTCGCTTGCTGTGGACGGCGAAAGACCGTATCGGGGCGGGAATGTTGCACCTTGACCGCGAGAAGTACACAAAGGCATTCGAGGCGTTCGTGACGTACTATCAGGGGCTGAAGTTTGAATCTGGAAAGAACGTCAGCAAGCCCAGCGGCAAAGGCAAGGTTTTCGACAAACCCAAAACAGTCAAGGAAATCAGGGAAGCAATAATCAAGAAACTTCGGGGCGAAATCGAAAACTGGTTTAAGGGCGGTATCGAGGAAAAACAAGTACGAGCGAAAATCATCAATTTTTACAGGGACGTTAAATTGTGGAAAGGCAGGGGCTGGATGAACGACAAGGGTGTTCGCCTTGCCTTTGATAAGTCAACGTTCAAAGGTGGGGAGGACGGCGCAATAGCGTCTTTGGCAAACTGCGCTTGGTACAGTTGGAAATACAAAGACGCATTATTGAAGAAAGCGACCTCGCACAAGAATTGATCGAAGACGATCCGAATTTACAACTGTAAATCCACTCGATTTGTAAACGATTTTAACGGCGTCGAATGATTGTTTCACCCCTGTAAACATTGGGTGAAATCGCGTTTACAGTTTTTTCGTTTCACTGTAAAGAAATTGACCCACCCGGGCGTAAATGTTAGACTTTCCGCGCCACGTGGGAATTGGGTGTACGCTTCAACACGGTGTTGGATCGCGGGAATCCGAACCCGAACGTGGCATGAAAGGAAATGCGAGAAGATGAAACGAGAAAAGAAAGACAATGCGCCTCGGACTGGTTCTGGATGCGGAGCAGGCGGCGGCGGTCGGGAGAAAATCACGACGATACTGAGCCGAGAAGAGATAGAAGCATCCCTTCCCAAGATGCGCGAATTGAAATCTGTGCAGGGGGTGTACCCCATCCGCATGAGACATTACTTCTTCGAGGTGCTGAAGGAACGGTTGCCTGATTGGGTGAACTGGGTGCGGTCGTTGTATGATGACTGTATTGACGCTCATTCGGGTTCTCCCGATGAAAGAGGAAGCGACCAAGAAGTGGCAAGGTTGGTGCGCATAATCAGGGACATGGAAGCGTTGGAGTTTACGCGGCAATGCAAAGTTCGGGATTTCGCCTTGAATTTGCTGATCGACGCTATATCTTCTCCTGAAGCGTATGAGAACGTGAGTACGGACAAAGTGCCTATCTCCCCGTTCAACGGCGATGATGACTATGTTTTGCGAAGATTGCCGGAGGCATTGCGCAACCGCATCTTGATTGGGCTGTGGCAGGACGAATGCGGGACTGGTGGAATGGACTTCTTCACGTTGGAAGAGCAGAGGTTGATTTATTCCTTGAGCGACGGGCTTGATACGAGCAGGTACTTTGAAGTGCTGATGGATCGACTGGAGGAGTTGAAGCATTGTAGCGAGGTGTGCCCAGAGGAGTTCTATGCCGAGTGAGGTGCGTATGACTGATGCAGAACGAATGAAGAAGGTGCTGAGTGCCGACAAGCCCGTTCTTCGGGTGATCGACAAACTCTTGTCGGGGGCGTTATCGCCGCAGAGGGCTGAGACGCCCTCTGCACGGGGAGCGGAGGACTTGCGGACATGTACGGAGCGGGAGGCGGCGCGAATGCTCGGCGTCTCTTGGAGTACAGCGCATCGTATGGTGAAAAGCGGTCGGTTGCAGACCGTCGTCGTCAACATCCATCCAAGGGTGCTGGTGAGTAGCGTCCTGAAGTGCTACGGAGGCGAGGAGAACGAGGAAAGCAAGGAGGAAACGAAATGAGCGAATCTCTCTCTTATGACGAATGCCCATTGGAGAAGAAGTCCGACGGAGAAGATTGTGAGAAGACGCCCGAAGAGTGGCATCAGATCGCGATGCTACGCACGGAGTTCAAGCGGGAGGTCTCGCAATGGGTGACGCAGATACGTCAGGGGAAGATGACAGAAAACGATCTTTATGCGTCTGGGAGACAATGGTTGGAGGAGCGGCAGATTGACGAAGACGGCATAGAGATCGGCTTTGCGATGATGGAACGGCATTTGAAGTTCCAGAACATCCCGCATGGTTCGTTGGCTTCGGCGGTCGAGTTGGCGAGATACTATGTGAACCGTTATGAAGGTGCGAATGGCTATCCGCCGTGGGTCTCGCCAAGGAAACGGGTTCTATATGTTTTGATGTTGATCCTTGGCTCATACGGACGCAGGTTTCAGTTTGCTTGCAATGCCGTGGGGGATGCGACGGGTATTCGTTCTGGGCAGGTTTGGGTTTTTATCCAAAACAGCATTCGCCACAAGGTCGTTATTCCCATCGTTCAAGGAGTACGGTTCGCAAGAGCGGCTGAGTATCTGTTGTATGATAAGTATCAGTCGGCATGGAAGGACATAGGGCTTGCTCTGGGGGAGAGGTCTGAGAATTCTTTAGGGGAAGTCGCAAAGCATTGCCCGTGGCTGTTTGATATGAGTGACGGAAATAATAAATCATCTTGGGACGTGTATATGAAGAACACGGGACGCCAATCTTGAAGCATCGTGGAAAATTGCGTCACGCTTGAGATTGCGCATTAGCCGATTAAATGGCAATGTGTCCCGTGCTGTGTGGATTGGGAGGTTAGATGCGTAAGGTTAGAGTATCGACAAGGGTGCTAACGGCTCTGATGGCTCTGATGGCTCTAACGGGTCTGACGGCTCTGACGGCTCTAACGGGTCTAACTTTAAGTCAGAGTTGGGCTTTGAGTGCGGCTCTCTGTTCCTTGGTGAGCGTCTTGAACAGGGCGGCGAAGATCGCAGGGGTGGCGGAGTTGGTGAGTTGCTTGGTGGGTTTCGCCCATCCGTCGATAGGCACTTGGTTGAAGGTGGTAGCGGCGGCGAATGCCTTTGCGATGTGTTCCCCTGTCGGGTTGAAGTATTTGAGGGTCATGTCGAGGGTGCTGTGTCCGACGATCCTGCGGACGAGTTCAAGCGGGACTTGGCGCAGGAGGGCGAGAACGACGAAGGTCGCCCGGAGCGAGTGCCAGCCGTAGAGGGAACGCTTCTTTGCGCCCGAAGTGCCGTCCTCGCGTGTCTTGGCTATCATGTCGATCAAGTGGGTCTTCTTCTGGATGGGGCGAATCTGGGTCTCGGTGATTTTCTCGAGCGTGGCGAGGTCGTCGCTAATCTGCCCCCGTGAGCATCCCGTCTGGCGTTCGATCTCTCGGTAGGACTGCCCCGCGTGAAAGCGGTTGAAGTTATCGCAAATGCGTTGCTTCTTCTGTTGGGCGAAGTTGGTTTTAGAGACGGCTTCCAAAACGTCTTCTGGCGTCAGTTTCTTCTTGGGGGTGAGGTCGATGGTTTCAGGTTCGTCCCCGAACAGAGCCGTGGCGAACAGGCGTTTTCCAAGGACACAGATTTTCGTGTTGTCGCTCTTGTAGATGGCGGCGGCCTTGGGGAAGACGTAATTCTTCCCGTCCATGTTGTCCGCCACGTACTTTTCAAGCACGATCCGCAACTCTGGCAGAATGGGGGCGGTGATCTCGGTGTTCGTCTTGTGGGTCTTGCGGGTTATGATGCCCTTTGCCAGATTCACCTCGGACACCTTCAGAGTGCAAACGTCGCCAAGTCGAAGCCCCGTATAGGCGGCGCACATGACGAGCGGGTAAAGAAGTTCGTCATTCTTGGCGGCGGCGATGAGTTTCTTCAACTGGTCTTCGGTCAAGGGGCGGTGGGGCGTTTGCGGGAACTGCTTTTTACCCTCTTTGATGCTTGAACTGATTTCGGCAAACGGGTTTTTCATCCCAGAGGGGGCGAAACGCTTGAATGCGCCCGACAGGACGAATATGCGCTTGCCTACGGAGTTCCAAGCGTAGCACGTCCTGATTGATTCAAAGTAGGCGTCGGCAAGTTTCTGATCCACTTCATAGAGGGATTCGACATTGCGGGTCTTCGCGAATTTCGCAAAGGCGTCGAGAACCCTGCCCTGAAAATTCATTTCGTATTCAGTCGGTTTCTTGATTCGGCGGCGGGTGGCGTTGAGTTCCTTGAGGTCGGCCAGTTTGATGTCGAGACTGTCCTGCCCTGAGCTCAATTCAACGGCTTTCCGTATGAGGTGGGCGGTGTCGTTCTTGGATCGCGCCTGTTCAACGTGCGCCTTCAGCATTTCTTCTGCCTTGACGCGGCTCTTCTCGAAAGCGGTGTCCCCCTGCCCTGATATTTTCAGGTCGGGCGGCGGCGTCCCGCGTATCTTTGAGAGTTTGACGGTGTGCGTCTTGCCGTTGAGTTTATACTTGCCATAGAAGCAAGGGCGATAGCCCTTACGATGACTGTACGGAAGAATGTAGATGCCCATTTTGATGCGGTTTGCCGTGTTCGTTCCCGTCCCCAGTCCTGCCCCTTGCAAGTCCTTGGGTCGGTGTGGTATATTATGCCTCAAGGAACGTCCCGAAATCAAGGGGAAAAAGACACAAAGTGATACACAAAAACTGGTTGATGCGATTTTCAACCAATGTTTATGCGGTTCACATAGCGGTTTTTGATACCCTTAGTCCTGGTTCGAACCCAGGCGGGACAACCAATGGCAGTGTTTGAGTTATGAGTTCGTTGAGTGTTTGAGTTTTTGAAGGGGCGATGATTTGAACGTGACGCTTGCAATAGTTGGTGTAGTGGCGTTGGCCGTCGTGGTCGCGGCGGTCGTGGTCGTCTTCAGGATGTTCCTGGCGACGCAGGAGGCGAAGTTTTCCTCGAAGGAAGTCGGGCTTCTCTTCTCCCAGCTCAAGGACAGCCTCTGCGAGTTGCGCCGTGCGGGGGGGGCGGCGGAAAAGGAGGATTCGGGGCTTGGACGCGAGCTGAAGGTCCAGCTCGAGGAGGTCGGACGCAAGGCCGCGAGCCTCGGACAGCAGGCGGATGAGTTCGTGACGGCATTGAAGGGCGGCAACAAGATCCAGGGCAACTGGGGCGAGGGCATTCTCGCGAAGACGCTGGAGGACTCGGGACTCGTCAAGGGCGTCAACTTCACCGAACAGGAGGGAACGCGCGAGGACCGTCCCGACGTCACCGTCTTCGACGGACAGGGACACAAGGTCTTCATCGACGCGAAAGTCAACATCACCGACTTCACCGCCGCGATGAACGCTGCGAACGAGGGACGCGCCGAGGAGGCGGCGGAGATG
>JAZUGJ010000104.1:0-9743 GCA_045641145.1 Paludibacteraceae bacterium
TGCCACAGAACTTCGACTCGCCTTATAAATCGCGTAATCCGCAGGAGTTCTGGCGCAGGTGGCATCAATCACTCAGCCGCTGGCTCAAATCGTATGTCTATATTCCCTTGGGCGGTAACCGCACACTATTCGGGCATAAAACGAATAAACTGTTAGCGTCCAACGTAAACAGTTTCGCCACGATGCTGATAGGCGGACTTTGGCACGGCGCCAGTTGGAACTTCATTATTTGGGGCGGGTTGAACGGCATCGGCATGATAATAGCCAAATGTTGGCATAGTCTAAAGGAAAAAATAGGTGTAGAAGGTTTTATCCAGCGCAACAAAGCCGTAAAAGGGATTGACGATGTGGTGTGCGTGTTGCTGACTTTTACCTTTATCACTTTTACCCGTCTTTTCTTCCGCAGCAGTTCCAACTTAGACCCCGCCACCGCCAACGAAGTGGCATGGCAAACCGCCAAACAAATGGTGGGTCAGATAATCGGGGCATGGGATAGTTCCATTATTCCCATGTTCCTATGGGAATACCGTCAAGTAGTCGTTCTGTTCGTGGCAGGAATGGCCATTCACTGGCTACCGACCAAATTCAAACGCTGGTATCGGATTAATTTTGCCTTGCTGCCGTGGTGGGTAATGGCGGTGTGTGTGGCGATTGTGGTATTCGTTGTATATCAGTTCGTTACCGCCGATTTACAGCCGTTCATCTATTTCCAATTCTAATATGATTATCGGTCTGACAGGAGGCATAGGAAGCGGCAAATCGACTATTGCGCAAGGGTTGCGGACAATGGGCTATACGGTGTATGACACCGACCGCGAAGCCAAGCGCATCGTTGTGGAAAACAGACAAGTGCGGGAAAAGGTAGAAAGTTTATTAGGTAAAGAAGTATATGACGGCAACACCTACCGCACCGACCTTGTGGCAGCCAGCGTGTTTAATGACACGGATTTACTGGCACGGCTCAACGCCATTATTCACCCTGCCGTTTTTGCCGATATACAACACATTGAACAAACGAACAGGGACGGCAAGCCACTATTTGTAGAGTGCGCCATTCTGTATGAGAGCGGATTGGATCAATTATGCAGCCGTGTAGTTGCCATCATCGCAAGCAAGAAACTGCGTACAGAGCGAGTAATGGCACGCGACAACACCGATATAAAAAAGGTACGCGCTCGCATACGCGCACAGATGTCTAACTGCCAACTGAAGCAGAAAGCAGACATTATCGTCAACAACGACGGAAAAAAAACAATTGAACAGTTATGCCAATACATAGTGCGACATTTGTAATATCTTCACCTGATGTGGCGCAATGCCCCAAGTCCCATTTGCCCGAATACGCCTTTATCGGGCGCAGCAATGTGGGGAAATCATCCCTTATCAATATGCTGTGCCAAATGCCCAATCTGGCAAAGACAAGCCAAAAGCCGGGTAAGACATTGCTGATCAATCATTTCTTGATAAACGGGAAGTGGCATTTAGTCGATTTGCCGGGCTACGGTTTTGCCCAGACAGGACAGAAGCAACGGGAGCAGCTGCGCCGCATGATTGAGCGTTACTGCCTATTGCGGGAGCAATTGGTCAACCTGTTCGTATTGGTGGATTGCCGTCTGGAACCGCAGAAAATAGACATCGAATTCATGAACTGGCTGGGCGAGAACAATATACCCTTCTCCATCGTCTTTACCAAAGCGGATAAAGTGGGTAAAGTACGGTTGAGCGAGAATATAGACATTTACAAAACACGCCTGCAAGAGACATGGGAAGAACTGCCGCCTATCTTTGTTACCAGTTCCGAAAAGGGACAAGGACGCGATGAAATGGTGGCCTATATAGACCGGATAAACGATGATTTGGGACAATAACGAGGACATACGCCTAATAACCTGCACCAATAACGGGCGGGATATACAACGCCACCTCAACGACTGCCGAGAGGAAAGGCGGCCGTATGTGTTTATCACGAACACCATGCGAGAAGTAGATGACATCAAGCGTTTCTTGGTGCCGGTAACCATGCTGGAAGAAGAAGTGTACAAGGCGGAGATATGCACCTATTTAGCGCGCAAGACCGGTGCCAAAATAGTCCTTTTGAAAGCCAAAGACTACGGTAGCAAAGCGCAGCATAACCTCAATAAAATCATCACCCATATTAAATCCGTAGCAGAACGGACGGGCGAGAAAATAGAGTTTGAAGTGCATGAAGGCATTAAAGACTCTTTTTCGCTGAACCGCGAAGCCGCAGAACGGCAACGCGATTTCGGGCACCAACTGCTACTGCTGACAGCCAGCCGTGAATACGGATTGGACGATTGGTTATTCGGTCCGCAAGAGCGGCACGCTATAAAAAGAAGCCAAGTGCCGGTCATGCTGGTCAATCCCAGAGCCGACCTCTTTTCGCTGTGCGATTAACAGCATCGCGATTTATTTGATTTTTCTACGATTGAGTTCGCGGCGGTAGGCAACTGCCGCACGCTCATGCTCGGCAAAAGTGGAGGAAAAAACATGCGTGCCGGACCAATCGGCATTGGCGCACATATAGAGATAATTCGTCTTGGGGGCATTTAGTACGGCATCCATCGCGGCACCGTTAGGGCAGCGGATAGGTCCGGGCGGCAGTCCCGCATATTTATAGGTATTATACGGCGAGTCCATTTGTAAATGGCTGCGCAAGACACGATGCAGAGAGAAATCGCCGGTGGCAAAAATAACCGTCGGGCACGCCTGCAGCGCCATTCCCTTACGCAAACGATTAAGGTACAGACTGGCGATTAAAGGGTGTTCTTTCGTGTTATGCGTCTCGCTTTCGACTATACTCGCCAATGTAGCCACCTCTGCTTTGGTCAAGCCCAATTGCTCCGCCTTACGACAACGCTCCTCATTCCAAAAACGGTTATATTCCTTCTGCATCCGTTCAAAAAGTTGGTCAGGAGTCATGGTCCAATAGACCTCATATGTATTAGGAATGAACAGGCAGACGGCAGTTGCCTTATTCAGTCCGAAAGTCGCCAGATATTCCACAGAATCAAGGCGTGTCATAACTTCTGCCGAATCAAGCATCAAGACCTTGCCCATGCGGGCAGCCAATTGCTCGCGGTTGCGTATTTGGTTGGTAAAACTGAGCCGGACAGGTGTTTGTTGACCGTATTGCAAGCGAGTAAGCAAAGTACGGTTACTGATACGGGTACCTAATTGGTAGTATCCGGCTTGGGGGCATGTCATGTGCTTGAAGCGTGCATAACGGCGCAAGCTGCCTTTCGATGCCATATCATAATCCTGCGACACAAGTGTAAGCACGCTGTCAATCGTGGCAGAAGGATAGATATAGTACGCATGTGCCTCGCCGTCCCGACTCTGCATATTACATATAAAGTCGTGATACAACTCCACAGCACCGCAGAGCGCCACGATTAACGCCACAAGAACGGCAAACAGGAAGTAGTGTGTAGTGTGTAGTGTACAGTGTTTCATATTCAAACTGCAAAAATACTAAAATATTTGCACATATCAAAAAAAAAATGTATCTTTGTATCCCAATTTGTGAATTATTATGAAAAATTTCGTCGAAGAACTGCGCTGGCGCGGGATGTTGCAAGATATGATTCCCGGCACAGAAGAGCAACTGCAAAAAGAAATAACAACCGCTTATTTGGGCATTGACCCGACGGCGGACAGTTTGCATATCGGTCACCTGTGTGGCATCATGATGTTGCGTCACTTGCAACGCTGCGGGCATAAGCCCATCGCCCTCATAGGAGGTGCAACCGGCATGATTGGCGACCCCAGCGGCAAATCGGCTGAGCGTAATCTGCTAAACGAAGAGACACTGAATCATAATGTGGCATGTATTAAACGGCAGTTGGAACATTTTCTTGACTTCAACAGCACAGAAGCCAATGCCGCCGAGTTGGTGAACAACTATGAATGGATGAAGGACTTTACCTTCATTGATTTCGCGCGCAACATCGGCAAACTGATTACCGTCAACTATATGATGGCAAAAGACAGTGTGAAGAAGCGTTTCAACGGAGAGTTTAACTGTGGCATGTCATTTACTGAATTTACCTACCAATTGCTGCAGGGATACGATTTCTACTACCTGAACACTCACAAAGGTTGCAAGCTGCAAATGGGTGGCAGCGACCAATGGGGCAATATCACGACCGGCATGGAATTGATCAAGAAAATGACCGGCAACGAAGCATACGCTCTCACTTGCCCGTTAATTACCAAAGCGGACGGAAAGAAATTCGGCAAGACCGAGCAAGGCAATATATGGCTGAGCAAGGAATATACCAGTCCTTACCGCTTCTACCAGTTCTGGCTGAATGTGAGCGATGAAGATGCCAAACGCTATATCAAAATCTTCACCTCGTTGGAAAAAGACGAAATAGATGCTTTGATAGCCGAACACGATGCCGCGCCCCACTTGCGTGCCTTGCAGAAACGCCTCGCCGAGGAAGTGACCGTAATGGTACATAGCCGCGAAGATTATGAAGCCGCAGTAGAAGCCAGCAATATCCTATTCGGCAAAGCCACCAAAGAAGCATTGGAGAAACTGGACGAACAGACTTTCCTGCAAGTTTTTGAAGGGGTACAGCAGTTCGTCATCAGCCGCGCAGAACTAAATGCCGGTATTCCGCCGTTGGATTTATTGGCGGAAAAAACACAGATTTTCCCCAGCAAAGGAGAAGCCCGCAAGATGATTCAAGCCAACGGCTTCAGCATGAATAAGGAAAAAATGACTGATCCGCAAACGCCTATTACAGATGCCGCTTTGCTGAACGGCAAATATATCCTATTCCAAAAGGGGAAGAAGGACTATTTTATAGTCGTAGCGGAATAAAACAGTGCAAAAAAACATCTAAACAATCTACATGAAGCAATGAAACGAATTTTCTTTTTTGCTATGTTGACTATCACCGCCAACATGTATGCTTACCAAGTGTCGGACTCTCTGTATATAGGTCCGTCCGACCGAGTTGCCAACCTGATTATGTCTTCCACAGACTATGATGATTGGATTGCCAAAGACGGTTTCCAAACTTCAAGCAAACCACGTGAAATTACCCAATACTTATATCGGTATTTTAAAGATGATTTTGACTGTATTATGCTCATTACCAAAGAAAGTGAGCGTCCTGCAACGATTGGTTACTACGGCATCAACATGGCCATTTCCAACGATGTTCAGGGCATCGGCCTTTCTACATATAATAGAGCGTATTACTACGGGTCAGACGGCAAACTGATGTCACTAATGTACCTTCCCTATGTGGACGCCATCAAACTTGGTCCTACTTTGCATGAGTTTTGTCATTGTTGGGCGAATTTTGCCATTCCGACCGTTGTTAGTGGTCATTGGGGTATATGCGGCGGCAATACGAAAGGTCAATTGGGAGGATTTGAGCAAAGTACTTTACAAACCAACGTGGACGGCAACGCAAATAAATATTCAGTTGGTAGTTTTGGTACGAATGCTAATGGAGGGAACGGTGTCCCTTATAATGAGATGGAATTGTATTTAATGGGAATGCTTCCGATAGACGAGGTTCAAGAGTTTGACGCGTTTTTGGATGTTCCTACTGAATCTTTTATGTTAGATTCTAATGATAATAGCCGTATTGTTTTTACTGCCGGCAAGCGCATCCATTACACACCAGAAAGTATTATTGACTCGTTAGGAATCCGTGTTCCATCCTATCGTGATTCAAAAAAATCGTTCCGTACACTATTTGTCATACTATCCAAATCACCGCTTACGGAATCCGAATGGGAAGAATACGATAACAACATTGGTTGGTTCTGCCAAACCTCTGATGATAATATACCATGGTTGTATAATTTCTGGGAGGCGACGCGTGGAGTCGGTTCCATTAACCCGAATAATTTGTCCTTTGCACTCAAATCGGGTGGTACTGATATTCATAATGCGAAACCGAATCTACCGATTCGCATAGAAGGTCGCTACATCATTTGTAACGAAAAGATGTGTCTTATTGACCAACGAGGAGCAGATGTTACCGCATTGAATGGCAATTTACCTTCGGGTATTTATGTTGTACACACGGCGCATGGCAGCACAACAGTCCAGATTAGATAACCATAAAACCGCTTACTCAAATACCAAACAAACTCCAATTTGGGAGTAGTTGTTTATATTACGGAACTGTCCATACGGGCAGTTCCCGTAGTATGCACGTACTCCTAACGCTACCCGTGAAAAATAGCCGTCGTAGCCGGGTGTGTTATAACGCGCACCCAAGAATACGTTATAGGTAAATACGCGTTTCTCCGGCTGCAATTCCTTGCCTGTAGAGGTATAGCCGTACAATACACGATTACGAATTTCAGCAGATAACACTCCTTGAAAGCCCAAGCGGGAAGAGGGTGTCTGGTATTGGTATTGCAAATATGCCTCCCACGGAGAAAGGCGTGGAGAAGTACGGGTTATATCCCCGTCTGATGGCATCACGGTGTACCAACCGGCACTCGGTTTCCACAACAGAATAAATCCAGCACGCAACGTGTGACATTCGGCATAGCGGTCCTCCGGCTCATTCATCGTAACGGTCCATTCGGTGTAGTTATTGCTCACATTCACGCGCTTCAACGGATAGCCCGCCTCCACGTGCTCTATCTGCAATTCGTCCCCGATATGGGTCGATTCGTGCTTAAATGGCGACCATGAAACGGAATAATTGTGCACAATCGGGTGCGGCAAACGATGGATGAAAGTAATGGTCGGCATACCGATACGATAATCCGTATTGACTACCGGTGCTGTTTGAGGTTCAAAAATATCCAACCACAAATTGGCAGACAGAGGTAGCACCAAGCTGACTCCGTATTTTCCTCCGCCATACTCGCCACGCCACACAGGGAGTTGAAAACCAAAGACGCCGAATGTATAGGGTTTAAATCTTTGCGCGGAGGTGCCGCCACTTTCCTGCGTAGCAGTCCAATCGTAGGCAGGATGGTTAGAAGAACAAGTAATATCTATCCGCACCATATTGGGATGGACATCGGCATACAACGAATGCCCATAAGGTATATACCTAAACCACCCCTTGCGCGCCCATGATAGAGAATCCGGCACAGTTGCTCCTGCACCGACCATCCCCCACATCACGAGTGCTACACAAAAAACATATTTATACCATCTGTGCATAACCGGTTAAACTTTTTTACAAAGGTACAATAACTTTTCCATATACGCAAGAGAGGACACCTTTTTTATCTATAAATTCATAAAATAGCATTCAATTTGCATTTTTTACGCGAAAAATTTGCACATTCCAAAAATTTGTAGTACTTTTGCACCCGCTTTTGAAAAGTGCTTGCCTAATCGTATATCGGTAGTACATCAGATTTTGGTTCTGAGGGGCGAGGTTCGACTCCTCGTTAGGCAACAAGCCGCGTCGGCGGCTTTTCTGTTGCTGACGCGCGCGTGTGATGACAAGTAGGGCACATCACAAACGACAAGTAACAATGCCCGAATAAAAGTAACACATTTTTACACAATGAAAATTTTTGAACTCGCGGGTACTCTGCGTAACGAGTACGGCAAGAAAGCCAGCAAAGCGCTGCGCAAACAGAACCTCATTCCCTGTAACCTTTATGGCATGGGTGAGAACATCACCTTCACCGTATCTGCGGACGATGTACGCAAACTTATCTACACTCCTGACACAATGGCTGTTGCTTTGACCATTGGTGCTGTCAAGAAAATAGCAGTTGTTAAGGAGATGCAGTTCCATCCCGTTCAGGAAGTATGCCTGCATATTGATTTTCTGGAGGTAAACGACAAAAAGCCCGTTACCGTTGAAATTCCTATCCAATTGACCGGTCACGCTGAAGGTGTAAAAGCCGGTGGTAAATTGAGTTTGGAGATGCGCAAACTGAAAGTGAATGGTATCTATACCGATATACCTGACCGTGTGGTTGTTGATGTAACCAATTTGGGTCTCGGTAAGAAATTATTCGTATCGGATGTAGAAGTTGAAAAATGCACACTGAAGAGCGTTAAGGAAGCCATCGTTGCTCAAGTTAAAGTGACTCGTAACAGTAATGCAGAAAATGCAGAAGCCGCTGCTACCGAATAAAAAATGAGTAAGTTCCTGATTGTCGGATTAGGCAATATCGGAGACGAATACCGTAATACCCGACACAACATAGGATTCAGAATGTTGGACGCTTTTGCCGAAGCGTCCAACATTGCTTTTGAGGACAAGCGTTACGGCTATGTCGGCAAAGGGCGTATCAAAAACGCCGAAGTCGTACTGCTCAAACCAAGCACCTTTATGAACCTCAGCGGCAACGCCGTCCGTTATTGGATGAACGAGGAAAAGATTCCGTTAGAGAATCTATTGGTATTGGTGGATGATCTCAATCTGCCATTCGGCACTATACGCATCCGCAAACAAGGCAGCAACGGCGGGCATAACGGTTTGGGGCATATTCAGCAGGTGCTATGCAGCGAGAATTATGCCCGCGTGCGATTCGGTATCGGTAACTCATACGCACGGGGGGCTCAAATCAACTTCGTACTCGGACAATGGACCGATGAAGAGGAGAAACTGATGCCCGGACGACTGGAAATTATAAAAGGCATCATCCCTTGTTTCTGCTTGCAAGGCATTGAAAAGACGATGAATCTGTACAACGGCAAATAACCGGATACCGTGTTATTTATGCGCATTGGGAAAACGATATGGCAGCATCCTTGGATAGTGGCAGTAACCAATATCCTTTTGCTGATGGCACTATATACTGTCAGCCGTATTTTTTTCTATTGGGTCAATATAGACTTGTTTCCCAATGTCAGCGGTAATCATTTATTAGAAATGCTTTTAGGCGGTTTGCGATTTGACTTAACCGCTTTACTCTACCTCAGTTCGGTTTATTTAGCAATGATGTTTCTGCCCTTACCCTGGGCTTGGCGCACCAACCGCATTTATCAAACCACTGCCCAATGGCTATTGTGGGTACCTAACTTATTAGGGTTGTTTTGCAACGGAGTCGATACGGTTTATATCCGTTTCACCGACCGGCGTACCAGTATGACTTTTTTCTCGGAGTTTCAGCACGATGACAACCTGGGGCAGATATTTTTTACTGCCGTTGTTCAGTACTGGTATGTTACCCTGTTCTACGCCGTTTTAATGGCAGTATTCATTTTATTGACTCGGCAAGCAAAAACAGATACTTATCCGGAGCGCGATTTACATCAAACAACATGGTACTATATCCGTGAAACGGTGTTGTTTATTGTCAGTACCTATTTCATTGTTATTGGCATTCGAGGCGGTTTCGGAGCATACACACGCCCCATTACCTTAAGCAATGCCTTGCAATATACTGACCAGCCGCGCGAAACGATGATTGTGCTGAATACGCCTTTCTCCCTAATGCGTTCCTCCGATAGCCGTACATACCATCGAATCAGTTATTACGGCGACGCACAGTTGGAACAAATATACACACCTATACATACTGTCGATAGTACGATACAGACCACTTCAGACGGACTGCCGGTCAATGTGGTGGTTTTCATCATGGAAAGTTTTTCCAAAGAGTATATCGGATTCTTCCATCACGATTGGCACAATGGCACATACCAGGGTTACACACCGTTTTTAGACTCCCTATTGGCGCAGAGCGTAACCTATACACATTCCTTTGCCAGCGGTCGCAAATCCATTGATGCGATGCCCAGTGTACTCAGTTCGATACCTATG
>JAZUGJ010000105.1:0-2955 GCA_045641145.1 Paludibacteraceae bacterium
GTTCGGAGCGGGTGTGGCAGTAGGCAGCCATGTCAGTCAAGGTCAGGTTATCGGCTATGTCGGCTCAACGGGCAATTCGACAGGACCGCATCTGGATTTCCGTATTTGGAAGAACGGAACACCTGTAGATCCGCTGAAACTGGTCAGCCCTCCTGTGGAGCCGGTGCCGGATAAGATGCGCCCGGAGTTTGACAGCATAGTCAATGTGTATAGGACAAAATTGTGATTTGTGGTCAATAGACCTGTTTTTTGAAGAAAAATGACTCTTTGCTGCATTTTTTTACCAAAAAATTTGGTCATGTCAAAAAAAAGCAGTACCTTTGCACTCGCTTTCGAAAAGAAAGGGCGTTTAGCTCAGCTGGTTTAGAGCATCTGCCCTACAAGCAGAGGGTCGGCGGTTCGAATCCGTCAACGCCCACACAAAACAAGGTAAGTCCTTGAAAATCAATCAAATTGCTTCAACACTTCATAAAGGGTTGGAGCAATTTGGTTTATTACACTGACGAATTCAACCAATATTCGACCAGTACTCAACCAAAACTCAACCATTTATAGGCATCTTTCTTGTTGATTATGCAACGACGCAAAACCAACAAAAAAAATGTCAGTTTCAAATTTTCATTCCAATTCGGTTCAATGCGGAACCTTGAACACTCAGTCGTTGGGCTTGCAATCTTGCGCCCAATTCTATCCTGCTGTGTTAAAATTTTGTCCCAATCCATCTTTGGGTTGGCACATTGAGTATTATGCCCGGTCTTTCAAAGAGCAAAAATTAGTTCGGTACCGCGTGCGCTTGAATGTTATCAAGCATCGCTATCGCAAAGTGTCCGAGTTTTACGAATATGCCAATATGATGGTGGCGGAGGTGAATGCCAGTCTTAGTCAAGGTTGGATACCCGACCATGATAATCAATTGCCATCACAAAATGATTCCGTGGATGCAGCCATTGCCAATGCTATGCCCACTTCTCTAATGACCATGCCTTCCGGATATGTCCCCACTACATTTGTTCCTACCAGTGACCATATCACCAGTACGCATACATATGTAGCAATGATTAATGAGTTGCAAAAAGAAGTTTCTTTGCTCAAAGACATAGTAGCAAAATCGTCTATCTCACCCGTGGAAAACAATGTGGCAAAAGTTATGCCTACAGAACCAAGCCAATCTGTTGATGTAGAGTTTGTCCCTTCCGTTCCAAGCGAGAAAGAAGCCGACACTCCTAAAAATGGTATTGCTTTGGTCGAACTACTTGACCGTTTCGTTAAAGCGAAAGAGACTATTGTTCGTAAGGACACGATGCGCTCTTATCGGAACTATGCCAAACTATTTAAGCTTTATTTGGAAGAATACTTGCCCGGAATTGCAGCACAGGATTTCAGCCGTTCTGATGCCCAAGCGTATCTTACCTATCGAGAAGAGGAGTCCATGAAGTCCAAGACCAAACGCGGAGATAAAAGTGAGGTTTCTACCCGTACCCTAAACAACTATATCAAATCGCATCGTTTGTTCTTTGCTTGGGGCATTGAGGAAGAGTTGATAACCAACAATCCTTTTGCTCAACTCAAATTGCAGCGTAACGAGGAGAAGCGCCGCGATTTAGTTACGGATAATGCTTTGTCAAAGGTTAAAACATATTTGACTGCCAATGACCAAAAGGGGTTCTTGCTTGTTTGTATGCTTATTTATAGTGGTTTTATTCGTCCTAAAGAAATACGCGAGTTGCGGGTGCGTGATATTCATATGAAGGATCACTGCATCATTGTTCCGCCAGAGGTTTCCAAAAACCACTGTTCCCGTGTCGTAGGTCTTACTCCTGAAATAGAAGAGTTGATGTGCAGTTTACATTTAGACATTATGCCTATGGATTATTATATTTGCGGAAAAGGTCTTATTCCTAGTGAAACACCTGCTCCAGATGCTCTGTACTCAAAAGCGTGGGTAGTGATGCGGAAAGAGTTACAACTGCCCGAAACAATGCAACTTTATTCGTTGAAGGATACGGGTATTACCAATATGCTTGAGAACGGTGTTCCTGCTATTGATGTGATGAAACAAGCCGGACATCATGACTTGTCAATGACCTCTCGCTACGCGAATCACAGGGATACTCGAATCGCTCAAAAAATGTATAATAATAACCTCTCATTCGGGTCTCAAAAGGAATAAATTCTCTTTTTAATGAATTTTTGAAATCAGCAATAAAAATGAGTTGTAATTTGTAATTTGTGTAATCTACAATACATATATTATTGAATATGAGGCATTTAATGCGCTTACAGCGTTTTGCACGAAGTTGTAATTATATGGGCAATTATTGTGCGTTCTATGCAATAAATTTGCCCATGTGCCATATTTTTTGTAATTTTGCAGTCTCTTATGATAATCCATAATGATTGTAATAGTTATTTTGCCAGTTGCGAGATAGCCAATGCATTCAGCGAGGGTCTATAGTGGACAGACGAAAAAGAAAAATTCTCCATATCGTGCAGGTTTTATGTTGCAAAGATACGGAGAATAAGGGGGGGGGGGGGGAAGAACAAGACATTTATTCCCTTCCATGTTCTTGCATATAATATTCTAAAATAGCATGAATATGGATTGGTATAATATCATGAATAAATAATGGATTATAATTCTGGGATTTCAACATAATTTTATTCAACTTGATGAAATTCTTATATACTAATTCGTTTTTCTTCATCTTATTTTCAAGTTCCAAACCTTCATTATCTATGTCTTTCAAATACCTCTCAATAAGTTTGACTATTACATCAGACATTTGTATACATGGCTCTGTTTTTGAATCTACAAATTTATAATTCGATAATTTTTTTTTGCCTAATTCTACTGGATTAGATTCTAAAGATTCAATTATGTCTTCCTCATTGTCAAATACTAACGAGGAATTAATCCAAGTATATATTTCTTCATCATAAAAAGTTCTTGGCTGT
>JAZUGJ010000106.1:0-2961 GCA_045641145.1 Paludibacteraceae bacterium
ATCCACCTACTTCCGCAGTGAAGCAGAGATAGTCCTGGGCAAACAGCATTGCTGATGCACACAGGGCTGCGAAAAAAGTAAATAATTTTTTAGTCATTGTTCTTCCCTTTTATTCACCGAAAAGGGGACGGGGTTTAAAAAAATTTGTTGGTTGTTAATTGATTAAATGAATTGATTATATTTGGTTAATATCTATCAATGCAACAGGTGTCCTTGTGCGTCGTATGTACGCCCTTTATAATTAAGGTATAGGATTCCCTCATGGATATGCTTCGTGCCGTTCTTCAACACCTCTTTGGCACTTACCATGCGCGTCGGAACCGGCTGAACGGCAGGCAAAACGGTAATATCATGCATCACAACTACTGTCGGTTCATAATTATTATTACCGGAATGGAAAGCAATAACAGTTGTCTGCCCCTCCTCATTTCCTGTCAAGACACTCTCATCAATATCCGCAATACAATTCGTCATAGCGAACGATACAGGCAGACCGCTACTTATTGTTGCTGTCAAGGGCAAAATATCACCCTCGCGTACCTCGGTCGCCTCTTGCTCCCACACAATTGTTTGTTGAGCTTTATTCACGCGCAAAGCCACCATACGGACTGCCGTGTTATACATGCACTCGTCATCCGGTGTAAAGAACACATTCCAAGTATATAAACCCGCATCCGGCACCAATTCAGGGTCGGTTTCCAGCCACCGCAATGTACCCGCTACTCGACCATTCGTCTCTGTCAAAACGCATTCTTTGGCTTTCTGACCATAGGTTATATCCGCCGCAGCAACAGCGATAAGCGGATCAACGCGCTTCAGTATCAGTTCTTTGGCAACTGTATCTGTGCCATTGAACATATAGTTGCCCGGTTGGAAAGCAGATAAGGTAACTTTGCCAGCACACACACAAACCACATGACCATATTCGTTTACCCACGCTATCGTTGAGTCGGAAGAGATATATGAAACAGGCAATTTTTGGTCAGTAAAAGCGTGTAATGTGATATTGTCAGAAGTCAAGTGCTCTCCCAGCACATCTGTCCAAGTCAGTTGCTGATTATACTTGGAAGTTTTACCGTCCACATTAATAACGGCGCGAAGCCCCTCGCCTTCAATAATGATTTGTCCAGTATGCGAACCCGCCGCGTCATGGTTATACGAGATAGCCAAGTCGGTTGTTTGGTTCTCTAAATTCTTTTGACCAATAAACGAAGCCGATACAGTGAACGCAGGATTGGTGGAACTGACCGACGCTACAATACTGGTCCAATTAATCTTCACCGTCTTGGTTTGTATCAGATCGCCCACCAACGCATCCTGGAAGTGGCATTCATCACTTCCCGCACTGAGGTCTTTCAGCTCAGTCACTTTAATACCACCAAAAGAGCAGGTGGTTGTACCTTCCCATTTCAAGCGAATGAAGCGCGTAGTGGAGGGCAGCATCGCCGAATCAGAGACAACAGCCAAACCGGTAGCAATAGAACCATCCTCCGTCAAACTCCAAACACCGGTCCAATTCTCATGGTTAGTACTGGTTTCAACACTCATTGTACCTGAACCGCCATGAGCATGGTCAAAATACACCTTACGAGATAAACCCTCCTCCTGCAAAGCAATGACAACATAGTTGGTTGCCGAAGAAAGGATATTAAGCGCTGATCCCAATTGTATTCTTTCCGTTAAGAAGAGATTGACCCAACTACAATCATTAGATTTGGAATAAACAGTTTTGGCATCACTAAACATGGCTTTAGTCATCTCTGTATCGTACGGCAGTTGTGCCGACACCGTGACACCAAACAATATTAAAAAAGAAGCAAAAACAACACTTTTTTTCATATCAAACAAATACTTATGTACTTACAAATTTCTTTTCCACACGGAAAAGCGCACAAAGGTACACAAAAAAACGGACATACACAAATAATATACAATTATTTTGCTATTTCGTCAAAAAAAATTGACGCTCTATCAAAACAGCTCCGCGTCCTCAATGTCCGAATAACTAAACCCGCGCTGAAGCAAAAAACGCATTTGCTGTTCTCGCGCAGCATTCTTTTTGGTGGCAGCAGCTTTGCGGAGAGCAGACCGATACGCCTCGCTATCAATGGTCAAAAGGGCATCGCGAATAACTGCATCCGGGATGCGTTTGGCTTTCAACCCCGCCAGAATTTTATACCGACCCCAACCTTGAAAAAGCACTTTGTCCCGTACAAATGCCGCTGCATAGCGAGACTCATCAATAAAACGGTGCAATACAAGGTGCGACAATACGGGCTCTACATACTCATCCGGAGCTTGCCATTGTTGCATTTTGTGACGGACATCGTTAGAGCAATGCTCGCCGGCAGCAGCGTAACGCTCGGCTTTAAGAATCCAATCTTGCAGTAAGTATTCGGTCGTTTCCATAACTGTCTCGTATAAGTTGTATGTCGCCATAGCCCATTTCTGCGAACATGTCACACAAGCGTTGTCCCATTGCTCGGTTTATCTCAAACGCCAGCAAGCGTGCTTTGCGAATTTGGGCAATACGACGATAGAAAAGCAGCGGGTCATCATCCGGAACAAAAAGTGCACTGTGCGGTTCATAGTTCAATACACGGTTTTCCATATCTTTTTTCTCGCTCTCCATAATATACGGAGGGTTACTGACAATAATATCAAAAACGCCCATTTCATCGGAAAAAGTATCTCCTTGAAAAAAGTCAACTTTTACCCCATTTTTTGCTGCGTTTTCACGCGCTACGATCAATGCATCTTCGCTGATATCCATCGCATGAATATCCCATTCGGGGTGGCGTTTTTTTAGGGCAATCGCAATACAGCCGCTACCAGTTCCGATATCAAGCAAAGAAAGAGATGAATGATTTTTAACAACAGAAAAAGAATTATTGACAAGTTTCTCCACCTCTTCTACCAATTCGGCGGTTTCCGGACGAGGGAAGTCGGAGGCCAAGCGGT
>JAZUGJ010000107.1:0-9930 GCA_045641145.1 Paludibacteraceae bacterium
ATATTTCGCTGTACTTTTTATTGCTTAAACCACCCGAAGATGCAGATTGTTGATCACCTAAAGCAGCACTAATATATAGAATGTCGTTATCTAATGTGCCAGAATTTATTTTACGCGATGAACCCGTACAAACGGCACCAAAATCCCATGTACTATTGACTCCGTTGATTGTCCGTTTGGAGTATGTTTCCGTTGTGATAATCTCTCCCCAACTGATTAGAGGTAGTAGGGAAAATGCAAGAATCATGGTCGTTCTTAAAGATAATAACGTTTTTTTCATTTTATAAATGGATTAAAATTTATATTCCTTTTTGATGCCCACTATGGCATTTTATTTCACGATGCAAAATTACAAAAAAACTTTCACATAAAGGTGCAAATTTTAACTTTTTTTGTGTAATTTTTGACAAAGACTTGTGGGAGTCAATAAATTTTTGTATCTTTGCAGTGAATATTGAGTTATACTCAATGAGGAAAATAAATCACTAACTTCATAAACAAAAAACAACAATGAAAAAGCATTTTCTTTTAATTGCCGCTATACTGACTTCAGTAGTTATGATGGCGCAAGAAGAACAGGTTAAAAAAGATTGGGCTTGGTCAGGTATTATCGGTCTGAACGCCAACGCGACCGGTATGGTGAACTGGGCTGCCGGTGGTAAAAACAACGTAACGGGTACGGCATACGGAAAGGTACGCTGCTTATACGACAAGAACAATCTGAGTTGGGATACCAACCTCGATATGGCTTACGGTTTGAGTTATGTGGATCAGGAGTATGACAAGATGCAGAAAGCGTCTGATTACTTGAAATTCAATACCAAACTTGGTTGGGCATTCAAGAAGGGCTGGCTGCTGACGGTCAATGCCGGTTTCCAAACGCAATTCGACCTTGGTCGTGACTACAAAGGTACGGGTGAATTTAATCCGGTACTCAGTAATATCTTGGCTCCGTCGTACACCGATATCTCTGTCGGTATTGATTGGAAGCCCCTGTCCGGAACCGATTTGGACGGTGTGTTCTCGGTTTATCTCTCTCCGGTGGCAGGTCGTATCACCACGGCGTATGTAAGCGACAAAATAAATAACCGTTTTGCAGACGAGTATCCTATAAATGATTTTTATGACGGCTTGCGTCAGGAGTTGCAGGAAAAGAACGGTACTTGGAAATATGACGATAAGGGGAAGGACGGTTTCCACAAGACTTATACCAATGCCAAAGCCGAACTCGGTTTGACTTTGAAAGGCGCAATTAACTATGCGTACAAGGACTTGAAGATTATTAGTCACATCACCTTATTCACTCCCTACGCGTGGGACAAAACAAAACTGTACGAATTCGCAGACGGTACCGTTTATTCCGAGAAACAGATTGAGGAGTATCATCTGCCGTTGGATATTAAAAATGCAACCTATTTAGGTTTCCGCGACAATAACCGTCGTTTCGGTAATTTTGATGTGGATTGGGATGTGGCTATCTCTTATCAATTCCTCAAATGCCTCAGTATTGCGCTGACAACGGATTTGAAGTATGTCAACGGTTTGAAGATTGACAGAACATTCAATAAAGGTACGGCAGATGAATATACGACATCTGCAGAGCGTGTTCAGTTCCTTGCCAATATCGGTCTGGGCGTAAGTTACTCATTCTAAATTCTGACCGGTCTGTGCTATGGATTCGCTAACCTTGTTGGATAATTCGGTGCGCCGCCTTCTCGGGCGGATTGCCGAGTTGGAACAACAAGTGACCGCATTGCAGCAGGACAAGGAGGATCAACGGCAGGAAATAGTCCGCACGCACGGCGAATTGGCAGTGCTGCAGGATAAATACCGCAAACTTCAATTGGCGCACGCCATGTTAGGGGGAGATGAGGACCGGCAGTATGCCAAAAACCAAATTACCAACATGATTAGCCAAGTGGACCGTGCTATAGAAGTATTGAAACAATGAACGATGTACAACATATCACTCTTACGCTGAATTCACGCCGTATCGCATTGAATGTGGAGCGTGAACAGGAACCGTTTTACCGTAAAGCGGCGGAGTTGCTGAATGAGGAATACGGCAAGTACCAACGCTTGCTGCCTTCCGCTTCGTTGGAGGATTTATGGATGTATGTGGCACTGAAAGTGGCGGTCAATATGTTTGCGTCCACCCGTGAGCAGGATTTGGAACCCTATTTGAAAAAAATTAACGAACTCAATAAATTAATGCAAGAAAAATTATGCTAACCAGTCTTTTGATAGCCGCAGGTTCACTCGTAGCAGGTGCCGCGGCGTGCTACTTGTTTTTCCGCTATTCGTCTTCCGGACTGCTGAAAAAGGCAGAGGAGGAAGCCGAAGTTATCAAGAAAAACAAAATGATTGAGGCGAAGGAGAAATTTATCGCCCTCAAATTGGAACATGACAATGCTATCCGTCAGGACGAGCAACGCAAGCAACAGCGTGAACAAGCGCTTAACCAGCGACAAAACGAACTGAATCAGCGTCAAGGCGAGTTGCAGCGTCAGCAGAATGAACTCACGCAGATGCAGCAACAAATGGAGGCGCAGCAGAAAGCGTTGGAGTTTAAGCAACAGGAAATGGACAAAATGCACCAACAGGCGCAGAAACAGTTGGAGTCTCTGTCCGGAATGTCCGCAGAGGAAGCCAAGAAACAACTGGTGGAGGCCATGCGTGACGAAGCCAAAACGGCTGCCATGGCATACATTAACGAAACGATGGACGACGCCCGCCTGACTGCTAATAAAGAAGCCAAGAAAATCATTATCCAAACCATTCAGCGTGTTGCCTCTGAGACGACAGCCGAAAATGCCGTTTCGGTGTTCCACATCGACAATGACGAGGTGAAAGGTCGTGTGATTGGACGCGAGGGGCGTAATATCCGCGCTTTGGAAGCGGCAACAGGTGTAGAAATAGTGGTAGATGATACGCCCGAAGCCATCACTATTTCCGGCTATGATCCCATCCGCCGTGAGATAGCCCGCCTGTCCTTACACCAACTGGTACAGGACGGTCGTATCCACCCCGCGCGCATTGAGGAAGTGGTTGCCAAAGTGACTAAACAAGTAGAGGACGAGATAATAGAAACCGGTAAACGGACTACTATCGACCTCGGTGTACACGGTCTGCACCCCGAACTGATTCGTCTCATCGGTAAGATGAAATATCGTTCGTCATACGGTCAGAACTTATTGCAGCACGCTCGTGAGACAGCCAACTTATGTGCCGTTATGGCTGCCGAATTGGGACTCAACCCCAAGAAAGCCCGTCGTGCCGGTTTGTTGCACGATATAGGTAAAGTGGCGGAAAACGAGGAGGAACTGCCGCACGCCGAGTTGGGTGGCAAGTTGTGTGAGAAATACGGTGAGAAACCTGATATATGCAATGCGGTGGCAGCCCACCACGACGAATGCCCGATGGAGACGCTGATTGCGCCTATCGTACAGGCGTGCGATGCTATTTCCGGTGCCCGCCCCGGTGCCCGCCGTGAGATTGTAGAGACCTATGTAAAGCGTCTTAATGACTTGGAGAATATGGCAATGTCTTACCCGGGTGTGGTGAAGACCTACGCTTTGCAAGCCGGTCGTGAGTTGCGTGTGATCGTGGGTGCCGACAAGATTTCCGACAAAGATACCGAACTGCTGTCGTTTGATTTGGCAAAACGCATTCAGGACGAGATGACCTATCCCGGACAGGTGAAGGTTACCGTCATCCGTGAGGTGCGTCCCGTCAATGTAGGTAAGTAAAGTCATTTATTGGTCCTTTACGGGTTCTTAACGGGGGTAGAACGGGAGTAGAGCGTACTATTAGTGTACTCTTAAATAATGAATAAATATCGCCTATGAAATAAAACAAGCAAGAAAATTGCACAATAGATAATATAGCGTTATCTTTGTTTCACGCATTTGCAAAATCGCCAGTTTTAAGAATGTAGTTGTGGAGTAAAGTTCAACGCTCACTCGTTTCGAGTGGGCCTTACTTCGTAAAATTCAACTACAAAGGTGTTTGGCGATACCTGCAAATGTGGATTAAAAAGTTTAGTCCACTTTTTTGTGCCTTGTCAAACAACGGACTATAGATTATTAACTAAAAGTTGCGCCCGGCACATATTGAGGGTATAATTTTATGAAAGTCAAAAATTTAATAATTCTTATCGCAATGGCGACTCTATTTGCTTGCCAATCAACAAAACACTTAATTTCATCAGCAGAGTTTTATACTTCTGAACCACAAGTAAATTCATCATATATAGTACCATCAATAGCGGATTTAACGATTGCGCAAGAACCTATTAAATATGCAGAAACTATTCAATTGGAAGACGCATCTATTTCACAAGAAGAAAAAAATCAGATAGCCGAATCTGAGAAAAATAATGTTTTATATCGGGCATTACAAAAGTATAATGCCTACATTATGATGGCACCTTTATTTGCTGTAGAGTTCCAAGATAAGTTAGTTGTCATAACCGTTCAGGGTTTTCCTGCTACAATAAAGTCATGGCGTTCAGCTACAAAAAATGATGAATGGATTATCAATAGCACAGATGCTTCGAATAGCCAACAAACGAATCAATATGATAAACCAAAGTTTTTCTTTAAACACTAATTGACTATGAAAAAGAACATTATAATGGTACTGATTTTATGTATAGTACCAATATCGCTCTTTGCTCGAAAACGAGTTGGGTATGTATTCGCACCACAACAATATTCTATTATACCCACTTCTACCACTCATGCAGAGCCAAATGACTCGATTTATAAACAAGAAAATAACTCCATTGAATTCGAAAGTTCAAAAGAGTATAGTCCAGATTTTTATTATGTTGTATATTTGCTAAAAACTGGAGCTTTTGATAACACATATAAAGATGAGATCGTAACTAAATATGGAGAGTCAAATCTACGAAAATGTCTTTTAGAAATGAATTCAGAAGATTTATTGACATTAAGTAATGGGCATAATAAAGATTTATCAAAGTACAGAAAAAGTCGTTGGAATATAGAATAGGGTGATTTTTTGCCCTATTCTATCGCTAAAAACAAGTTTATTCTGTCTTCCTCCCTTTCTGCAACTCGCGGAGGAGGGCGGCACGGACGAAGCAGTCGAAACGCTGGTAGCAGAGGTGTTTGCCAGTCTTAGGACTGATAGGCGCGTCGGATTCTCCTTTGATACGCTGGGCATCAAAACGCTTCTTCCACATCGCTAACGTGGTAAGGGCTTGCGTCTTGGCCTCATCCGAAAGGGTGGGGTCATTGTTTATGTCTTCGGGCTTGCGGACAATCAATTTTGTTTGTGCACATGCCTGCTTCCAAAGGTTGATTTTACGTAGTTCGGCACCTTGTGCAGGGTGCTTCTTCCAATCACGCGGATTTCTGATAACATAAGTCTCATTTGCCCCCTCTCCAAGGACTTTTCCATTTTCATCTTTGAATTGCTTCTTGCGGAAAATGGTATCATCTTGCTTGTTGAGTTTGCCCGCGAGAACGTCAATAGGGATAATAAAAGTTGTTTTTGCCATAGTTGTATATTTTTAGAAAGTTATTATAATCTCTGCTTGATAATTGCTAAATATCTTATTAATATCTTACTAATATCATATTAATATCATACTAATCACATATTAATCACATACTAAAATCATATTAAAAGCTTATTAAAATCATAGTTTGAGAACGGGTACAAAGGTACGAAAAATAAATGACTTGTACAAATGATATTCCTAAAAAGTTGTACTTTTCGGTAAGTTGTGACAATTTTGTTCGGTAAGTTGTGGCGCTTTTTGTGGGAAGTCGTGATGTGTTCCTTACAAATAGAAATCTTTTGTGAGGTCGGCGTATTCGGCACTCCGTGGGGAGTGCGCCGATTCGATATATAGGGAAGACCCCTCTAAATGTTCCCTTAAAAGGGAGACTTCCGTGGAAAGAAGTGTTTTCTTGCCGAACTCAATAAGAATACGGATAGGCGTGGGACGGTCGGGTTTGCTGAAAACACGGGTAAGGCGCGTGGGGTAGAGCCCCTGTGTGGCAGCAAGACGGATTATCTGCTTTTCGACCGCGGCGGGAAGGACCAAAGCGAGTGTCCCGTGTGCGTTCAACAAACGCGCGCTATGTGTCAGTAAATCTTCATAACTGAGCGTATCGGTGTGCCGTGCCTGTTTGCGCCCCTCATCGGGATTCTTGAGCGAATCGGCAAAATAAGGCGGATTACTGACGATAAGGTCAAAAGACCCTTCTAAATCTCCCCTCAAATGGGAGACTTGTTGTAAGGAACAGAGATGGGCGTGGAGGTGGTTGGACCAAGGGGACTGCTTGAAATTATAGTCGGCTTGCTCCACCGCATCGGGGGCAATGTCGATGGCGTCGATATGAAAGTAATCATCGGCGTGCTCGGAAGCGCCATTGTGCATTGTGCATTGTGAACCGTCAACCATCCGCTGCGCCAACATAAGCGCAATAAGTCCGCTACCGGTTCCAACATCTAAAATCGTGCATTGTGCATTGTCAACCGTCAATCTTTCAGTATTGCACCAAGCACCCAACAGCACTCCGTCCGTGCCGACTTTCATGGCACAGCGGTCATGCCAAACGGTGAACTGCTTAAAGCGAAAATTCGGTGTGGACATCTTCGTGGTGGTGGTCGTGGTGGAGAATGTGGACACCGAGATAGATGCCATAACCGATAAAGAGCACGGCGCAGATATAGCGGAAATGATGCTCGAAATGGTGCATCTTCTCCGTCAGAGCCACAGAGGAGATACTGCTGTAACAGATAATCCACGCCAAAATCATAATGGGCAGACCGGTCCCTAATCCGAAGACAACGGGCATCAGCCATTGGGCGGAAGCGGTCATCGTGGCTGCCATCTCAATCATAGTGAAGAAATAAACGAGACGGTGCGGGCAGAAAGCAATGGCAAAGAAAATACCCAACATAAAAGCCCAGAGCCAACTGCTCTTGTCGTCCACCGTTTGCAGCCACTTGCTCATGCCGTGGTCATGCTCGTGATGGTGATGGCCTGCAAATAGCAGCAGAACACCGCATATAAGCATAAAAAGACACAGCAACGGTTCGCCCCATTCGCCCAAGAAACGGTGAATGGTCTCTGTCTGCGCGCCAATTAAGAAAGGAATACTGAGCAAAACATAAGTGCTGAGTTTGCCAAGCACGAACATAAGTCCGGTGGTCAAGACCCGACGTTTGTTCTGCATCTCCCGGTCGATATAGCCGATAGCAGCCACCGAGGTAAAGAGCGTGCAGGGGTCAATTATCATCAAAAAGCCCAATAATAGGGCTGTGAAAATATTTAGCATAATTTTTTCCTAAAAATTTTTGCAAAGGTACAAGATTTTTTGTAATTTTGCAAGTGAAAATGAAAAAATCAAGTTTCATAGTGCTATTTTTGCTCGGTTTGCTATTCGTGGCTTGCTCCTCGCAGGAAGACGATTTACAGCAACTGAAACGGGAAGCGGACGAGCAGACCGCCTTGGTGGTGCGTGCGTTGGAAAACGGTGCCAAAGACTCGGTGGTGCTACTGACCCGCGGGAATGACCGAATGATGTTTTTCCTGTTCGACCCCCAACGGTTGGTATATTGGTCGCATAACTCGCTTATCCTCCGCCATCTGCCGGAGGTGCAATATAATGGATGGCAAACCTTTGATTTTGACAACGCAAAGGCGGAGATCAAATGGACTAAAGTGGGGTGGCTCCGCTTGCTGACCGTTATTCCGACCGAGTGGCACATCAACGGCTTAGATGAGATAGAGAATAGTATTTCCTATATCCACCTGCGCGACAATCAGCAGACGATGCGTTTCTTTCAGACTTCGCACGCGCGGGTACGCTTGTACTTTATTATTTTAGTGGCACTGATTGTGCTGTTGTTCGGTGCTGCCATGTGGATGTTGGCGTCTGCAAAGGGCTTCCGCAACTTGCGAATGAGGCAGAAAATACAATTGCTGTTGTCCGCGTTGGTGCTGTTCTCTTTCGGTTATGTGGTCGTTTCGGTCATGCGCTTTGAACGCAAACATTACGAAGAACAGCAAAAAGCGTATTTGCAGGAGAAATGCCACTTTGTGCAAGCCGCACTGCAAAACAGGTATTACTACGATTTGACTTTGTCGTCCTACAATACCAATGATTTGAATGCCGATTTGCTCTCGTTAGGTTATACCTTCGGAGCGGACATACATGTTTACGACCTGAACGGTTTTTTGGTGGGGTCCTCCACACCGAGTCTGTTCGAACACGGCTTGCTAAACCGCTATATGGACCCGGCTGTCTATTTCTCGCCGCAAAATACGATGGTGTGTTATGAGCATATCGGCGAGGTGCAGTATTTGGCAGCATTTACCGAGTTCTATAACGGAACCAATACCCATATTGGCTATATCGTCATGCCGTCCTTCCTGTCCGAAGAGGATATGGCACGCGAGGTGGACGGCTTTTTGGCACGCCTGCTTCCGCCGTATATCATCGTACTGATCATGGCACTTATTTTGTCCTATTGGGCGGCGCGTGCAACGTCACAACCTATTCAACGACTGATAGATAAGATGCAACACTTTGCGTTGGGCAAAGACAATCATATCACCTATCCTTACAAGGACGAATTGGGCGAATTGGTACAGCGTTACAACTTGATGGTGGACGAATTGGAACAGACGACCCGCCGATTGATTCGTTCAGAGCGCGAGGGGGCTTGGCGGACGATGGCACGGCAGATAGCACATGAGATAAATAACCCGCTGACACCTATGAAACTGACGGTGCAACAATTGCAACGCTTGCGCGGTACGGACCGCTTTGACGAGCAGTTTCAAAAAGCGTCCGTGATGTTGGTGGAGCAGATTGATAATCTGAGCCGTATCGCAACTTCGTTCTCAACCTTTGCCAAGTTGCCGAAGGTGGTTACATCCGAAGTGGATATCGCGGAAAAACTGGCACAGGCGGTGGCTTTGCACCAGAACAACCCTATGAATATCCCCGTGCGTTATGTGGGACCGGACAGCGGTATCTATTGCTATGCCGACAGGGAACAAATAGGACAGGTGTTTACGAATATTCTGCGGAACGCGCTGCAAGCGTTGGAGGGACAGGAAGACGGCGATATAATCGTCATTTTGAAAGAGGAAGACAATCAAGTGGAAATCAGTATATCCGACAACGGTCCAGGCATTCCCGTGGACATACAGCCCAAGATTTTCCTGCCCAATTTCACCACCAAATCGACCGGTACGGGGCTGGGGTTGGCTATCTCCAAAACCATTGTGGAGGGGTCGGACGGAAAGATTATGTTCCAAACATCTGAAAAAGGTACGATTTTCCTTGTCTATTTGCAAAAAAAAGTGTAATTTTGCAACAAAAAACAACATATTTAATTTTCGTTTTATGAAAACGCAAGAAATTATGCAGCAGTTGGCTGCAAAACATCCGGGCGAGGCAGAGTATCTGCAAGCCGTAGAGGAAGTGTTGAACTCTATTGAAGAGGTGTATAACCAGCACCCCGAGTTTGAGAAAAACAAAATCGTTGAGCGTATGGTGGAGCCCGACCGCATCTACACCTTCCGCGTTACTTGGGTGGACGACAAAGGTGAAGTGCAGACCAACTTGGGTTACCGCATCCAATTCAACTCGGCTATTGGTCCTTACAAGGGCGGCTTGCGTTTCCACAAAGCGGTCAACCCCAGTATGCTGAAGTTCCTCGGCTTTGAACAGACTTTCAAAAACGCGCTGACCACGCTTCCGATGGGTGGCGGTAAAGGCGGTTCGGACTTTGATCCGGTGGGCAAATCGGACGCTGAGATTATGCGTTTCTGCCAAGCGTTCATGCTGGAATTGTGGCGTTGCATCGGTCCCGACCAGGATATTCCTGCCGGCGATGTGGGCGTAGGCGGACGCGAGATAGGTTTCCTGAACGGTA
>JAZUGJ010000108.1:0-3069 GCA_045641145.1 Paludibacteraceae bacterium
GGCGTAACACCCGTATTCCGCAGCCCGTACGGCTACCATATCGCTTTGGTGGAAGAAGAGAGAGACCATATAGAGGTCCATGCTGCCCACATCATGAAAATGGTGCCGGGTGGCGACTCGCTGATGAACGCCAATGCCAAATCTGCCATGGATAGCATATATGCCGTGCTGCAAAACGGCGGCGATTTTGCCGAAGTGGCACAAAAGGAAAGCGACGACAAGGGTTCCGCTATGCGTGGCGGTGACTTGGGTTGGTTCGGTCGCGGTGCCATGGTTAAACCATTCGAAAACGCTGTGTTTGGGATGCAGGACGGTGAAATGAGCGCACCGTTCCAAAGCAATTTCGGATGGCATATCGCCAAAGTGTACGGACACCGCTCTATCATGCCGTTGGACAGCATACGCGAACAAGTGGAAAAGAAAGTGCAACGCGACGAGCGCCATAAAGAAGTTGACAAGGCCTTTATCCGCAAGACACGCGCCGAATATAAACTGAGCGATGATATGACGGACGAGCAGGTGCGCGAGTATGCAGACGCCCACCTTGAGGAGAAATATGAAGAACTGCGCCACCTCGTACAGGAATACCACGACGGTATCCTGCTCTTTGATGTCAGTTTGACCAATGTATGGGACAAAGCAAGCAAGGATGAGGAAGGTCTGACAAATTATTTCAATGCCCACAAAGACCAATACACATGGGATGAACCGCGTTGGAAAGGTTATATCATTTACGCCAAAGACGCACTGCACGCCAAGGCAGCCAAGAGCATTATCAAAGCCGCCAACCCCGACTCGATTGAGTCCTTTATCGAATCGCGCGTCAATACGGACAGCATCAAATATGTGCGTGTCGAATACGGCGTTTGGCAGAAAGGCAACCGCCCCGCAGTAGATGCCAAAGGGTTCAAAGTGAAAGGTGCCAAATATGAAAACGACAAGATGCCCGTTGTGGAACTGATAGGCAAAATCATCAAAGCCCCGCAGGAATATAAAGACGAGCGTGGCAAAGTAACCGGCGACTATCAGGATGAACTGGAAAAAATATGGGTAGAGGAACTGCGCAATAAACATCAATGGACCATTAACCGCAGCGTATTTGACCAACTGCCTTAACATATTATTCCTTCTCCTGTCCCTGCATTGGGGACGGTGGGATTTGACCGCCGACAAACGCTATACGGTCAGTGAGCCGACCCGCGCATTGGTGGAGCAGGCAGATGCCCCCCTCACGGTACAAGTGCTACTGGACGGCGGCAAGATGAACACCGGCTTTCAGCGACTCCGGCAAGCCACTTATGACTTATTAGACGAACTGGCGGTGTATAACTCTTTTTGCACCGTCATGCATGCCGAAGTGCCGACCAATCTCGGCTTACAACCTATTGTAGTGCATGAGCGCACCAAAAACGGACAGATGGTACAGACACCCGTCTATCCCTACGCCATTGTCCGCTACAAGGAACGGTTGCGCGTGGTCAGTCTGTTGCAAAACAATCCCGGACGAAGCGGAGAAGAAAACCTGAACAGCAGCATAGAGGGGCTGGAATACCGCTTTGCCGAAGCCATCCACTCCCTGCTGCAACCTCAAACGGGCAAAGTGGCTTTTTTAGAAGGACACGGCGAATTGGACGAGCGGCAAGTATATGATTGGAGTAAGGAACTGAGTCGCTATTTCCAAGTAGATAGAGGTGTATTGGGTACCGACCCGCATATTTTAGACGGTTATTTGGCAGTCATCATTGCCGGACCGCAACAACCGCTGAGCGAAACGGATAAGTTCATCATTGACCAATATCTCATGCGAGGGGGACGGGTGATGTGGCTGTTAGACGGTGTGCGTTTTTCGGACGATATGCTACGCGAAGACGGTCTGACTCCCGTCATTGCTGAAGATTGGGGTGTGCGCGATTTGTTGTTCCGCTATGGTGTACGAGTCAACCCCGCGCTGGTACAAGATCTGCAATGTTTGATGGTGCCGGTGGAAGTGAGCGGCAGCCCAACCGAAGGACAATTTCAGCCAATGCCTTGGACCTACGCTCCCTTATTGCTGACAGGCGACCAATTGCCTATTACACGCAACATCGCCCAAGTGAAGAGTATGCTGGTAAGCGAAGTGGAAGCCGTGGGAGGGCAAGACGGGATAGACAAACAAGTACTTTTGGCGACCTCCACCGCTTCTCGCAAGACAGGCGTACCCGCCGAGGTCGATTTGAGCGATATGACTATCGCGCCCGAGTTATTCCAATCGGCATACATACCGGTTGCTATCAGTTTGGAAGGCGTGTTTCAATCGTTCTACCAACACCGCCTGCCGCCCGAAGGATTAGATTCCTGCCGTATTATCAAAAACAGCAAGACGACCAAACAGATTGTGGTGGCATGCAGTAACCTCGCCGTGAACGAATGGCAACAGCAGGAACCGCTTCCCGTCGGTTATGACCGCTATATGAAAACACAATTCGGCAACCGCGATTTCTTGACCAACAGCGTGTTATGGTTAACCGACGAAGCCGGGCTGATGCAACTGCGTGGTAAGCACATGCAATTGCGTTTATTAAATGACCGCAAAAGTTACCAACTCCGCCCCACTATACAGACAATCAGTATCTTGGCACCCGTATCTATACTTGCTATAGTCGGTTTGGCGGTGTGGCTCGGGCGCAGAAAAAAATATATACGATGAAAAAGACAACACTCGTAACACTGACATTACTATTGTGTGCCGCACTCACGGCACAAACCGTCCAACCTATACGGGTGGCACTATTGCTGCCCCTGCAAACCGAAGTAATGAAACGGGACAAAAACATGGACCGCTTCCTGGATTTCTACTCGGGTGCTTTATTGGCGGTTTACGAAGAGCAGAAAGAAGGACAACCCATTGATGTGTACACCTATGATGTAGGTAAATCCGCCGGCCAATTGACACAAGCACTCGCCCGCCCCGAACTGGACAGCGTGGACTTTATTATCGGTCCCGCCTATTCGGCACAAGTGAGCGTGATGGCCAACTGGGCGTATGTACATCACATATATACACTCCTGCCCTTTGCTTCCGAAATACCG
>JAZUGJ010000109.1:0-6012 GCA_045641145.1 Paludibacteraceae bacterium
CTATCGTCAGGAGCGGACAGTCCGCCATGCTCCAGCAACATAGCACCGACACAGCGAAACAGGCCACTGTAGCCATCACAATCGCAGCGTGGCGATTCAGCCGCTTCGGACTACGGCTATTCGCACTTGCCTCCATCAAGCTAGCCGTCAGCATCTCTACTAGACTGACGGCAGAGGTAATAGCCGCAATGGTCAACAAAGCAAAAAAGAGTATAGCGAAGAGCCGTCCTCCTGCCATCTGTGCAAAGACAGCCGGCAAAACAGAGAACACTAATTGGGGACCTTCGGTAGGGCTCATACCTAAAGCAAACACAGCAGGGAAAATGGCACAGCCCGCCAACACCGCAATAACGGTATCGATAGAGACTATCTGTACCGCTGTTGCCGTCACATTCTGATACTTGGGCATATAGGCACCGTAGGTTATCAGGGCACCCATGCCTATACTAAGCGAATAGAAACACTGCCCCATCGCTGCCAGAACGGTTTGCGGGGTTATCTTAGTCAAATCGGATGCAAACAGGAAACGCACACCGACCGTAGAGCCGTCCAACATCAGCACGCGAACAATCAGCACCACCAGAAGGATTAATAGCAGCGGCATCAGTATCTTACTGAGCCGTTCAATGCCCTCACCTACCCCGCTCCACGAAATAGTTGCCGTCAGCACAAAAGCAATCAGCGACCAGAAACAGGTTATCCAACCGTTAGAAGTGTGCAGCGTATAGTCCTTCACCCCAATGATGGCTTGGTACAGGAAATCCAGACACCACCCCGTCACTACGCAGTAGAAACCGGCGATTAACAATACCAATACGGCCATCAACACCGGCAACCAGTTCCAACGCCGATTGCCAATAAGGGTGCGATAGGCACCAAAAACCGATTTACCGCTGCACTTACCTATCATAAATTCGGTCATAATAAGCGGAAGACCGAACAACAGCACACAACAAATATAAACAAGCAGGAACGCCCCACCGCCATTCTGCCCCAACATATAGGGGAATTTCCAAATATTACCCAACCCGACTGCACTACCTGCCGCCGCTAAAACAACGCCTATACGACTTGAAAAACCATCTTTTGCCATGACACTTGCATTTTAAACCGAGTGCAAAAGTACTAAAAAAAACGCAAACTGCCAAATATAACTTGCATATTTGACAAAAAAGCAGTATCTTTGCACAATTATTGTCGAATAACTATGAACAAAATTATTTCCAAGCGTTTCTTTTCGGACAATGTAGCCGAAATAGTAGTGGAAGCCCCGCTGATTGCCCGCAGCCGTAAAGCAGGACACTTCGTCATTATACGTGTGGATAACCATTCTGAGCGTATGCCGCTGACTATCAGCAATGCCGATCCTGACAAGGGTACAATCACGCTGGTGGTGCAACGGATAGGCGTGTCTTCCTCCAAACTATGCGCGATGGAAGAAGGACAGATGTTGCAGGATGTGGTCGGTCCGCTCGGCAAAGCCACCCGTATTGACCACTTCGGTACCGTAGTATGCGCCTGCGGAGGCGTGGGGGCAGCCCCGATGCTACCCATTGCTGAAGCATTAAAGAAAGTCGGTAACCGCGTCATCACCGTGCTGGCAGCAAGAAACAAAGACCTCATCATACTGAAAGACGAACTGAGCCAATGGTCGGACGAAGTGATTGTAATGACCGACGACGGCAGTATGGGACAACAAGGCGTGGTAACAGTGGGCGTAGAGCAGGTTATTAACCGCGAGAAAGTGGACAAGTGTATCACAATCGGTCCTGCTATCATGATGAAATTCGTATCGCTGACAACCGCCAAATACCATATCCCTACCGACGCATCGCTAAACACAATTATGGTAGACGGTACAGGTATGTGCGGCGCGTGCCGTGTGAGCATAGGCGGTCAGACCAAGTTCGTTTGTGTAGACGGTCCTGAGTTTGACGCTCACCAAGTCGATTGGGACGAGATGATGAGCCGCTTGCGTTCCTACAAACCCGAAGAGGCGCTTGCAATGGACCAATACCAACAGGCAGCAAAGCCCCTGACCGCCAAAGACCGTGTGGCTATCCCGCGCGCCCAAATGCCCGAACTGGCACCCGAAGTACGCGTCAAGAGTCTGCGTGCCGAGGTTAACCAGGGGCTGAGTTTTGAACAAGCCATCACGGAAGCGCACCGCTGTTTGAACTGTAAGAACCCGACCTGCGTGGAAGGTTGTCCGGTCAATATACATATTCCCGACTTTATCAAACGCGTGGAACAAGGCGATATCAACGGTGCCGCCGAGGTTATCCGCCGGAGCAGCACGCTGCCGGCAGTATGTGGTCGCGTGTGCCCGCAAGAGAAACAATGCGAGGCACGCTGTATCCACCACAAAATGGGGCACGAGCCGGTGGCTATCGGCTATCTGGAGCGCTTTGTGGCTGATAACGCGCAGAGCGCGATGCACGGTTCACAATGCACAATGCACAATGATAAGAAGATTGCTGTGGTAGGCAGTGGTCCTGCGGGTTTGGCGTTTGCCGGAGATATGGCGAAAGCAGGCTATAAAGTTACTGTTTTTGAAGCGTTACACGAGATAGGCGGCGTGTTAAAATACGGTATCCCCGAGTTCCGTCTGCCTAACCGAATCGTAGATAAGGAGATAGACGGCTTGCGCCAAATGGGAGTTGAGTTTATGACCGACACGATTATCGGTAAGACGATGACGGTGGACGACCTGAAAGAACAGGGCTTCCACGCCGTGTTTGTGGCTTCGGGAGCCGGTCTGCCCCGTTTTATGAATATAGAGGGCGAGAACCTGAATGGCGTATTGTCCTGTAACGAATACCTGACCCGCGTCAATTTAATGGACGCAAGTAATCCGCAAACCGACACTCCCTTGCTATACGGCAAAAATGTGGCGGTTATCGGCGGTGGCAATACTGCCATGGATGCGGTCCGCACGGCGAAACGGCTCGGTGCTGAACATGCCATTATTATCTATCGCCGCAGCGAAGAAGAGATGCCTGCCCGAATTGAAGAAGTACGCCACGCCAAGCAGGAAGGTATAGAGTTTATGACCCTGCACAACCCTATTGCATACCACGGCGACGAAAACGGACGGGTTAAAGAAGCCGTACTACAAGTGATGGAACTGGGCGAACCGGACGAATCGGGTCGTCGCAGTCCTGTAGCAGTAGAGGGCAAGACGGTGACTATACCTGTTGATTTGGTTATCGTGAGCGTAGGTGTCAGCCCCAATCCGCTCATTCCTAATACGGTAGAAGGACTGGAAATAAGTAAAAAAGGTACCATCGTGGTAAATGAAGATACGATGCAGTCCACTATCCCCACCCTCTTTGCAGGTGGCGATATAGTCCGCGGAGGTGCTACGGTCATTCTGGCGATGTCGGACGGCAGGAAAGCCGCCAAAGCGATGCAAGATATTCTTGCTCGGGCTGACCGGCAGTAGGAATCCATTCTGCTTTATCCAGTATGCCGAGACGGTCAAGATCCATGATGGTCGAATAACCGCTTCGGCATATTATTTTGTCCGCACCGAGAAGGGCGGACTGCAGGTCGCTGTCGTTCAACCATGGCACAAAGGTGATGTTGGCTTTTGTTATTCGTGTGAAGGGTTCCTGCACTTTGCCCCGCACCAATAAGACAGAGTCGGTTTGCCCCTCAAAGCGGTGCAACAATTCATTTTCCAACAAGGTGCGTTGCGGTTCCGGACCGGAGAGAAGCACTACCGTGTGATAAGGTGAATCGGTGAATCGGGGAATTGGGGAAGCGGGGAAGCGAGATAGTGGACCGATATAGCGCACCTTAGCAGGTACATGTTCGGGGTGACCCAAAATACCGGATAAGCCGTTTGCTTCGCGGTCAGGCACCCAAATCTCATCGTACCTCTTATATATACGCGCGTGCAAGCGAGAGGCAAGCGGCTCAAGCCAACGAAAAAAACGGGGCAGGCAGATGTGCAATTGATGGGTCATATAGATGCAGCGGGTGCGGTCCGACCACAAACCGAAACGGTTGTCAGAAATAACCCAATCAAAGGGCTCCACCGACAGCAAATGCCCCAAGCGCGCCATATCTTCCGCCGAGAAACGAATAAGTTGCGGCAACGCACGAAGCATAGCACCCACTTGGCAGCGGCTCTTGCTATACCGTAAATCCAAATGCGCTAACTCCACAAAACGCAAATCGGGGAAAGCACGCCTGAGCCAAACCAGACTGTCGCCGTCCCCCCCCAACACCACCTCATGCCCTTCGGCGAGGTAGCGGCGGACCAACTCGGCACACCGCGTGGCATGACCAAGCCCCCAGTTTAACGGCGCAATCAAGATTTTCATTTGAACACAAAATAGACGGCAAGAATCATAAAGATGCCACTCAAGAGATGGTTCCAACGCAATTGCATGTGAAATGCCAAAACAGAGAACAGCACAAAGACAGTAAGGGTAATCACCTCTTGCAATATTTTGAGTTGCATAAGATTAAACGGTCCGCCGTTGCCCTCAAAACCGATTCTATTGGCAGGCACTTGCAGGCAATACTCAAAGAAAGCAATTCCCCATGAAAAAGCAATGACGCCGATTAACGGGAGCGTCTTAAACCATGAAAACTCGGTCATCTTGAGGTGTCCGTACCAAGCCAATGTCATAAAGATGTTGGACGCCAACAGCAATAAAATAGTATAAATCCCTTGCATATTTTTCCCTGTTTTTAGTATGTGATTAGTATGTGATTAATATGTTATTGACGAGAGGTGATGCTATGAATGAGCGAAGAACGCACATTTTCGTTCATGCCCTCCAATTGTTTCAACAATGCCGCCACCTCTGCCCGAGAGGTTACTTTTTCAAAAGGACACACATGTTCCTGCTTGCGGTAATTACACAAAGCGGCATAGTTCAAAATATCCTGTTCGTCGATATTCCACAGAGGTCTAATCCAACTCAGTGGCATCTTATCCAATGGCAGTATAGGAGGGATAGAGGAACAACGTCCCTCGTAAATAAGATTCATCAAAAGAGTCTGCAGCACATCATCCCTATGGTGTCCTAAAGCAATTTTGTTGCACCCCAATTCTTGTGCTGTGTCCAACAGCATCTTGCGGCGATACCACGAGCAGAGAAAACAGGCATCTTTTTTTTCTTCACCCTGTATCTCTGTGTCGCGCACCAAGAAAGGCACATCATATTGACGACAGAAATCCTCCAAATAAGTCAGGTCGCTATGGTAATCCCGCCCTCTCACCCGCACATGTACGGCAAGAACTTCAATGCGAGGGACATAGATTTTGGCTTGTGCGCCCAGAAGTTCGGTGAGCAGCAGACTATCCTTGCCGCCGCTGAGTCCAATCAGCACTTTATCACCGTCCTGTAACAGCCCGTAATCCGCACATGCAGCGTGGAAAAGTTTATTGAGTCGCGCGAAAGATTTTTGCCGTTGTATTTGGAGTTCTGATTTTGCCATTTCGGGTACAAATTTACACAAAAAAACTGACATAGGCGAGGAAAATCTCATTTTTTTTGCATTTTTCCGTAAAAAAATTTGGTCAAGTCAAAAAAAAGCAGTACCTTTGCACCCGCTTTTGAAAGAAAGCAAGACGGTCTTAAAAATAATTTTGAGAGCAAAAATGCGATGATAGCTCAGTTGGTAGAGCACGACCTTGCCAAGGTCGGGGTCGCGAGTTCGAGTCTCGTTCATCGCTCCATGCAGGACCTTGTTCCTGCATTTTTTTGCTAAAAGCCCAGGTGGCGGAATTGGTAGACGCGTACGTTTCAGGTGCGTATGCCGCAAGGTGTGCAGGTTCGAGTCCTGTTCTGGGCACTCATCGCGCAGGTGGTGAAATTGGTATACACGCTACTTTGAGGGGGTAGTGGTCGCAAGATCGTGTGAGTTCGAGTCTCATCCTGCGCACACAAGATAGCATCTTCATTCGAGGGTGCTATCTTTGTTTCTATACGTATAGAAGATGCGCTTTCTGCTGCCCCTTCTTCGTCACCATTTTTTTCGCCGCCTTTTCAC
>JAZUGJ010000110.1:0-4433 GCA_045641145.1 Paludibacteraceae bacterium
CACCTGCAAGCCATACCGCCAAACGACCATTGTCTTTGGATATGCCATGTACGGACTGCAACTGCGTGATAAGGTTGGCTTTTAAGTCCTCTTCCTCACGGGACATTGTTTCCGAATCGTCATTAGGCAACTGAATCAATAGCAGCGGGTTGATATTTACCCCTAATTCTTTGTATTTATTGGCAATCTCCTGACGCTTTTTCAGGGCAACTTTCAGTAGTGCCATATTCAGTTGTTGCTCATCCGACGTTGCTAACATCTTTGCCAAAGATGGATTGAGCGAGATATTCTGCTTAATCATTGCCTCGGAGATAACATCTTGACGATTGATACTGATTTTGGCATCTGCATCATTCGTGACGGGGGTAGCAGAAATACGCACCTCTACTTTGGGATTGATTTTGTGCAATACATCTTCAGACTTCTTTGCATTCGTACCTGCAAACATGTGTTCCTCGTCAATCACACATACCACAGCGATATTTTGCCTGCGCGTGTTCTCTATAATGTCATAGATAGAGGCGGTCTGTTCCGACCCACGCACCATCACATTAGTCTGTTTGTTGATACTTTGCCAGTTGACAAAGAACACTTGTCCTGGCTCTATGTACCCTTCCGAACTGAGGTCAAGGTCATCATACACCACCGGTTCTAATATGCGTGTCTCACTAAAGACGGACTTCATCTTGAGGTAACTTTGAATATGCAACGCATTAGGCGCCAACCAAATGAATGCCACTTTTTTGTATTGGCAGTCCTCGTCTTGCAATTGGGTGTGTAGGCGTGCCATCACCTCTGTTGCCATGACCGTTTTTCCTGCCCCTGTAGGTGCTTGGAAAACAATCTTGTGGCGCATACCGGCAGAGTTCAACTGGTCGATTATCTCGCGTTTCAGTTTCTCAATATTTCTTTCTTGATAGCGTTTCAGATTCATAGTGTGTTCTCCTTTCTTTTGCGTTTTGGCAGTACTTTATAATAGGCATTAAGGATAGCAGCAGGTAAAGCACACAGTTTGACTTTGTCTGTGACCTCTTCAAAGTCGGCATCCATGGCATAGTCATTCAGCGAGAAGATGTAAGTAATAATAGGCGTTTTTACTTCCAACATCTTCAATTCTGCCACAATGGTCTCAATGGCGTCGGGATTGTAAATGACCAACATGCCTTTGTCGCCATCGGCAAAATATCGTGCTACATCTTTGCGGAGACGGAGTGTGCCGAATTGCTTTTGTTCGGTGTAAATATCGTTTTTGATGCAAAGCATATCGGCAGAGGCGTACATCAATTCGCGTTTGGCATTAGCAGATGATTCACGCGCCACAAACCCTGTGCGGTAGTAACGGAGGGTGTTTTTATGCAGCCCCTCTGTATTTTGATAGCCGTTTATAACATTATTTAGACGAGGGAAAGTGATGTTTTCACAAATATAGTTCTCATTATTAGTTACTAAAATAGATTTACGATGTCCTCCATCTTCTGTATTAATTTGCATAACGGCATGTCCCGTACTCCCAGAGCCTGCAAAGAAATCCAAAACTATAGCATTTTTGTTATTGCATAAGTTTATTAATTCTTTTAGCATTTTTACTGGTTTTTTTCCGCTAGCAAATGGGATACCTCCTTCATGTCTTATGTTTCCAAAATCAGGCGCATAATCAAACACTGTCAAAATTGGCAATTCACGCTGAGGATTATGTCCTGATATAAATTGCTCTTTTTTCTCCAATGGCATAGCACTATACATTTTGCCTTTTGTCGCATTCACTTTTGCAGGACCTGTATAATACCTATAACCTAAGCCATCATCACCTCTACCTATTACTTTATACAAACAGCCTAATCCATCAATAGCAATTCGAGGCTCAACTATTGATTTAAACACCGTCCCATAACTCATTTTGGTGTATATACTTCCTGTAATCCAAGTTTCTTTTAAGCCATTGATATTTCCTTCTGTTTTTTCAATTTTCCACATAGAGGGCTTATATACAATAACTTCTTGTTTCCCAACACAAATTTTTTCTCCTTCTGCGAGTTCTACTATTCTCCAACAAAAATTATCTAATCCATAGTCTACTTTTTGCCTTTTAGGAACAAATACCGATGAATCTTTAGCATACACTAAAACATATTCCATTAAAGGTTTAAAAGGTTTTTCTTCGGTTAAACTTTTATCGGCATAACGAACTTGTATGTGGAATGTGGAAAGATAATTTGAAGCACCAAATAATGCAGGGTCATCACAAAGCATTTTCAACGCCGCCTGCTCATTATCGTCAATTGAGATAAAAATCACTCCTTTATCAGAAAGTAGTCGTTTGGCAATCTTCAATCGCTTTGCCATAAACGATAGCCATTTACTGTGGCGGTATTCGTCTTCGGTATCTACAAATTTATCATTATAGACAAAATCCTTGTTTCCTGTGTTATAGGGCGGATCAATATAGATAACATCTATCTTGCCTTCGTGCGTATAACTGAGCGAAGTCAATGCCTCCAAATTGTCGCCTTCAATAAGAATATGATTGGGGGCATCCTTATCTTCTGAAATGATGGCTTTAGACTTATCTTCTATCAGCACAGGCAGTTCTTCTCGCAGGCGTTCTTCTACATCTTCGGGCTTATCCTCCCACACCAAACCGTATTTCTTACGGTCGTGCAGCAGTTCCAACAACTGCGCTTTTGTCTCGTTGTCTAATCCTTCCAGCGCGTTTATCTTCTGCGCCAATTCGACTTTGTCAATCTTTACGCTCATAGGCAGTCAAGTATTTTAGACTACCTATGATTCTATTGGCTAACGGACACAAAAAGAGGGTGTGAGCGACTTATGGTATTCCGGGGTACAAGCCTAGGAATATTGCAGAACCCCTCTCCCGAATAAGAATTATGCCCACACCCTCAAGGGTGAAGGCATCGTTCTATCGTTTTCGGGAGATTGGCTATATCCTATGCTTCTACACAAGAGCCAACCACCATTGCTGTGGTTTTATTCTGCCAAAAGTAAGTTTCCTAGGCTTGTTTTTGGAATACCACAATGATAGTCTGATGCTTAATATGTCTGCTGTTTTACGGGCAGCCAACCAATTCTCATTTAATGTCCGAGAAGAGACAATATCTTGTTTTTTGCGACTGCAAAGATAATACATATTTTCCAAATATGCAAATTTTTTTCCGTTACATTTGTGTATGTCAAAAATAAATCGTATCTTTGTGAAAACAATTTACCAACTAACTAAATCAAAAAGCAATGGCAGTCAAACTAAAATGGGCAATTCTTCTTAACGGCGGATATGGGTCTATCAGCGATGACCAATACATACGCCGTATTCCAGGTGATACGGAATGGGTATTGTTGTGCAAGAAACCACGATACGGGAAAAGCGCACAAAAAACAATGGCAAAGCGGGAAAAAGTAAACAATTTCAAAACATTGCAAACAGAAGCCAAGAACGAATACAATAACAACCGCGCCTATTGGGAAGCCCGACACGCAGCTGCCCTAAAAGAACAAAACAAACACCCCAAAACAGGTGGTGTCAGTCCCATATTGTGGCAATATGTGAAAGCGGAAGTCTTCAAGCAGGGTAATACTGCAAAAGACGCTGAAAGATAGCACCACATTCCCTGCAAGTTCCGATAAGATTCCGATGAAGTTCCGATAAGGTTCCGATGAGGTTCCGATGAGGTTCCGATGAGAACAGGTGGGAGGAGGCAGAAAAGAAGGATATGAATTATCAAGAGACTATTGCATATTTATACGCATCGCAGCCGGCATTTCATTTGGTGGGCAGCAAGGCATACAAGCCCGGATTGGACAACACCCGCGCACTGATGACGCGATTGGGCAATCCCCAACGACAATTTTCCGCCGTCCATATAGCCGGCACCAACGGCAAAGGCAGCACTTCGCACCTGATTGCCGCCGTATTGCAATGTGCAGGGCTGAAAGTGGGACTATACACCTCGCCCCATTTAGTTGATTTCCGCGAGCGAATACGCATCAACGGACAGATGATACCCGAAGAAAAAGTGGTGCAGTTCGTGACAGAGAACAAGGCGTTTCTGGACGAACTCAAGCCCTCGTTCTTCGAAAGCACGATGGCGATGGCGTTTGACTATTTCAGTCAAGAGAAAATAGATGTCGCGGTGGTGGAAGTCGGATTAGGCGGACGATTAGACAGCACCAATATCCTGCCCCCCTATGACGGCAAAGGCGGCGTGCTACTGTCCGTCATCACCAATATCGGCATCGACCACACGGAGTTCCTGGGGAACACGCTGCTGGAGATAGCAAGCGAGAAAGCAGGCATTATCAAACCTTATGTGCCCTGCGTTATCGGCGAGACGGACGAGTTGGCTGCGCCTGTTTTCATAAAAAAAGCACAAGAATGCGGGATTTGGGGCAAGGGCTTGGAAACAAGCAGTTGCCGAATA
>JAZUGJ010000111.1:0-20471 GCA_045641145.1 Paludibacteraceae bacterium
TGGAAACAATGTATTTGCAGAGACCGACATCTCCGGTACTTACACCTTCAGTTTGAACGATAAGGATGAGTTTGTATTAACGTTCCCGAAAGAGGAGCCGTCAAAGACCTTTGACTTAACGATAGTCCAAGACACGGTTTGGTCAAAAGACAGTGGCAAAGTCGCTGCATGGATCTGGGGCAAGGATGGTTTGACCGGTGCATGGACCGCTTGGGCAACGAATAGCAACGATACGCTGACGCTGAAAGTAGATGAGCGTGCTGACAGTATTATCTTCAAACGCTTTGCTCCTGAGGTAGAAATCCCTTACTGGGATGGCACAGAAGAATACAAATGGAACGAGATTAGAGCAGGTGAGATTGCAGACTGCCACTTGTTTATCATCACCGATTGGAATGCAGGTGCATGGTGCGAGCGTCCTGTAGAGGAGGTTAAGTACTACATCAAAAATAACTGGTCGAACGACAAAGATTGGACTTGGAAGGAGATGAGCCCGTACATAAATGACCAGTGGGAATACATAGGTGTATTCGGCACATGGGGTGTAAATATTGCTTCCTCCGTAGTTGGCGAAGATACATTGGATTTCCCGCTTGCAGATATCCAATTGTATGTCGGTTCGGATTCTATTCAGATGTATGATACCGTCCGTTTCGTATTCGATCCATTTGAGCCGTACGACTTGGGAGCCGAAGTAGTTGGCAAATATATAGCACCTGCTGCTCCCGACTATGGTCTGCTCGTTAACGGTACCGATTATAAAGCCGGTACACCGGAGGATAAGGGCGACTTTGTGGAGTATGTGGTAAATATCAGTCTTGCTAAAAATGAGTTTGTTCAATTGTACAACAATGTTAAGAAAGAAGGTTGGACGGTTACTCCGGAAGAAGGTGGCTTTACCGACTTCTACATCCACGATAATGCTTACTACATCAATCAAACGGGTTCGTATCAGTTCTACATAAAGATTCCGAAAGAGGGTATGAACTCCGGCTTGTATGTTGGCTACCAAAGCTCTCCCAGCGGTTGCAAAGAGATAATGCAAAATACCCGATTGCATAAGTTTATTCTCAACAACCGTCTGTATATCCGTCGAAACGAACAACTCTTTGACATGCAAGGTCATAAAGTCCGTTAAGCGACATTTCGGGTAAGGGAGGCGGATACCCTCCCTTACTCTCTATTATGTAGTATATAATCAGTACTGCATTTGGGTGGAGTTCCTTTGGGGACAGGAGATTGGAGGAAGGAGAATGAAGAGAATATTTGTATTGATATGCGGTATTGTGTGGGCTGTACTCCTGACGGGTGCAGAACGCACCGAGACGGAAGCGGCACAAGTGGCGGAGAACTTCCTCCTCTGCCGTCGTGGCATATCGGCTCCTGTGCGAGGCGATAGGTCGGACTCCCCTGCTGTAACTTTAGCGCATAAGCAAATGCAAAACGATGGCAAACAAGCCGCGTTATATGTGTTTAACAAAGGCAACGGCGGCTTTGTTATTGTGAGCGCAGATGACCGTGCGGAGACGATTTTGGGCTATTCGGAGAACGGCTCGTTTGATGCGGAGAAGATGAATCCCGCTCTCCGTTGGTGGTTGCACCGCTATGCAGACCAGTTGTCCTCGTTGACCGATGAATCACCCGCAGTTGTCGCCACGGACCCCGTTACTCCTATTCCTAATATGTTGGTCACGGCTGACGGCATACCTGTTGCGTGGGAACAATATGCACCGTACAATAATAAATGCCCGAAGGACCTGCTCTATCCCGAGGAGCGTGCTCTGGCGGGTTGTGTGGCTGCTGCTGCCGCCCAGGTGCTGTATAAGTGGCGCTACCCGCAGAGTGGTGTCGGGACTCATAGTTACACTTATTGGGAAGGACGCCTTTCAAAAACGCTGTCGTTGGATTTCTCTTCTTTGACATTTGATTGGGACAATATGCTGCCTACCTACAAAGGCACCACCGCTACCGCTACTCAACAAGATGCTGTGGCGACACTGGTTTACGCGGTCGGGGTGGCGAGCGAGATGGTATATGGCGGTTCTTCTTACGGCGGTTCGGGTACCTATACGGACTATCTGACTGCTGGACTGGTTCGCAATTTCGGTTATAAATATACCAAGTTCGTCTCTATGGCAGCTCCCTATGAAGAGGGTGTCTATCCGGGAGTCATTGCTGAGTTTAATGTTACCCGAGAGCAAATGAAGACATATCTCAATACCGAATTGGAGGCGGGTCGCCCTGTCATTATGGGAGGTGAGGATTCTCATAGCATAACCGGACACGAATTTGTTTGTTGCGGACGCGATGCGGACAATAAGTTTTATATGAACTGGGGTTGGGAAGGTAAAGATAACGGCTATTATGCGCTTGATGCGTTTAATCCGAGTGGTGCCGAACTCCACTACGGATTAGATGCCATTCTTGGCTTGGAACCCAATCCTACTACCGCATTGCCTAAAACGGAAATGTTTTGCCCTACAGCGCGAAAATATATTCGGAACGGTCGCTTGTATATCTGGTCGGGTGACAGACATTATAGTATAATTGGCTTAAGTATTCAATAAATGAAAAAACACATTCTTTCTTTTTTGCTTTGTGCCGCGTCAGCATTCTGTATGGCGCAAGTGACTTCTAATCCGGATCCTATTCCTGCTAACTATACAGGTAGTGTGACCTTGACATTTAATCCGAATGAAGGAAATAAGGGCATGGTGGGAGCCACTGCCTGCTATTCCCACATAGGTTTGATTACTTCTAAATCCACCAGTTTGAAAGATTGGAAGTATCTAAAAAATAGTAATTGGGGCACTACATCCCAGCCCAAGTGGACACAACAAGGGGATAAATGGACGCTGACAATAGATAATATATACACCTATTTCAATTGTCCGACTACAGAAACGGTTATTGCTATTGTGATGGTCTTTCACGATGGCAAGGGAAATAGTTCCAAACAAGGCAAGGCAGCAGGAGACAACGATATAGTTGTTTATGTGGGCGATAATGATATATGGCGCAATTTTGAACCTGCAGCTGTTACCCGACAGGCGCGTCCGGATGGCATTGATATGGGCATCTACTATGGCGCAGACGGTACAAGTGTGACATTGTGTACCTATGCAGCGGCAAATAAAGTCAGTCGAGACAACTCTGAAGTGGTGCCGGCTCAGCATGTGTTCCTATTAGGCGATATGACTGACTGGAAACTGAGTAACGACTACCAACTTAAGCAAGACGGACCTTATTTTTGGATTACGCTGAATAATTTGGTTAAGGGTAAGGAGTACCGCTATCAATATGTGGTAGTGCGTTCTGACGGTGCCAAGATGCAAATCTCTGACCTCTTCTCTGAGAAGGTGTTGCACCCCGGCGATCAGTACGAACCAAGAACGGTGGATCCGTCGCTGATTGGTTATCCTCTGTTGGGCGCAGATGGAGGATATGTGTCGGTGCTCCAAACAAATAAGTCTGCCTATTCGTGGTCGGACGCAACACTCAATTTCCAACGACCGGACAAGAATAACTTGGTCATTTACGAACTTTGGACGTATGACTACACCGCCAAACGCTCCTTTGAGGGACTCCGTGCCCGATTGGATTATTTGGAGAGGTTAGGGGTGAATGCTATTGAACTGATGCCGATAACCGAAGCCGATGGCAATATCAATTGGGGTTATTCGCCTAACCACTATTTTGCATTGGAGAAGTCGTATGGCACTCCTGCCCACTTCAAACGATTGGTGGATGAGTGTCACCAGCGCGGTATGGCGGTCATTCTGGACATGGTGTTCAACCACGCTACGGACTATAACCCGATGGCAAAACTTTATCCTTACGGCAATGACCAGCAGTATAATCCGTGGTTGATGGAGGCAACCATAGCCGATTCAATTCATGGCGATGCCAATTTCGGTGCTGAGTGGGACCATGATTTCCAACCTACGCGCTCTATGTTCACGCGTGTGCTGAATTATTGGTTAGATGAGTATAAGGTAGATGGCTTCCGCATGGACTTGAGTCATGGCTTCTGTGGCCGCACGCAATATGATGCACCTACCAATATAAAATACTATTACGACAACGCCATCAAACCGCACAATGCGTATTTCATTTTGGAGCACTGGAATCACAATAACAAAAACGAATACCCCGACTTAATTAATTATGGTATGCTTTGCTGGAACAATACCAGCTACGCCTACAGCCAATTGGCAATGGGCTATACGGCTCAAGATGCCAATATAGCTACTGCCAACGCAGATGGTCGGGTGTCGTATAGCGAGAGTCACGATGAGGAACGTAATTTCTACAAGGCCAAGACATGGGGAACGGGTGGCTTAAAAACCAACGAAGACGCACGTATGCATCGTGTTCCTCTTGTGATGGCATTTAATGTGTTGCTTGACGGTTCGCACATGTTCTACCAATTCGAGGAATTGGGCTATGACTATTCCATCAACTCGAAAGCGGGTAGTACAGTTATCTCGGATGCTAATCGTTGTAATCCCAAGGAGCAACCTGAGGCATTGGGTTGGCTCAAACCTACTTCGCCCAGAATGGATATATACAACAAGGTGGCTGCGATTATCAACCTCAGAACCCACCTTCTTCCCACTGTCTTTGCAGGCAATCCTACGGGCTCTTCATTGGGTAATGGACAAGCTAAACGTACTATTCAGTGGGGAAATGATGTGTTTGTGGCAGGTAATTTTTCTGCCGAGGCATCCGTTTCGGTGGCTTTGCCTTCGGGTACGTGGTATGATTATCTCAACAATGCCGCTCCTGCAACCTCTTCTTACACCCTCCAGCCGGGAGATTTGAAAATCTTTACCGGTGCACCGATGACAGATCTGCAAGAAACGGAGCAAACTTCTGCTACATCGGATAGACGCAAGTTTATGTATAACGGTCGCCTTTATATCCGTCATTCGGGGCGTCTGTTTGATATATTCGGTCATCGTCTATAATCATCATAACTTCTCATCAATTACTAATATGAAGCAACTGACATTAACACTGACGGCACTTGCAGCCGCACTCTCTCTTTCAGCAGGAGAAAAGGTGGAACGCACCTTGTTAAAAACTTCTTTTCGCGAGTGGGCGACATACACTTCGGTAGGAGATAATGATGCTTCTACGGCAGATATTGAACGTTCTGTAACTACCAAATACAGCAAAGAAACGGTGGCTTTTACTATGCACAAAACCAATATTTACAAAGGTGGGGAAGGTAAAGTAAGTGCTATCTGCGCTTCACCTAAACAGTATCTTTGCGGTATGAAAAACAGCAGTTCACCGGCATCGGTAACGACGGGTGCCTTTGCTAATATTACCACGTTATCCTTCGTGGAGCGTGCCACAGGCAGTAACCGCGGTTGGGGGCTGAAAGTGAAAGGCGATGGTGATGAGGACTGGGTGGTGCTGTATCAGACAGCAATCGGTAGCAGCAATGTTACTGTGGAAGTGTCCGTTAACCGCACCAATGTGCAGTTGCAGTGGTATAACCTCTCCGCCGGAAACTATGCCGCTATGACCGATTTGACAATCAAAGGCATGGTGGAGGACGATGGCACGATAGAAAAAGTAGCGGTGGCGTATTACGACCAAAAAGGTACCTATCTGGGTGAGGATTCGGTTATGCCCAATACGACGTTTGCCGCCAAATATACCAAGGAGAATTTGACTATTCCTGAAGGTATGTTATTCCGCGGTTGGAATGACGAAAATGGTGTCCGCTATTCGGAAACGACCCAAGTAATGGAAGACGTGGATTTGTTTGCTTGCGTAACTGCCCAAGAGCAAGCCCTCACCGGCACGCACTATTTTTACAATTTTTCTAATTCCGCTTTCTTGCCTCAAGACCACGATTTGCTCGTTTATACAGATGCCAAACATATAGGTGTTATCTTGTCCGATAAGGCATACGTAACATACAACGACGGCACAGCGCATACAGATTATTACACCGATGTCGATACGCTACCTCTCTCTTCCGAATCGGATATCCGTACTATAGAAGTTTATAACGTAGCCGGACCGGTAGAGAAAATAGGTCAGCGTTATAATCTCGTGGCAGGTGATGGGGCTTCGCTCCTGATGGTTGTTCCGCAATTGCAGAATGGCGATACCGTTTATTTGCCTAACGGGACATACGATTTGGGTGAAACGGTGCTTACCAAAGTTTCCGCAAGTAATGTGGTTATTATGGGTGAATCGATGAACGGTGCCATTATCCGTAACGCCCCTCCGGTGGAGATAGAGGGTATTTCTACAACAGCTACTATCCTCAATACCGGTACCGGCAATAAGTATGAGAATTTGACTTTGCAGAATGCTTTGGACTATTACAAGGTGGATAACGGGCGTGCTGTTTGTTTGCAGGACAAGGGTGATAAGACCATTTGCTATCGGGTACGCATGCTCAGTTATCAAGATACTTATTACAGCAATAAAATAGGTGCTAAGCACTATTTTGAGGAGTGCGAGATTCATGGTACGGTGGACTTTATTTGCGGTGACGGTTCTGGATATTTCTATAATTGTCTCCTCTATTGTGAGCCGCGTAAGCAGACAGGTGGCGGTGAGGTTTGTATCACAGCCAGCAATGCCGACGCTTCCGACAAGGGCTATGTATTTGATCGCTGCACAATCAAGAGCGAATGTCCTACCGTTAGTATAGGTCGTGCGTGGAATAATGCTCCTCAGTGTGTTTATCTGCTCACTACGTTTGATTATAGTGCCGGCAATTTCTCGGTTACCAAGTCGGGTAGCATTGCCCGTTGGACCTTGGCAGGCATGAACTCATTGCCGGACTATCTTGCCGAGTATTGCACAATGAACACGGCAGGTGAAGTAATCTCTCCTGTCGAGAATACTATTACGTTTACCTATAACAAAACGACGAAACAGATGAACACCATCATCGGTTACGAGGACGCCGTGCAGCATACCTATCCCTCTTTCTTTACGGATTGGAATCCGGCTATCAATTATATTCCTTTCCCGATGCCGACTGATATCAGGGAAACCTATTTGTTTGGTGGTAGCAACGCCGCGCATAAATATCTCCGCAACGGTCGTTTGCTGCTTGTCCGCAATGGTATCGTCCGCGACGGATTAGGTAGAGTTATCCAATAGTATAATAATAAATTATTAATCGTATATGTATCAATTTGCTTTTGCACATGTAGGAGGCGCAACGCGCGTCAAACTGCAATCGGGTGAAGATCTGCTTCATCTTCGTGAATTAGACAAGAAAATGTGGACCGTCCTCTCTTGCCCGACATCGGGTTTGGAGATAGCCGACGAGAGTCTGCAATTGATGGACGCTAATGCAGACGGACATCTTCATGTGGACGAGGTCATTGCTGCCTCTGAATGGCTCGCATCTGTGGTTAAGAACATGGATTATCTTTATGAAGGCAAAGCCGAAATAGCTATTGACAATATTCAGGATAAAGACATCGCTGCTGTTGCCAAGGGGCTGGATAAGAAAGTGGCTACTTTGGCACAATTGGACGAAGCCGTTGCTGCCATCACTATTGATGCACAGCCCATGCCGGAAGCCCCTTATGCAGCCGATGTGATGGCTGCCTATAAGGAAAAGAAAGATGAATACGCCGCTTATTTCCAAATGGAGAAACTGCAGAAACTCGGACTGGCTCTCATTCCTGAGGAAACTGTTAAACCCGGTATGAAAGAAAAAGAGTTTATCGCTATGGGCGGAGCCATTGATGCGTATGAGGCAGCCCTTGCTGCAGCCACGGCAGCCAACGATGCCGCCTTGGCGGAAAAGAAAGCCGTTTATGCTCCTCTGCGCAAACTGCTCCTTCTCAGCCGTGACTTTGTCAAACTGCTGCGTAATTTCATTACGTTGGACGATTTCTACACCTACGGTAAGGAAATGAAATCTATTTTCCAAGCCGGTACATTGATTATTGACCAGCGTGCCTGCCATCTGTGCGTACGAGTGAATGATATGGCAAAACAAGACGCGCAGGCACCCGCCAGCGGTATGTTCCTTATCTATTGCAATTGCACGCACCACTCGCTGCCCCCAATGCAAATCGTGGCAGCCCTCACGATGGGTGAAATCAAGAATATTACTATCGGAAAAAACGGTATTTTCTACGACCGTCAGGGCAACGATTATGATGCTACGGTTACCAAAGTGATAGATAATCCTATCTCTATCCGTCAGGCATTCTGGAGTCCTTACCGCAAGTTCGGTCAATGGGTAACCGACCTTATCAATAAGTCTGCTGCCGAGAAGAACGACAAAGCGTTTGCTGACATGACCGCCAAGGCGGAAACGGCAGTAGCCAATCCGGATGCTCCGGCAGCCGATGCCGAAAAGAAAAGTGCTTTTGATATCGCCAAGTTCGCCGGTATCTTTGCTGCCATTGGCATGGCATTGGGCTTTATCGGCTCGTTCCTGACCAGTTTGGCAAAAGGTGTGGCTGCTTTGAGCTGGTGGCAGATATTGGTGGCTATTGCGGCTATCTTGCTCGTTATCTCCGGTCCTGCTATGATTATGGCAGCTATCAAGTTGCGTCGTCGCAACCTGGCTCCGATTTTGAATGCCAACGGTTGGGCGGTCAACGCTGATTCGATAGTTAACATCGTCTTCGGTGCCACGCTGACCGAACAGGTGCAGTTCCCCTTACTGAAAAAGAAGAAAAGCCGCAAATAAGCGGCTTTTCTTCTTTCTACTCGTGGTGGTATTTCTCGCCTTTGAGAATAGTGAAAGCGCGGTAAAGTTGCTCGGTAAACAGAAGCCGAATCATCTGGTGGGAGAAAGTCATTTGACTGAGTGATATCTGCCCGTCTGCCCGCTGATAGACTGCGTCCGAAAAACCGAATGGTCCGCCGATAACAAAATACAGGTCTCTGCCCCCTGCCATCTTTTTGCCCAGATAGTCCGCAAACTCTATACTGCGTCTCTCTTTGCCATGTTCGTCCAACAGAATGACTTCGGCATTACCCGGCACGGCTTTTAGTATCAGTTCGCCCTCCATCGTTTTCTGCTGTGGCTGTGGAATGGCTTTGATGTTTTTCAGTTCGGGAATAGTCTTGACCTCAAACGGCACATAATGCCCGATACGCGCCACATAGTCGCCAATCAGCACCTCTAAATGTTTATCTGTGGTCTTGCCTACTACTAAAAGGGTTATTCTCATCTCGCTCCGAATATCTTGCTGCCGACCCGTACCATGGTGCTACCTTCCTCAATGGCGATAGGGTAGTCCTCGCTCATGCCCATAGATAGTTCATTCAGCCGCGGGTCGTTTTGTGCCAACTTATGCAATGCGCGGAAACACCGTCGTATTTCTGCCTCGTCGTCCGTATTGGTTGCCATGCCCATTAGCCCGATAACGACTACATTTGAAAAGCAGTCCAGACATGACAGTATGTCTTGTAACTCGTCTTCCGTCATGCCGCTTTTACTCTCTTCGCGGGCGACATGTACTTCCAATAACACTTTCACGCGCCGTCCTGCGCGGGCGGCTTCTTTGTCGATAGTCTCTAATAGTCGCCGGCTGTCCACACTTTGTATGGTATCGACAAAACCGATGATGGGGCGCACCTTATTGGTTTGTAGGTGCCCTATCATGTGCCAGTGTATATCTTGGGGTAGGTGGTCGTGCTTAAGGACCATTTCTTGCACGCGACTCTCGCCAAAATCTCTCTCTCCGGCATGGTAGGCCTCTATAATGGCTTGTTCGGACTGGAACTTGCTCACACATATCAGCCGCACCCCTTGGGGTAGGGTGTGACGAATGGCTTGTATGTTGGTGGTTACACTCATAGTAAATCCGCAATTACCAATGCCGTCATACTTTCCACCACCGGCACGGCACGCACGGCAATACATGCATCATGTCGGCCTTTGTATCGTTGTGCCATTGTGGCAGCCGGTTTGAAAACGCACCGGAACACAATCGGCAATCCGTTGCTGATGCCGCCTTCTATACCTCCCGATGAGGGACAGGGTACTTTCCCCTCGTGGTAACAATCGCTGCCCCGCAGGGCAACTCCCTCAAATCCGGTGCCGTAATCGAAGCCCTTGCAACCATTAATACTCATTATAGCAGCAGCCAATCGGCTCTGCAACTTGTCAAAAATCGGTTCGCCTGCGCCTGCGGGAAGACCTGTAATGGTGCAACGGACAATACCGCCTATAGTGTCTCCTTCTGCTTTCACCCCTGCAATCAGGTCGTCAAAAAGGGCCGGCTTGGTTTCGTCCCCCACTTGAATGAGTTCGGCACGTACTTGGATGCCATGTAATCGCAGTTGTATCTTGGCAAGGGCTCCTGCTACGACGCGTGCCGCCGTTTCCCGTGCTGAGGCCCGTCCGCCACCGCGCCAATCGCGTAACCCGTATTTGGCTTGATAGGTGTAGTCGGCATGACCGGGACGGAAGGTGTTTTTCAGCCAATCATAGTCTTCACTGCGGGCGTCCGTATTGCGGATAAGAAAAGCAATAGGTGTCCCCAATGTGATACCGTCCATCACTCCGCTTAACCATTCCACTTCGTCGCTTTCGTGTGTCGCTCGGGACGAAACACCTTGTTCTCCGCGACCGCTCCGTCGTTCCAACTCATGGCGTATCAGGTCCATGTCGATGTGCAGCCCGGCGGGGACACCGTCCAGCACGCCTCCAATGGCGTTGCCGTGTGACTCGCCAAATGAAGTGAATGTCCAGTGGTTGCCGAATGAATTCATTGCGATGAAAATTTATGCAAAAGTACAAATAAATCCCGAATAATGCAATTTTTTTTGCAAATATCGGGAAAAAAGTGTACCTTTGCATACTTATTGCATTGTTGAATACGATGAATATACGCACACTTCTTGTCTCGGTGCTGACTACGGCGGTGGCATTTGCCTGCCTGTCTGCTGCCAAAAAGCCGATTACGCTGTTTCTGGTGGGTGATTCCACTATGGCGGACAAAACGGAGTTGACTATCTCCCCCGAGCGCGGGTGGGGGCAGTTATTGCCCACTTACCTGAAAGGTAATATAGTGGTGCAGAACCATGCCATGAACGGCCGTTCCACTAAATCTTTCCTGGACGAAGGGCGTTGGGCAGAGGTGATGCGCCGTGCTCAAACGGGCGATGTGGTGGTGTTGCAGTTCGGACATAACGATGCCAAAATAAGTGATCCTAAACGCTATGCTTCGCCGGAGGATTATGAACGTAACCTGACCCGTATGATAAAAGATGCACAGGGTAAGGGGGTGCATGTTATTCTCTGTACGCCGGTGGCACGCCGTTATTTCAAGGACGGGGCGTTTTATTACCACCATGGTGAATATCCTGCCGTTGCCAAACGGGTGGCGGAGGCAGCAGGTGTGCCCTTGATTGATATGGAACGCCGTACTGCCGAATGGCTGCAAGCGCTGGGCGACGAACCGTCTAAGGCATATTTCATGAATGTGCCGGCGGGCGAATGTATCAAGTTCCCGGAGGGCAAAATTGACAATACCCATTATCGCGAAAACGGTGCCATGGTGGCAGCGGGACTGTTTGTGCAGGAAGTGAAAAAAATGCATATACCATATATGAAACCCTATTTGCATTATTGCAAAAACGCTAAGCCCGTTTATAGCGTGTTCTGCCGCCCGAATTTCAACTCGGACGGAACGGTTAAGGTGGAGTCTGATATGCATTATTTTAAAGACAACAATTGAGAAAATGAAACGAATAAATTTATTGTTTGGTGCTATTATCTTCAGCACATTGGTTGCCCAAGCGAAAGAGCGTGTTGAGCTCATTCCTTTCGGTGATATGGAGTCATGGGTGACGCGCTATGTGCAGGAGTCTAAGTTTTTCGGCGGTAAGATGCGTACTATCTACGCCATTGCTCCGACAGATACTATTCGTGGTGCTGTTCCTTTTGAGTATGGCAAGAACGGGAACCCGTGGTGGGTCAGCCATGCCTATGCCCGCGTTTTGGGAATGGATAAAGTGAGCGGTACAACCCGTCCTGAACGGCGTGGCAACGGTTGGTGCGCCCGCATGGATTGCAAACTGGAGGATATTGAGGTGGCGAAGATAGACCTCAAATTGCAGATTGCAGGCACTATTTTTATCGGCTATACCTATGAGCCGGTTCCTCTCAAAGGTGCCAGCGACCCGTATAGTATCGTAGAAATGGGGCGCCCATTCTCGAAACATCCCAAAGCCATTCAGTTGGACTATAAAGCCAAAGTGGACGACAGCAATGTCATCACCCATGCTACGGGGATGAGCGGTTGTAAGAAACTGAAGGGACGCGACTGCGCCGAGGTATATGCTTATCTGCAATACCGCTGGGAAGAGAATGGTAAGATATATGCCCATCGTATTGCTACTGCTTACGAGCGTATATGGAACGATATACCCGATTGGGTCAATGCCCACCGCATCCCGTTCCGATACGGTGATATTACGGTGCAGCCCGACTATAAGGATTATGAAGGACTCAATGTCCACAATTTTAAAGCCAAGAATAGTAAGGGCACGATGGTCAAGGTGAATGAGGTGGGGTACGGCAATGAAAAACCGACCCACTTGGTACTGATGATTTCGTCCGGCTGCTATCCTGCCTTCACGGGGCATGACGGTAATACATTGTGGGTGGATAATGTGTCGTTGGTTTATGATGAATGAATGGCTGAATATATCGCTTTTGGATTGGATCATTGCCGGTGTGCTGGCGGTGGTGTTTATATACCAAATGTATTTCTACGGTCGCTATATAGGTGCCGTGGCGCGCAAGAACAGGCGTGATAGAAAGTATCCCGTTCCTGAAAGCGGGAATCTCCCCGGCGTGTCGGTTATTATCTGCGCCCGCAACGAGGAGCAGAACCTGACGGATTATCTGCATGCTGTTTTGGAGCAGGACTATCCGCTGTTTGAGGTCATTGTGGTGAATGACGGTTCGCTGGACCGCACCGATGCTGTCTTGGAAGAGTACCGGCTCAAATATCCCCATTTGCATGTTACTTTCGTCCCGACGGAGGCACGGGTGATGTCCAGTAAAAAACTGGCACTCACTTTGGCGGTCAAGGCGGCGCAGTATGAATACCTGTTGCTGACCGATGCCGATTGCCGCCCGGAATCGTGCCTGTGGATTCGTGAGATGATGAAGGGCGTGCGCTCCGATGCTACACGGTTAGTGTTGGGTTATAGCCCTTATTTCCCGTCGTCGGACGGTGTGAACCAAATTATTCGTTACGAAACTTTATTTAACGGCTTGCAATATATGGGATGCACGCTGGCAGGGCATCCTTATATGGGTGTCGGACGCAATATGATGTACCGTAAGTCCCTTTTCTTGGAACATAAGGGTTTTGCGGGCTTGCTGGCTTTGCGTTCGGGGGACGATGACCTGTTTGTCAATAAGGTGGCAACTCGCGCCAATACGGCAGTCGTCTGTGCGCCTGCCTCTTTGTCGTGGTCGCTGCCCAAGTCGAGTTGCAAGGAATGGGTAATCCAGAAACGGCGCCATCTGGCGGCTTCGTCTTACTATAAACCTGCTACGCGTTTTATGTTGGGTGTTGAGCCCGTGATGCGCGGGTTGTGGTATGCGGCACTTGTCATCGCTTTTGTTTTCGGCGGTGCATGGGTCGGGCTGTTGGCTTGGCTATTGCTGGTGGTGCGCATGGCGGTGCAGGTGGGCTTGGTCAACCGTGCCGCCCGGTCGCTTGGTGAAAAGACCTTCGGACTGGAGGTGGTGTGGTATGATATGATCTTGCCCGTTATGACTGCCGTACTCCTGTCCACCCAACCCCGCAATCAACATACACGCTGGTAATTTTAACACTATACAACAATGGAAGAACAGAAACTGAACATTAACCTCTCGCCTGAGATGGCGGAGGGTACCTATGCCAATCTGGCAATTATAGCCCATTCCTCGTCTGAGTTTGTCGTTGATTTTGTACGCATGATGCCCGGTCTTAAACAGGCCAATGTCAAGTCGCGTATTATTCTTACGCCCGAACATGCCAAGAAACTGCTCTTTGCCCTTCAGGACAATATAGCCAAGTACGAGCAACAGTTCGGTAAGATTCAAATGACGGGCTCTCCCGCCCCTGGCAGCACGGTTCCGATGAGTTTCGGTGGCGGCGAGGCATAAAAACACATATACTATGAAGACATTTCCCGCAAGTCAGTTAATTATCAATGCGGACGGTTCCGCATTCCATCTGCATCTCAAACCCGAGTTTTTGGCGGATAAGATTATTCTTGTCGGCGATCAGGACCGTGTCAATATGGTAGCGTCTTTCTTTGACGAAGGATCTATTGAATGCGATGTCCGGTCGCGTGAGTTCCACACCGTAACGGGTAAGTATAAAGGCAAACGCATCTCGTGTATATCTACCGGCATCGGTACCGATAACTGTGATATCGTGATGAACGAGATAGATGCTTTGGCGAATATCGATTTCGCCACTCGCACCGAGAAATCCGTTCACCGTCAGTTGGAGATTATTCGTATCGGTACCTGCGGAGGTATGCAGGAGGATATTCCGTTGGGTGCTTTTCTCGTCAGTCAAAAAAGTATCGGTTTTGACGGCGTATTGGCATTCTACCGCGACCGTGATAAGATAGCCGATGTCGGCTTTGAAGACGCGTTGGTGGACGCCATCTGTTACCCCGCTAAGGCGGCGCGTCCCTATGTGGTGGCTGCCGACCCCGAGTTGGTCAACCGTATCGCCAAAAATGATATGATGCGCGGTTGCACCATTGCAGCCAACGGTTTCTACGGTCCGCAGGGACGCGTGCTGCGTGTCGGGTTGGCAGTGCCGGATATCAATGAGCGTATCTCGGCGTTCCGTTACGAGGGACAGCGTATCACCAACTATGAAATGGAAGGCAGTTGTATCGCCGGTCTGGCGTTGCACATGGGACATAAAGCCATGACCGTGTGCTGCGTGATTGCCCAGCGCAAAGTGGAAGCCGCCAACACGGACTATAAACCCAGAATAAAAGAATTGGTACAGACAGTTTTAGAACGGTTCTAATATGAAAAAAATCTATTGGGCAGCCCTTGTTATGACTCTTGCTCTAACGGGGTGCAAACAAAAAGAAGATACATTTAACTATACGGTGGATAAGTTTTACGATCTGGAGATATTGCGTTACCGCGTACCGGGCTTTGAGCAATTGAGTTTGCAGGAGAAAACGCTGGTCTATTACCTGACGGAAGCCGCTTTGCAGGGGCGGGATATCCTCTTTGACCAGAACGGACGCTATAACCTGCGTATCCGCCGTGCCTTGGAGGCGTTGTACATGAATTACCCCTACGCGAAGGACGCCGACGACTATGTCCTTTTGGAGAAATACCTCAAACGCGTCTGGTTCTCCAACGGTATTCACCATCATTATTCGTCGGATAAGTTCCTGCCCGAGTTCACACAGGCGTGGTTTGTGCAGGCATGTGCCGATGCGGGTGTCGTCTTTGACGAGGCCATTCTGCCGGTCATGTTCGACCCTGCCGTAATGCCCAAATGCACCAACCAGCAGGACGGAGTGGATTTGGTGGCTTGCTCGGCGGGCAATTATTACGGCGAGGGCGTTACCCAAGCCGAAGCCGAAGCGTGGTATGAGTCCCATAAAGACACCACTTCCGAACCCCTTTGGATAGGACTGAATAGCCAACTGTGCAAGGATGAAAACGGACAGTTATACGAGCGCGTCTATAAAGTGGGCGGCTTGTACGGCGAGGCATTGGAGAAAGTTGTTTTCTGGCTTGAGAAAGCCCTCTCGGTGGCGGAGAATGACGAGCAGCGCGAAGCAATCGCTCACATGATTGAGTTCAACCGCTCCGGCGACCTGCGCTCGTTCAACGCCTATTGTATCGCGTGGGTGAAAGACCTGAATAGCCGCGTGGATTATGTGAACGGTTTCACGGAGACCTACGCCGACCCGCTGGGCATAACCGGCACTTGGGAGAGTCTGGTCAATTTTAAGGACATAGAGGCAACCCGCCGCACGGAAATAATATCCGAAAACGCCCAGTGGTTTGAGGACCATTCCACCACCGACCCTATCTATAAAAAAGAGGAGGTCAAGGGCGTGTCTGCCAAGGTCATTACGGCGGCTATTCTGGCGGGTGATTGCTATCCCGCTACACCCATCGGTATCAACTTGCCTAATGCCAACTGGATTCGTAAGGAGTACGGCTCCAAGTCTGTCACGATTGACAATATCGTCCAATCTTACAACGAGTCCGCCAAAGGCAACGGCTTTAATGAGGAGTTTATGATAGACGATGCTATCCGTGCTTTGTACAATAAGTACGGCTCGCGCTGCAACGATTTGCATACCGACTTGCACGAGTGTGTCGGTCACGGTTCCGGCAAACTGATGCCGGGCGTCAGCAAGGACGCGCTTAAGGAGCATGGCTCCACTATTGAGGAGACCCGCGCCGACTTGTTCGCGCTCTATTTCCTGGCAGATGATAAACTGGTCGAGTTGGGACTGCTGCCCGATAAAGAGGCGTATAAAGCCGCTTATTACCAGCAGATGATGAACGGCCTTATGACCCAACTGGTGCGTATTGAACCGGGCAAGGATATCGAGGAAGCCCACATGCGCAACCGTCAACTTATTGCCGCGTGGGTGTATGACCACTGCGAGCATAACGAAATGGAGATGATAGAGCGCGAGGGCAAGCATTACCTCCAAATCAACGACTACGAAGGCGTCCGCCGTGTTGTCGGGGATATGTTGGCGGAGATTCAGCGCGTAACTTCCGAGGGCGATTATGAGGCAGCCAAGGCGTTGGTGGAGACCTATGCCGTCCGTGTGGACCAAGACCTGCACAAAGAGGTTTTGGCGCGTTACGCCACCCTCAACCTGGCTCCCTACAAGGGCTTTGTCAATCCTGTCTATACGCCTGTCTTGGACCGCAAAGGCAATATAAAAGATATACGCATCGACTACACGGAGGGCTATATCGAGCAGCATCTGCGTTATAGCCGTGACTATTCCAACCTGCCCGACATAAACTAATTGGCGATGGTAGAGGTGGACCTGCCCATATCGAAAAGTATCGTCAGCCGTGTGCTGATGTTGCAAGCCATACACGGAGACCCCCTCACGGAGGTCTCTTGTGATATGGCGGAGGATAACCGTATCTTGCGGGAGGCGTTGTGCCGGCTGTCCGGTAGCGACGGACCGCTTACCTTAGACCTGTGCAATTGCGGCACCGCCATGCGTTTTCTCACCGCTTATTGCGCCACGTTGCAGGGTAGGGAAGTCGTGCTGACCGGCTCGCCCCGCTTGCAGGAACGCCCGATAGGGCAGTTAGTGGATGCGCTGCGGCTGTGTGGGGCGGATATAACCTATCCGGGTCAAACGGGTTACCCCCCCTTGCGTATTGTCGGGCGCAAATTGGCTGTTCAAACCGTGACCATTTCGCGTCCGCTCTCTACCCAGTTTATTTCCGCTCTCCTACTGATCGGTATCCCCGTCCGGACGGACATCACCTCCCCTTATATCGAGATGACCCGATACCTGGTTACCCACTTTCATCGTGCATTGTGCATTGCCAACCGTCAACCGGAGAAGGACTGGTCCGCTGCCGCTTTCTGGTATGAGTATGTCGCCCTGCATGGGGGAGAGATGTTGCTGAAAGGTTTGCAAAAAGATTCTCTGCAGGGGGATAAGGTGGTGGCAGATTTGTTCCGTCCGTTAGGTGTACAAACGGATTATAATGCGGACGGAGTACGTATTTATCAGACGGAAAGAGTGGGGGACACTCTGACGGTTGATTTCTCCGCCTGTCCCGATTTATATCCGGCTATTGCTATTACGTGTGACTGCCTGCATGTCTCTCTGCAGGCCCTTGGAACGGAAGCATTGGCTATCAAGGAGAGTGACCGCCTCTTGGCGGTCAAGGAACGCCAAACCTACCATGACCATCGCATCGCAATGGCGCTATTGGCTGCCGACTTGCCCTGTGACGATACCGATTGCATCACCAAGTCCTATCCGCGTTTTGTAGAGCAATTGTGCATCGTGCATTGTGCATCGTCAACCGTCAACCGAATCATTCCCCGCCGAGGCATCAATGACGAGGGGAAGGGTAAGAAATACGCCTTGCATAAATTGATTTCTGCCGCCACGGCAGAATATGTGTGGTTGATGGACGATGATGTGGTCCCTGCTGCGGCATCGCAGTGTGGCGAGATAAACGGCTTGCCTGCCGCCGACCTCTATATCTTGCCTCTTCGGATGCAGGGCGACGGGTCGTTGCTGTCGCGCTTGCAGGTGGCGGAATATGCCGCCATTCAGGAATTGACCATGCTTACCGCCAAGCGGGGTCGGGCGGTCCTGTGCAGCGGTGCCAATATGATTGTACGCCGGGACAGGTGGCTTGAAAGTTACCCCGATTTGCATCTTGATATACCCAGCGGTGACGATATGTTCCTCTTGGAGTCTTTTCGTCGTCGCGGATTGACCATTGTGGCGGTGGATAGGGACGAATATACGGCCATTGTGCAGGCCGCTCCTTCTTTGCGTGCTTTCTTCCGTCAGCGTATGCGTTGGGCGGGTAAGGCGCCGCATTATACGGATAAGACCATTATTCGCTGCGGGGCGTTGGTGGTGGCTGCCAATATGCTGCAACTCCTGTGTCCTGCCGTGCTGTTGGTTAAGTTCCCTATCGAGTACGGGTTAATCAAAAAAAGAGACCCGCAGGTCTCTTTCTTGGTTGCTTTGCTGTTAGAGGTTCTTTACCCCTATTACATGCTTATTTGCCTGATTGGCGGTCTTTTCCGTCGCGAGTGGTGATTACTCGGCGCTCTCAGCAGGTGCTGCGGGCTGCGGAAGGGATTCGTGTGCCATTTCCACTTGCTCGGTAATCGCGCTGTCCTCCTCGCTAACTGCTTCCTGACCGCGGCTGATACCTACTGCCAGAATGCTCAAAAAGACGATAACGGCTGCCAATGTCCAACTGGCTTTCTCTAAGAAGTCAGCCGTTTTGGGGGCGCCCATCACTTGGTTGCCGCTGGCAAAACCTGCAGCGAGTCCGCCGCCTTTGCTGTTCTGAACGAGTACCAACAGAATGAGCAGAATGGCTGCAATAACAATTAAGATTGTAAAAAGAATGTACATGGTTGTGTATGTTTTTAATGTTTATTTCCTTTGGTGCCTTTCTTTGCGACTGCAAAGATAGTGTTTTTTTTGCAAATATGCAAATATTTTTCCGTTTTTCTTTGTGACTACCACTTTGCCACCGTGTCGTTGTATATACTTTCGGCTATTTCGGTAATCATGGTTGCGCATAGTTCTTCCTGCACATCGTTTAGCATTTTATTGCTGTCGAAGGTCTGGAAGGCGGTGTAGGTCTTTTCAAAACTCTCTTCGGGGGCGATGTTGTTGGTGAACCGTACATGTACGGTGATGGTCAGTTTGGTTTCGGCGGCGTAACTGTCGGCAGAGATAGCCATCGCGCTGATGCTGTAGCCCGTTATCTCGCCTTCCAACTCCAGCTGCCCGCCTTTGCGCAGTATTTCCAGGCGTGTCTGGCGGGCGTACAGGTCGCGTATGCCTTCGCTCAGTTCCTGGCTCAGAGGAGGATAAACGAGGGCTGCCATATTGGGGAAGTCGGCAATAGATATACTGTGCGTAGTGGCATAATCGATGCTGGCGCCGTTAAATTTATAACTAATGGCGCACCCCGACAGAACACATGCTATCGCCACCACACTAATCGCTTTTAACCCTCTCAACATCTTAATTCTTAACTCTTAACTTTTAACTCTTAACTCTTAATTTTCCTATACAGCGTCCGTTCCGATATGCCGAGTATCTTGGCGGCATCGCGTCGGTTGCCGTTGGTGCGTTCCAGCGCGCGGGCTATCATTTCCTGCTCGGTGTCGTTCAGACTATTGATCTCCTCTGTATATTCCTCTGCCACTTCGGCATCTATGTATTTGTCTTTCTTGGGTGCTTTCTCGGGCACGACGGCGGGTGTGGAGCCCACTACGGGGGTCGAGCCCTGCATCAGTCCGTCCAGTTGTTGCCGCATTTGGCTCATGTCGCGTTTCATATCAAAGAGCACTTTATATAGTAACTCGCGTTCATTCATAAAGTTCTCCTCGCTTATCGTTTTTTGCCGGCTGCCGATAGCAAGGGCGTTGGCGCGCTCGTTTTCGGGCAGGTAGCGGCGCAGCGTATCGGCTGTTATGTCGTGGTTGCGCTCAATAACGCTTATCTGTTCGGCTATGTTCTTCAGTTGGCGCACGTTGCCGTTCCAGTAGTAACTCTTCAGCAGTTCGGTGGCTTCGTCGTTCAGCCGGACGGCGGGCATGCGGTATTTGTCGCTGAAATCAAGGGCGAACTTGCGGAACAGCATCGGTATATCTTCCTTGCGCTCGCGCAGCGCGGGCACTTTTATCTCCACCGTGTTCAGGCGGTAATACAGGTCCTCGCGGAAGCGTCCGTCCTGAATGGCTTGCTGCATGTTC
>JAZUGJ010000112.1:0-6144 GCA_045641145.1 Paludibacteraceae bacterium
TATTATAGCATAAAAATTTTTTCTTGTCAAGGGGGATTTTCATCCCCCTTGTATTACTCGAAAAAGTTTTTGTAGCAGTCGGGAGCGAAGCCGGGGACATTCATTGCGATGATTTGCTTTTCGGTGAGAATTTCGCTTTTCTGCGGAACTGTCTTTATATCCTTGCCGCTTCTGCAAACCCTAATACTGTAACTTACAGGCACACCATCTTTTTCAACGACATTCTTGAAGTGGGCAACTGCTCGTTCGTCCATGTAGTAGTTTGTGCGGTAGCCGCTGTATTTGTCGTAGGGGTCGGTAACTTTGCCGAATACTTGATAGTATACATAGTGCTTCTGTGCATAGAGTCTGCGGAGGTAGTAGACAGCGCGAGAGCCAAGACCGAGGATGATGAGCCAAATGCCAGCCGCGAGGGGAATAACGATGTTCTCGTTTTCGTTGGTAACGAGGTCAACGATGGTAACGATGGTCATCCAAATGACCGCGCCGAGGATGATTGCGAGAGTAGTGTTCATGATATTATCTCCTTTGTTCGGGGCTTTACCGCCCTCTTGATGATACTAATATACTCCTTTTAGAGCCAAAAGTCAAGGGGTTTTGTGAAATTTGTCTTCGTCATTTTACACAAAAAATCGAGGCTGAAATTGTGCATGATGCCGAATTCTATTTTGCGGTGCGTCGCGATAGGGAAACGACCGCGACGCACCGCCCAATTTTTTGGAGGGGCTTGCGCCCCTCGCTTAGAACTCGTCGAGACCGCTCATTTCGGCTTCTTCGTCGGACAGCTCGCAGATAAAGCTGGGGTCTGCAAACCATGTGCGGGCGGACACCCATGCCTCTTCAATAGTCGGCTCACCGATGATGAAATCCTCGCCGCTATCGTTGTCAGTGAACAGCCAATGTCTGTATTCGATGTGAGTGCTTGCCATGTTATTTACCTCTCTTATTCGGGGCTATCGCCCTCTTGATGATACTAATATATCACAGTTTAGGGCAAATGTCAATAGTCATTTTGCACAAAAAATTGAGATCAAAATTGTGCACAATGCCTAAAAGCAAATAGCGCGGCGTCACGAAGGAGGGACGACCGTGACGCCGCGCCCGAAAAAGCCCCCGCCGAAGCAGGGGCTTGTCAGTCATGGATTTTTGCTGTCGTAGAGGATGACCGGTTCGTGTCCAGACCTCCAGCTATCGGGGTCAACCTTGTAGTGGACGATGCCGCCGTCACGAGATACTCGCACACGCTCGTCAGGAGCGGTCAGGGTGAACAGGAAGTCACCGAAGGGAGTGGCGACGATGCCGGAGATGCAGCAGCTGAAGTTTTTGAGCTTTGCCCCGATGACGGGGTCAGCCATCAGATGTTCGATTGCGTCGAGATAGTCAGTTAAAAACATTTCATTTCCTCCTTTTGGAGAGGGGCTTACGCCCCTCTTGTTAGTAAACTACGCTGCTGTAGCCGTCGGTTTCGTACACGAGCTCGCCCGTAAAGCCGTCGATGACGTTGACGCCGATGACGTTGGCGCACTTGGCGATTTGGTCAGCATATCCACGGGCGTTCTTGATACCGAACACGTTGAGTGCTGCGGTGTGCTTATCTCCGTCTTCGGGGTCAGCGTTGAAGTAGGTGGTGGTCAGAGTGTACAGCATTTTGAAAATCTCCTTTATTCGGGGCTTTACCGCCCTCTTGATGATACTATATTACTCCTTTTACAGCTAAAAGTCAAGGGGTTTTGTGAAATTCGCTTTCGTCATTTTGCACAAAGATTTGGCGGCGATTTTGTGCACAATGCCGAAAAACAATTTGCGGCGCGTCACGAAGGAGGGACGACCGTGACGCGCCGCCCGAAGTTTTAGGCGGCGCGTTGGGGTCTCGCCCATCCGATTTAGAGGCGGACAGGCGTGGAGAGCACATCGCGGAGTGCTCTGCGGAGGTCGGTCGCGCACTTACGACCGTAGTTGCGGATGCCCGTGTCCGAGGGGAACATCCTGCTGACCTCGTAGAGGGAGCGGAGGTTGCTGTTGACAACCATGCCGCTGACCGTGGCAGGGGCGTCGACCCTGCGGCGGAGGACATTGTAAGTCCGCACAGTGAGGTCGAGGTCGGTGAGCATCTGCCCCTCGTACCAAGTGGGGAACTCCGCGAAGCTGCGGAAGTGGCAGACGGGCGTCCCGCGCTCGGGTCTCTCGCCGTCGTGCTTGTAGATGGTGCCGTGGCTGATGATATAGGCACCATCGCTGACTTCGGAGCGGATCTGACTGCGCACGATGCTATAGAGGTATTTGAGAGAGGGGCAGGTAAGGATTTCGAAAGTGGCGTCATTAAAGAAAGAGTACATAAAAACCTCCGATGGTAGGTCATCACCCAAAAAGTAGGGTCATCGCCCTCTTGACGATACTATTATACTCCCCTTAGAGACCCCTGTCAAGGGGTTTCGTGAAATTTGCCTTCGTCATTCTGCACAAAAAATCGGGATCGAAATTGTGCACAATGCCTAAAAGCAAAATGCGCGCCGCCACGTGAGGGGAACGATCGTGGCGGCGCGCCCGATTGTAAGGGGGGAATTTTCATCCCCCCCTGATTTTTAGTTGCAGTACACAACCGTCATATCGCGCCAGCGGAACACGGAAATCTGATTGCACTCGATACCGATTTTCATCGCTTCGTGCTTCGTCTGTACGCGCTTGCAATGGTCGACATAGTACAGACCGTTTTCGTACCAGACGCCGCAGTTGCCTCCGTATGCCTTGACAGCGTTGATTGCTTCACGCGGGCTTGCGGTTACGATGCCGTCGGTGGCTACCTGCCAGCCGCTCTTATAGTTGACGCGTACGCCCATTTTAAGGGTCATGCCGTCGCCGTCGGTGAGCTTGATAATGGATCTGATGTTAATCATTTTGAGTACCTCTCTCTCTCAATTTCTGTATTCATTATACTCTCATTTCGGGCGAATGTCAATAGTCAAATTGCACAAAGATTTAGATCCGAAATTGTGCACAATGACGAAATCCAAATTGCGTCGCGCCACGATGGGAAAACCACCGCGGCGCGACGCCCGAAAAAATATACAGAGAGTAATCACTCCCAGCTTTTGGAAGTGATTACTCTCTGTAATCACCATCTGTGGTATTTGGCGCTGATGAACTCCTTGCGCTCAGTGAATACATATTCAGTGTATCCACTTTGACCGAGCGGGAACACCCGAACGACGATTTTGCGCTCAATGGTGAGTTTGTCGAAGCAGATGTGGTTCAGAAGAATGTCGCTGAATAATTCGTAGTAGTTGTTGAACATTTTGTATTACCTCTCTCTCTTTTATGGTGTGGGGCTTTCGCCCCACCCTTATTCGGTCATGCTGTCGATGAACTGTGCGCAGGTCATTTCGCCGGGGTTTTGTTCTTCGTGTTTGCCGCACATCTCGCGGAGCGGGCACAGTGAGCAATCTTCGAAGAAGCTAAGGGAGCCGCCGTTGTTTTCAAGGGCTTTGATAAGGAACTCGATTTTGGTCATTTTTGTTTACCTCTTTCTTAATTTCTGTATTTATTATACCACTTGATTTTGAATTTGTCAAGTGTTTTTTTCAAAATTTAAAAGAAAATTTTTCGCCGTATTCAAGTGCTCCGCACTCCGTGAGATATTCAGCAATTGCCGCATTGTAATCGCCGCAGTAAGGAATTTCACGACTACCGCTGTCATAAGCACGGTATTTGCGATCCGTATCAAGTATCGGTGTCCTGTCAATCTTGCGCTGTCTTGCGACCTGTGCGGTTAGATCGGTTAAGTAATCGTAGTACATTTTGAGTGCCTCTCTCTCTTGCTTTCTGTACTCATTATACCACACGAATTGCAGTTTGTCAAGGGTTTTCGGAAAAAAATTTTTAAGTTATTTTTTTAACAATCTCGCGCCAAAAAACATTGTTAAATATTTCACAATTTCGCGGGCGCCCCCGCTCGACTTCGTTAGATTTTTAACAATCTCGATCCAAAAAGAAAAAGGGCTTTCGCCCTTTTCTTAATTCATCCAATCGGGAAGATTTTTGATGCCGAACGCTTTGGCTTCGCTTGCTTTGCACACACAAGCCCAAACATCAGGATTGCCATAACGATTGAGCTGAATGGCTAACTCATTAGCTTGGTCTCTGTTGCTGTTGTAGCTGTAGAACCAGCGTTCCATGTTGCCGTCTTCAAAGATTTCCCTGTAGATGATGTAACAATCTTCCATTGATGTTTACCTCTTTCCTTAATTTCTGTATTTATTGTAACATGAAAATCTGATTTTGTCAAGTCTTTTTTGGAAAAATTTTTAGTTAAGTTTTTAACGATCTCGATTTTGGGAAAGTTGTAGATCGTGAATTTTTTAACAATCTTGCTCAAAATAACATTGTTAAATATTTCACAATCTCACGAAAAACTTCGTTCGACTTCGTTAGATTTTTAACAATCTCGGTCCAAAAAGAAAAGCGGCTTTTTGCCGCTTTCTTTTAGACTTTGCGAAGTGTTGCCGCTTTTTCGTTCATCATTGCAACCATTTCGTTTAAGCACTTGAGATAGTACTCATCGTTTGCTGTCCAAATTTTGCGATGCATCATAGGCTGAAAGCAATCGACATTGAACAGAATGACTTTGCTGCAGAACTTGTCATTTGCGTTGACTTCTTCTTTCCATTCGTAATCATTGTAACCGTACTTCATTTTTTTAATCTCCTTTTCTTTGGGATTTTGTCTTCCCTCAATTTCTGTATTCATTATAACACTTGAATTGCAGTTTGTCAAGACATTTTTTCCCAATTTCAAAGATTTTTTCTGTCTTTCTTTTGTCACCTTTTTGTCGCCGCTTTGTAACCGCTTGTTAAATAGTTAACGATCCAAACCACAAGTTTTTCTGATAGTTAAATTTTTAACAATCTTGCTCAAATTCATTGTTAAATTTTTAACAATACAAATTAGGAATTCGGTCAATTGTTAAATTTTTCACAATCTCGCCCAAAATAACATTGTTAAATATTTCACAATTTCACGAAAAACTTCGTTCGTCATCGTTGATTGTTAAATCTTTAACAATCGATCTCAAACAAAAAACAGCTTTCGCTGTTTCTTGTTTTTAGTCGATGACTTTAATGATGTCTCTGTCGATGACTTCGACCATTTTGTTAAGGTCGGTATTCCAGACTTTGACAAAGCCATGCTGCCCGCTGGGCATCCAGCTATTGAAATACCGATAGACCTTAGACCTGTATTCCTTAGTGGTGCAAGTAACAACCGTTTTTCCGTTGACTTCATTGACTCTAATAGTCTCAACCTTGTAGATAACATGATGAGCTTTGTACAGATTTGTAACCATTTTGTAATCTCCTTTTCTTTTGAGCTCTTGCCTTCTCTTAATTTCTGTACTCATTATACTCCTTCATTTGCGTTTTGTCAAGACATTTTTTCCCAATTTTGAAAAAAATTTTTGACTTTCTTTTGTCATCTTTTGTTGCTGTTTTGTAACCGATTGTTAAATAGTTAACAAACTTCGTTGATTTAGCGAACTAAAGTAAAAGTTTTAATAGCCCACAATGATCGTCAAGGATTTAACAATTGGAAAATCTCGACAATAGGCTTGTTAAATTCTTGACGGGCGGGGAGTGTTCGCGGAGGAAAGACAAATGTCCCTGCCACGTGGACTACCGCCCAAAATTCCCGACCGACACTTTTTTCTCAGAAACACGGAGCGGAGCAAATACTCTTTCTCTTAGTATCTACTCCGCTCATTCACTTACTCATCAATTATAACTCCATGTCCACCATTACTGCTTTTCGGGACTTTCGCTTTCCAACTTACCCAACCAAGAGGCCCGCCAAAAACCAAGGCAAGCGCCGCAGCCGAAATCACGGAGCCAATCCACAGCTCAACATCGAAAAACCTTTCCCACATCAAACCCAGCCCAAAGCTGAACATAGCGAGAATTACCAGCGCAGTGATCGCATAAAAAATCTTCTTCAAAATTTCAAAATATTCGTTTGCCATTTTAATTTCTCCTTATTACAAAAAATCTACTTCTTCAATATCCCAGCCATACTTCGCGGACAGCCACGCCAGTATACCGACTCCGGCGGCGATCACCAGCACAATCGCTGTTTCAATCCAGAATGTCGGCCAGAACT
>JAZUGJ010000113.1:0-2708 GCA_045641145.1 Paludibacteraceae bacterium
ACATGGCTACGACCCGACTTCATCGCGTAATGCGATACTGGTATGTGTATAGCCGCCGGCATTCAGCAGGACGGCATCTGCATCTTCTGTATCTTGTAGTCGGTCTATCAGGTCGCCTTCGTGGTTGGACTGGTAGTAGACCAACAGCAAGTCCGGGTGAGCTTTCTGTATATCCAGCACAATCTGTTCCATGCTGCGTGTCCCGTAAATATTCGGGTCGCGTTTGCCAAGCAGGTTCAGATTAGGTCCGTTTAGGATAAGAATTTTCATCTTGCTCCGTTTACTGCCAACAGAAATTCGTCGTTATTCTCGGTGCGTTCCATATACGCTTTCAGTTTCTCCATGGCTTCCACACCGTTCATATCGCTCAACTGTTTGCGTATTTGCCACATACGGCTCAGTATCTCGGGCGGCAGCAGTAGATCGTCGCGGCGGGTTGAACTGGCGGGTATATCTACGGCGGGGAAGATGCGCTTGTTGCTCAGTTTGCGGTCCAGTTGCAACTCCATATTACCTGTTCCTTTGAATTCCTCAAAGATAAGGTCATCCATCTTGCTGCCTGTTTCGGTGAGGGCGGTAGCAATAATAGTCAGCGAACCGCCGAACTCGATGTTACGGGCTGCACCGAAGAAGCGTTTGGGCTTATGCAGCGCCTGTGCTTCCACACCGCCGGATAGCACCTTGCCGCTGGCGGGAGCCACTGTGTTATAAGCACGCGCCAAACGGGTGATGGAGTCCAACAGAATGACCACATCTTTTCCACCTTCCACCAATCGGCGGGCTTTTTCATATACGATGTTCGCCACTTTAACATGGTTTTCGGCGGGCTCGTCAAAGGTAGATGCCACCACTTCGGCTTTCACCGAGCGTGCCATATCGGTTACCTCTTCAGGGCGTTCGTCAATTAGCAGCACCATCATATATACTTCGGGGTGGTTATCCGAGATAGCGTTGGCTATTTGTTTCAGCAGTACGGTTTTACCTGTTTTCGGTTGTGCCACAATCAGTCCGCGCTGACCTTTTCCGATAGGACTGAATAAATCGATAATTCGCACGGACAACGGGTCTTGCTTATTGCCTTTGCACAAGGTAAATTTCTGGTCGGGGAAAAGAGGTGTCAAACTCTCAAATGCAGGGCGTTTGCGTGCCTCCTCGGGATCCATTCCGTTTACAGTCAGTACACGGTCCAGCGGGTGTACTTTCTCGTTGGGCTTTTCACCTATTTTTATCACGCATTCCACCGTATCGCCCGGGCGCAAACCGTATTGGCGTATTTTCTGTTGACTGACATACACATCTTCGGGAGAGGACGCGTAGTTGTACTTGGGCTGACGCAGGAAACCGTAGCCGTCTTTTTCCAACTCCAGCACGCCCGATGCGTTTTCGTAGTGGATATTGGGATTGGGCTGTTGTTGTCTGGGTTGTTGGGTTTGTTCCTGTTGGGGCTGTTCGGGCTTTGGTTGCTGCTCGTTGTGAACTTCTACTCCCTCATTCTTCGGCTCTTTTTTCTTTTTCTTCTTTTTCCCCTGCTGCGGCTGTTGGGACGCTTGCTGCTCAACAATCGGTTCTGCTGCCTCAACAATGCTGCTTGCGTCACTCGCTTCTGCCTTATCCCCCTTTATCTCTCCGTTTTCCCCTTCCACTTCCGGTTTGGGTGCAAACTTGACGGCGTTGGCTTTGACCACTGTCTTGTTGGGGGTATGGTTATTCTGACGCAGTTGTTCCTGCATCTCTTGTACTTGTTCTTTCTCGTTGCCGACGGTAGCAATCACTTTCTCGGCTTTCAGGTTGTCGGTGCTTACCTTTTGTGGTGACACCGTTTGTTTAACGCGTACGCGCTCGCGCTTACCCTCTCGCTTCTCGTTTCTTGCTTCTTCTTTGGCTTGTACCTGTTCCGCGCGTTGGTCGGCTTGTGCATCCAGTATCTCATATATGAGCAACTGGGGGTTTTTGGTGTTTCTTACTTTCAAGCCCAAACCTTTTGCGGCTTCTTTCAACTCTTCGAGCGTCATGCGCTCCAATTTCTTTAAATCGTATTGCATAAATAATAAAAATGTGTCGTGGTATGGAAAAAAGAGGAATATCCTCAAAATCGACTGCTGCAAATGCAATCAATCCTTTGCGACTGCAAAGGTACAAAAAAAAAATGATATGTGCAAACTTTAGGATAAATTTTGCGCATTTATTTGTATATATGAAAAAAAAACATTACCTTTGCACTCGCAAAGGTGTTAGTCTATGACTCGACTGAGCGTCAATATCAATAAGGTGGCGACTCTTCGCAATGCGCGGGGAGGCAACTTGCCGGATGTGTTGCGTTTTGCGCAGGACTGTGAGCGTTTTGGGGCAGAGGGCATTACGGTACATCCCCGTCCTGACGAGCGTCATATACGCCGTGCCGATGTGTACGCGCTTAAACCCCTTGTGCAGACCGAACTGAACATAGAGGGCAACCCGGAGCCGCCTTTTGTGGAATTGGTTACCGATGTACGCCCGGCACAGGTAACCCTTGTGCCGGATAGCCGCGACCAACTGACCAGCAATCATGGCTGGGATACATTGACTTACGCTGAGCATCTGCGCAGTTTGACGGATGTGTTTCATCAGGCGGGCATACGGGTATCGGTCTTTGTAGATGCTGATTCGCGCATGGTGGAAGGTGCCAAGGCGGTTGGGGCTGACAGGGTGAAGTCGGAGGCCAAGCGGTC
>JAZUGJ010000114.1:0-5083 GCA_045641145.1 Paludibacteraceae bacterium
GGCTAAATCCAAACCGCAGACAGAGCGGTATACAAATCATGTCGGAGGATTTATGAAGAACATCATCGAAATTCTGAAAGCCGCAGGAATTGAAATTCCCGACGGCAAGGCAGAAGAAATCAACAAGGCTGTTATGGAGAACTACCGAACAATCGCGGAACACGAAAAGAAAGTCAGCAAGCTCGAAGCCGAACGCGATGCGCTGAAAGAACGCGCCGAGACTGCCGAATCGACACTCAAGGGCTTTGAGGGGGTTGATGTAGAGCAGATACGGGGCGAGATCGCGTCGTGGAAAGCAAAAGCGGAAGCGGCTGAAAAGGACTATGCCGACAAGATAGCGGCACGAGACTTTGATGACGCGCTGAAAACCGAGATTGACGGTGTGAAATTCTCATCTGACGCGGCAAAACGCGCCGTGCTTGCAGAAATCCGCGAAATGGGGCTGAAAGCCTCGGGCGGCAAAATCCTCGGACTGTCTGACGCTCTCGCGCAGATAAAGGAACGGGACGCAAGCGCGTTTGTTGATGAAAAGCAGCAGCAGCTTGAAGCAAACAGGGCGGTATTTACCGCGATACAGCCGCAGTGCGGCACAAATACAGCGCCTACTATGTCACAGCTTATGGCAATGAAAAACGCCAATCCGAGCCTTGACATATCGGCGTATATCAAGAAATGAGGTATATAAATGAGCCTTTTTGACGCTAAAAACTTTAATGGTGAGGTATTCGGCGCGTATGTGGACGCTGTACCAAACCTTAATCGAAACGCACTTCTCAGCTCTCGCGCAATTGTTAACGCGCAGAAATACGCCGCAATGCTTCCCGATCAGGTGGGCGGCAATTACATCACCGTGCCGATCAAGGCGCGAATCGGCGGAACTGCCGTGAACTATGACGGCGACACCGACATTAACGCAAGCTCCCGCAAGACTTTCACACACGGCAGAATCGTCGTTGGACGTGCTAACGCGTGGGAGGAAAAGGACTTTTCGACCGACATCACGGGCGAGGACTTTATGCCCGTTGTCACCGAGATTGCAGAGTATTGGGACGATGTTGACCAGAACACTCTTCTCGCTACTCTGAACGGTATCTTTACCATGTCCGGTACCGGCTCGGAAGATTTTGTAACTGGTCACACCTACGACATCACCGGGGCAGCCACCGCCACTTTCGACGCGACTACCCTCAACAACGCCATACAGAAAGCTCTCGGCGACAACAAGGGCAAGTTTGCGCTTGCAATCATGCACTCTCAGGTCGCTACCAATCTTGAAAACCTCCAGCTCCTGTCCTACTTCAAGGGAACGGATGCGAACGGTATGCAGCGTGATGTTGCGCTTGCAACCCTCAACGGCAGAACCGTGCTGATTGACGATAATATGCCGACCTCGACCACCACCACCACGCCGGAAACTAAGGGCGTTTACACCATTACCATCGGCACCGCCGGAACTACCGGAGACAAGATTTCCGTGGGCGGCGTGGAATATACCCTCGGCGCTTCTACTTCCTATGAGAATAAGACGCTTGCAGTCGGAAGCTCCGCAAACACTCAGGCAACCGCGCTCAAGACCGTGCTGACCTCGCAGTATGGCGGCATTTTCTCTGTCACTACCTCCACTAATACCGTTGTGCTTACTCAGGTTGTCGGCGGTACCGGCTCTGCTCCAACCGTTTCCGTCACTCAGGCGGACAGCACCGGCGCTATGGTTGCGACTATTGCCACTACCACTTCCGGCGTGGCAAAGGTTACTGCTACCACCTACACCACCTATATTCTCGGCGAGGGTGCTATTGAATACACCAACTGCGGCGTTAAGACCCCGTATTCCGTTGACCGTGACGAGAAGACGGACGGCGGTATTGATCTTCTGTACAGCCGCCAGAGAAAGATTTTCTCCCCGTATGGCATTAGCTTCAAGGCAAACACGGGCATTATATCCCCGACCGATGAACAGCTTGCCAACGGCGCAAACTGGGAGCTTGCGAACAGCAACGAGGAATCCGGCACGGTTTATTTCCCGATTAAGGCTATCCCGATTGCAAGGGTTATTTCCCTCGGCTAATTTGACGAACACGGAGGCATTTCATGTATCTTTCATATCAGGATTATATTGACTACTACCCCGACGATATGGACACGGCGACATTTAACCGCCTTGCGTGGGATGCTTCCCGATACGTCGATAACGTTATTAGAACCGCTAACGGCGTGGACAAACTGCGGGACGCATTTCCAACCGACGATATTGACAAAATGGCTGTCATTCGCTGTCTTGCCCGCGTCGTTAGCGTTCTATATAGCATTGAAAAAATCGCCGCACAGAGCGCAAAAGAAAGGGCATACATCGAGGACGCGGATGGCTCTTTCCATAGTGCAAAAATCGCGTCTGTTTCGTCCGGATCGGAATCTATTAGCTACGTTTCCGGCGCGGGTGTTTCGTCTGCATCTGCGGCAGGTTCGCCTGAGGAAATGGCGGCTCTTGATGCTGTTTACCGTGAAACATACATCCGCGATATTGTGCGTCAGATGCTTGGGGGGTTCAAGGACGCAAACGGCGTGAATCTGCTCTATCAGGGGGTGTACCCATGTACAAGGATGCGATAACGCTGTTCAACCACTATGAGGACGAAACGTCCGATTTGTGGTATGCGCACACGCTCACGGGTGTTGACCTCAATGCCGACCGCGCCAATATCGTCAAGGAATACGGCGAGGACAGCGGAGATAATGCGACGCTTCACATCAAGCTCGGCATTGGTAAAACAATCATCTGCGGGTGCGGGTGCATCAAGCCTTATGTTCTGCCGAAAGCATGGGAACAGCTCGACAGCACCGCACGGGCTGAATGCGTCACGCTCCATAGCGGAATGAATGCTGATTTCTTTATCGTCGGCGAATGGGACGGCATGACCGTGATTGACGGCAGTACATACCCGCAGGGCTTGTATCAGCACGTCAACGCAACGTATGATCAATGCTATGCCGTAACGGGCGTTTCGGAGTTTTCCGTCATCCCGCATTTGGAGGTGACGGCGCGATGAATAGCTTTTCTGACATTAACATCAATACGGCAAACATCACCGTAAATATCCGCTTGTCGGAGTTTAACGGACGTTTCAATGATGCTCAAACATGGCTCGATACGGCGATAATGAACTCTATGTTACCGTTTATGCCAAAGCGGACAGGCTCACTTGTTCAGCGGACGCGCTCAATATCAACAGGCATGGCGGGAACGGGGCAGATATGCGCCTCCGCTTCCCCTTACGGACGCTTTCAATACTACGGCGTTGTCATGGTTGATCCTGTGACGGGTTCGCCGTGGGCTACACATACGCCTAAACAAGTCACGGGCAGACCGTTGAAGTATTCACAGCCGGGGGCAACTCCGAAGTGGTTTGAGACGGCAAAAGCAAAAGATTTGAGCGTCTGGACACAGGGCGTTGCAGAAAGGTTATCAGGAAAATGAACAATACACCACCGCGCTATGACATAGACGGATTCGACGAAATAACCGCCGCACTCCGTGTGCTTATCAACTCATACCCCGCGCTTGATGGCGATAAAATCACCTTTTCCGCTCTCCCTGCGGATGGCGGGAAATCGTGGTATCCACTTTCGGGCGCGATTATCGAGCGCGAACAGAAAAGTATAACCGGAAACGTGCGTCAGATTTGCGCTTATCCGTTTCAAGTAATTTACAGAGCTTTCGGGCTGAATGAATCGCGGAAAGCGGCGATAAAAGAACAGCTCGACGCACTCGGCGCATGGCTTGAGCATACGGAATATCCAAAATTGACGGGCAACAGAAAATTCGTCGAGATACGCCGCACAACTCCGGCATACCTCGCGAGAGAAGATAACAATAATTGCGGCGATTGGGAAATCTCAATAACCGCACGGTATGAAAACCTATATGAAACGGGGGCTTAATTTTGGCAAGTACCTATAATTTCACCACTGCAAGCGGGCAGACGATAGCCCGCGAGATGCTTATAGCTTACATCAATACTGCGGCAAGCACCGCGTCCTCTCCCACATGGTCGCCGCTCGGCGCATGGGTTGAAGACTCCTCCCTTGAATACGACTGGGGCGAGGAAACCACACAGGACATTCTCGGCGTGACCCATGCGACGATGAAAAAGCCTGTAGTGACGCAGACTTTCGACCCGTCTATGCTGACCAACGGTGACGCGGCAATAAAGGCTATCTGGGATGACGCTATCGTCGCGCAGAATGTACAGGCTCTTTCCGCAAAGGACATTCTTATCGCGCATATCTACGCCGGATTTGGTGAGAGATACAGCGCGTGCATGGTCAAGCCTGTTTCGCTCGGCGGCGAGGGCGGAGGCAACGTCTCTATGGGCTACGAGGTCACATACGGCGGCACTCGCACTATCGGCGCGGTTTCCGTTACTGCGGGCGTTCCCACTTTTACGCCTGAAACAAGTGGCGGCAGCGGCGGCAGCGGCGGCGACGAAGAAGATCCCTAATCGGCAACAACAAAAAACGAAAGGATGAAAAATCATGGCAATCAACATTAAATCAGGCAGAAAAACAATCTCCATTAAGGACGAGGACGGTTCCGAAATCGGCTCTTTTTCTTTTTATCCCGAGGACGCTGATACAAGTCGCCGCATTGTTGCGTTTGCCCGAAAGCTCGAAGCACTTGACGTTCCCGATGACGTTGATGATTTTGAAAACGGCAAGTATGACGCAATGATGAGTGAAGTTTGTGCAGGACTTGATAAAGCGCTTAACACTTCATCAAGTGAATCCCTTTTCCGTGTTCTTTCGCCTCTCGCACTTGTTGAAAATGAGAAAGGCGAAAAAGTCCCGTATCTCGTCGCCATTCTTCCGGCAATAACCGAAGAGGTCAACGAGGCAGCAAAGAAGATTGCACTTGCAAAAATGGCAAGAATTGACAAGGCAGTAAAGAACGCATGAGCAATGGAGCGTGGGGACTTCCTCAAGCCTTAACTGTTAACGGCAAGGAATATCCGATTAACGCCGATGCGCGGAAAGTCGAATACATCCTCGAAATGTATCAGAACGCGGAGTTGGAACAGGATGAAAA
>JAZUGJ010000115.1:0-32562 GCA_045641145.1 Paludibacteraceae bacterium
CAAGTGTGTGCGGCCTCTGAGAGCATCCACGCCACAGGGTGAGAGAGTAGCGCTTGCATCGAGCGAGACTGTACCGGCTGGAGCGACATTGGAATTCACTATTCAGTGCTTTGTTCCGGGCGACATGGATATGGTCAGAGAGTGGTTGGACTACGGAGAATTCCGTGGTCTGGGCGCATGGAGAAACAGCGGCAAAGGAAAGTTCACTTGGACAGAAATCGCGTGAGCATAGTCGGCTGTGGACTGATAAGGCTGAGCTGATTTGCGAGATGCTCTGCAAAGGCTATGATTTGTTTTGCGAAGGATAAGCAACGGATGCACAGCAAAGGCAAGGCGCGGGGTGGCAAAGCAACGGAAAAGTATGCCGTGAAACGGAAAAGTAGAGGACTGTAAGGCTTAGGCAATGGTCGGCGCCGAAACGCAGCGGAATAGCAAGGATAGGTGGAGCAACGGCATGGACATAATAAGCAAAGGCAACGAATATCAAAGCACAGAAATGGATTAGCGAAGAAGTGTGCGCGAAGGTAAAGTTCAGCACAGCTTTGGAATTGATTAGCCCAGCATGGCTAAGGCTTTGAAACGAATTGCCGGGGAGTTGAAACGTTATGCTTCGGAAAGGCAGATAGAAGAAACGAGCCGAAAGGGAAAAGTAACGGGCCGCCGAGGAAAAGATATGATGTGAGGTGCCATAGAAGAGCAACGGATAGACATGCGAAGGCAATGGTGTGAGGCGCTACGGAACTGCAAAGGACGGCCAAGGAAATGATAAGAGTAGTGGTGGATGGGCAACGCGCGTATATGCATGGCGCTGGAAAAGCACTGAGACGATAAGATTTGCATCGGCAAAGCAGTAAAAAGAGTTGCTTTGGAAAAGAATAGCTTAGCGCAGCGCCGGAGAGGCGAGGACAGACAAGGCGAGGTCGAGCAAAGGCATAGTCCTGAGCAGCGTAGGAGAGGCGAAGACAGACAAGATGAGCAAAGGAGAAGTTAATGAGTAAGATTTGTGGAACTTGTAAATATGCAGCAGCCATTGGGGGCAGACTTATATGTCTGCTTCCGATGGAGACGGCAGACGAGTTAAAGGATGAGATCAAACTGGATTCGGTCAAACCGGAAGATGTTGCATGTATAGCGTGGGAGAGGAAAGAAACGCCTAATCAAGATGAAGGGGCAAAGAATGGTTATTAAAGGGAAGGTGCATTGCTTCTTTGAGCAGTCCGGGACATTTAAGCATGAGTTCCAAAAACTTGGGTATGCTGCTGAAGACTACGACATACAGAACAATTTTGGCGAAACAGACCATGTAATAGACTTGTTTTCTGAAATCGACAGAGCATACAACAACGAGAAAAGTATATTTGATGGAATCAGCGAAGATGACCTTATAGTTGCCTTTTATCCATGCATTTACTTTTGTGCGACATCACAGATGGCATTTTCTCTTGGATGCACAAATTATCGTAAACTCAACGATAGAGAGAAGTTTGAGAAAATCATCGAGCGTACGGCAAACAGAAAAGAGTTTTATGAGCGTTTGGTCAAGTTTGTGTGTGTGTGTGTGTAAGGGGCTGCGGATGATATTAGAAAATCCGTGGAGTGAGCAGACATATCTCAAGGCGAACTTCCTGAAGGCACCAAGCATCGTAGACATGGATAGAATGGATCGCGGTGATTATTTCAAAAAACCGACAGCATATTGGTTTTGGAATTGCGAACCAACACATGGCGTAACATGGCAGCGCGATAAAGAGCAGAAGACGATTATGTCATCGAGAGGGTCTTCGTGCGCCGGGGTATGCTCCGAGGACAGGTCAATGATTAGCCCGGACTATGCGCGAAATTGGATTTGCGATTTTGTGATAGGAAAACAGCAAGAAAATAGTCAGTACAGCTTATTTTGAAAGGAGAAAACAATGTACGATTTGAAATGTGAAGCAAATGCTCCAGAGGTATTGACGCAGAAGGAAGCAAATCTTCCAGCGATGATTAACGAACTTGCAGTAATACTTAACAAGACTCAGGATGTTCTGAATTCTGTAGTCTATTGTCTGAGCGGCAAAGACGCAAAGGTTCCATGTCAGGAAGAACCGAAGAATTTCAGCGATGCAGTATTTAAGTTGATGAACATTGCGTTGGATGTGAATTCTGCGGCGAATGCGATTGCGATGTTTTTCTTATGACCGACAGGTTCAAAGAACACGAGGACAACCGATTGCGTTTAATGCAGTTAAAAAGAGATATAGAAGAAAAAGTATCTTGTGAGCGAATGCTTACAGAAAAAGAGCAAGAAGCGGAAAGGGCATACGAAAGATTACGAAGAATGGCGGGAGCAGAAAAATGACTGATGAGTGTTGTAAGAATTGTAAACACATACGCAATGTAAAGAACTTTACAGGCAAAAGTTGGGAATGGCTCAAAATCTGTACTATTTTCCTTAACGAGAAAGACGGATGGGGAATGACAGTAAGAGATACGGATTTATGCGAGGGTTTCGAAGAACGGAAGAGCGATAATAGAAGTTGTGATAGTTGTGCATATATGCAGACAGGGTGCATGGTCGGGAAATTCTTGATTGAAGAAGACTTGCGAACAGATAATATTTGTTGTGAGGATTGGTATGCTAAAGAAAATTGAAAGGATGCACAATATGTTCGGCAAAACTGTTGGGCATAAGTGCTATGAGTGTTCCAATTTTGTTAGTGGCAGATACCACGACAAAATACTGCATAAGTGTTCAGTTTATGGGTTAACACATTCAGAGGCATCTGATTGGAGATTAAAATATGACGCTTGCGGGATGTTCAACAAAGAATATGAGGGAGTGCCAATTATTAGGCGAAATACCAAAGAAGAAAAAGCAAAAATTCAAGTAGAGGGACAAACTGAGTTATGGGAATGACTAACGAAAAAGCTATTAAATTGCTTGGAGAAGCAGAACAAAAACTTGATGGTGGAGGCAAGTTTGCAGATGCTTTTTATCTTGCCGCAAAAGCATTGGGGAAACAGATACCCCAAAAGCTGATACCCAAGTCCGGACGGAGCTGGGTATATCTCTGTCCATCATGCAAGATGGCAGTAAGTTCAAGTCCTATCATCCACAAGTATATTGGCTGCGACATGTTCTGCTTCCGGTGTGGACAAGCGCTGGATGACAAGGTGGATTGGAGTGAGGAACAAGATGATAGTAAAGAAAAGTAAGTGCTGCAACGCGCCAGCCATTCCGATGTTCGTGGGCGACAACAAGCAGTATGCTGTGTTCGTCTGTGCCAACTGTAGTCAGACTCCTGTCAAAACATGCGAAGCAAGACGGACAATTCGCGGTGCCGCAAGAATCTGGAATAGGAGGAACTGAAATGCTACAAGCGAAAACATTTAAAAATAAATGGGTTGGAGGAGATATAAATCATCCCAAATATCTCAAGGCAGATAAACAATTCAACCAATGGATGGCAGAAAGGTTCATTGCCGGCAAGAGTGATGACGATATAGTTAGTATCACAGCGCTGGAAGATGGAGACAGATACCCTACGATAGTCGTTATCTATGCAGAGGAACCCACACCGGCGTTTCTGAAGTATATCGAGGAACAAAAGCATGCAAGGGGAACATGACCACATCGCAAGTACCATAGGTTGTCCGTTCTACCGGAAGGTAGACCGCAAGCATATCACCATAAGCTGCGAAGGATTGTTTGACGGCAGTGTGACTAAGTTGCAGTTCAGGCACATGGATCAGGTAGCAAAGCATACAGACATGTACTGCTGCGATGATTGGGAAAGCTGTCCGGTCTGGCAGTTGCTGATGACATACAAGTACAGTGAATAAGTAAAGGCTCGGAGAATATCCGGGCCTTTTACTTGTCTTAAATCTAAAATTACTTGCCATAAGAGATTTTATAACGAGTTTCGTAGGGTATGACAATAAATCATTGCATTTGGGATAATGATACCATCCCATGGAGTCGTTGGCCGAACCAACAGTAGGGAGTGTTATGGACTACGCAACATTTAAAACCATGAGCGACAGGCGCACAGGCAAAGTCGCTCACGAAATCACGAGGATCGGAGATAAGGTATTCGATAGCAGAGCAGAGGCAGACAGATACATAGAACTGAGCGCCATGCAGAAAGGTGGAATTATATCTGACTTAGTATGCCAACCACGCTTCGAGATTATTCCGAAGCAAAAGGTAGATGGACATTCGTTTAGAGCAGCATACTACACAGCCGACTTCCAGTATGTCAGAGACGGCAAGGTAGTCGTTGAGGATGTCAAGTCAGTCTACACCAGACAGGCAGAGGACTACAAGCTGAGACGCAAGCTGATGCTGTTGCACAATGGCATTTTTGTAGAGGAAGTCATCCGATGAGCGCATTCGTTGATTGGGCAGCAGCAAAGCTGGACTACACAGTCAATCATCTATCCTACCAGCAGATAGCAGACAAGTACGGAATCAGTAAGAGGACAGTCCTGAGGTATGCAAAAGCCAATGACTGGCAAGACAGCAAGAAGAACAGAGCTGAAAAACTTGTCGCTGAGTGTCACCAGAAGATTGCAGAGCAATACTCACAGAACACAGAAGAAATTCTGCAACTTTTCTATAAGGATTTTTACCGGATACAGGAGAAAATCGAGCAAACATTGTCCGTAGATGATGCTTTTGCTCCTAAGGATTTGAAAGCACTGACAGGTGTGCTGATGGACTTAAAGACAGCGATGGGATTGGACGATGTCACCAAAGTCACCGATGGCGACAAGAGTGGTGTCACCATAGAGTTCGTCAATAATGTCTGGGATGGTGAGCAGTGAAGAAACTACAGTTACCTATGCCTTCACCAAAGCAGCAGCAGTTCATCGCAGACAATCACAAGTTCCTCGCATTCGGTGGCAGTCGTGGTGGTGGGAAGTCTTTTGCAGTCCGCGAGAAAGCAATCTACTCAGCCTACAAGTATCCCGGAATCACCCAGTTGATTATCCGAAAGACATACCCGGAGTTACAGAGCAACCACATTGACCCACTGAGAGAGATGCTGCATTGCGGTGCGCCTGATGCATTTGCCCGGTATAACGACCAGAAGAAAGAGATAACTTTCCCAAACGGCAGCAGAATCATATTCAGATACTGTGATACGGACAAGGATGTTATCCGGTTCCAAGGTCTGGAGTGCGACATACTCTATGTGGACGAAGCAACGCACCAGCCAGAGGAGCGAATAGTCAAGCTGAATGCTTGCGTCCGTGGCGTCAACAACTTTCCAAAGCAGATAAGGTACACATGTAACCCCGGTGGCGAAGGTCACCAGTGGGTGAAGCGCCTATTCATAGACCGGCACTTCAACGAAGGCGAGAATCCGGATGATTATGCTTTCATACAGTCATCAGTCTACGACAACAAGGCGCTTATCTATACTCAGCCTGATTACATATCCCAGCTTGAATCACTGCCGCCACATCTCAAGGACATGTGGTTGTATGGCAGATGGGATTTGTACGAAGGACAGTTCTTCGAGGACTTCCGGATGGAACCTGATGTCATGGCTGCGCATGAGCATGGAGTTGACGAGGACGCGGCAACACTAAAACAGCAGAGACGATGGACTCATGTTATTAAGCCTTTCGATATCAGCTCCGGAGAGTGCAGACATTGGAACCTCGTCAGATCGTATGACTTTGGTTATGGAAAACCTTTCTCCGTAGCATGGTGGGCAGTAGACCACGAAGGTATCCTTTACCGAGTCATGGAACTTTACGGATGCACCAAGACTCCAAACGAAGGTCTCAGGTGGTCTCCGGACAAACAGTTCGAGGAGATCGCAAGAATCGAGCGAGAACATCCTTGGCTGCGCGGACGGCACATTGAAGGCGTAGCAGACCCGGCTATATGGGAATCTTCTTCCGGTATCTCCATAGCAGAGACAGCAATCAAGTATGGTGTCTACTTCCAGAAAGGTGACCATGACAGGATACCCGGATGGATGCAGTGCCACTACAGATTACAGTTTGACGAGGACGGATACCCACGGATGTATGTATTCGAAAACTGTAAAGCATTCCTGAGGACAATACCTCTGATGATATATGACGAGCATAAACCGGAAGACTTGGATACTGACCTTGAAGACCATGTCTGCGATGAGTGGAGATATATGTGTATGTCAAGACCTATCACACCTTTGAGGCCTGTAGAGCAGAAAACGTATCTCAGCGACCCTTTGAATCAACTAAGGAGTAAATAATGGACGAACTAATGATGAGACAGCAGATGCCGATGAAACAGATGTCACAGCAGACGGAGCAACAGCAGAGAATAGCAGCACAGCAGAAACCACCTATCACCAGCGAGACTCTGATAGAACTTACACGCATACTCTCCAGCTATAAAGCCGGCAAGAGTCATGTAGAGTCGAGAGCAATCAGCGCAGAGAACTGGTGGAAGCTGCGAAACAGTGTAGAGGAACAGAAAGACTTTGCGCCTTCTCTGGACTTCAAGGCTAAGTCAGCTTGGCTGCACAATGTAATCGTATCAAAGCATGCAGACGCAATGGAGTCTTTCCCGGAGCCTAATGTGCTGCCGAGAGAAGTCAACGACCAAGAGGAAGCTGGAAGACTGTCAAGCATAATTCCGGTAATTCTTGAGCAGAACGATTTTGAGCAAGTGTATTCGGATGTCACATGGCAAAAGCTGAAGACCGGCACAGGTATCTATCAGATTATCTGGGATGCTTCAAAGCTGAATGGACTTGGAGATATCTCTATCCGCAGAGTAGACCTTCTCAATCTTTTCTGGGAACCGGGCGTGACGGATATCCAGAAGTCCAAGTATGTATTCCATACCGAACTTTGGGATATAGATACTATTGAGCAGCAGTATCCGGAAACCAAGGACAAGCTGACCAAGAGTACATTCATCGCAAGTAAGTTCAAGTACGATGATTCGGTCAGCGACAGCGGCAAGGTCACAGTGATTGACGCCTATTATAAAAAGGCTGGCAAACTGCATTACATCAAGTATGTCAACGAGTTCGTTTTGTTCAGCTCTGAGAATGAAGGCATGGAGTCGTACTACGACCACAACACGTATCCCTTCGTTATGGATATTCTCTATCCGATAGAAGGCACTCCCACAGGTTACGGATTTATAGATGTCGCTGCCAACGATCAGGAGCAGATAGATATCATGAAGACTGCTCTCGTCAAGAATACGATGGTAGGTGCTACGCCTCGATACTTTGCAAGGGTGGACGGAGCAATCAACGAGGATGAATTCCTCGACCTACGCAAGCCTATCGTCCACACCAATAGCAATCTGGGTGACGATAGCATAAGACTGATTGACCACAACCAGCTCAATGGTAACTATACCAATTTGATGGATTGGACAGTCACAGAGCTGCGAGAGACAACCGGCAATACCGAGACAGCAACAGGTTCGTCTACTTCTGGAGCAACAGCAGCGTCCGCAATTGCAGCCTTACAGGAAGCAAGCGGCAAGGGCAGCAGAGACAGTACCAAGTCCACCTACAGAGCATACCGCAAGCTGGTCCTGATGGTGATAGAACTTATGCGGCAGTTCTATGAGATGCCGCGACAGTTCCGTATCACCGGAGACATGGGTGCTATGAAGTTCATTCAGTACAATAACCAGCAGCTCCAGCCGCAGAGTCAGGGTATGTTTGCCGGTCAGTTTATGGGCCTTCGTATTCCTGAGTTCGACATTAAGGTGGAACCGGCAAAGAAGCAGAACTACTCCAGAATCACGCAGAATGAGCTGGCGCTACAGTTCTACCAGATGGGTTTCTTCAATCCTCAGATGTCAGACCAAGCTCTGGCCACGCTGGAAATGATGGATTTTGACGGCAAGGACGATACCATGCAGCGCATATCCCAGAACGGCACGATGATGCAACAGTTGTTACAGTATCAGCAGTTGGCGCTGAGCCTTGCAGCGAAGTACGAACCTGACATGGCGAATGCTCTGTCGCAGAAGATTATAGGCCAGCCCATGCAGCAGACAGGAGCAGTCGAGCAGACAAAATCTCCGGAAGAGGAACCGAGTAGAGTAAGTAAAGCAAGACAGGCAGCACAAGAGGCAAGTCAACCTACATGACGATTGTATATATCTCAGAAGATGAGATTACCATAACAGGACACAGCAATAGTGGAGCAGAAGGGCATGACCTTGTCTGCTCTGCTTGTTCTATCTTGATGTGGACAGCAGTTGAAGCGCTAAAGGGTAAATCTACAGTGACGATGGGTGATTCCGGCTATTGCCACATATCACTGCAAGACATAGATAGCAGACCTATTCTAAACACAATAGCGACAGGGTACAGACTCTTGGCTGAGAAAGTCCCTGAGTTCGTGAAAGTAAAGGAGGACAGTTGATGTGGCAATTGTAACCACAGTTTCAGAAAAGAAAAAGACTATCAACCAGCAAGACAATCAGCAGCAGCGCCAGCAGCAGACTCAGCAGAATAATCAGAATGTGCAGCAGTCTGCGGACAGCTACAAGTCCAAGATACAGAACAACATCAATAACGATTCAAACTACAGAGCAGCAAGCGAGACTTTGAAAGCTGCCGAGCAGAATGCTCCAACCTACATGGGAACCTATGACGATGCAATCAAGGACGCATACGACAAAGTCATGGGATTCAATTCCAAGGGTTTCGAGTACGATATCAATGACGATGCGCTGTATCAGATGTATGCGGACAAGTACCAGCAGATGGGCAAGCTGGCAATGAAGGATACCATGGGTCAGGCAGCGGCGCTTACCGGGGGATATGGTTCATCCTACGGACAGCAAGTAGGCCAGCAGACTTATGATGCATATCTTCAGAACTTGAACGATATCGTACCTGAATTGTACGACAGAGCATACGGCAGATGGCAAGACCAAGGCAATGCTTTGAAAGACCAGTATGCAATGGCAAAGGATATGGGCGAGACGGAATACAGTCGCTTCGTTGATGACTACAATCGTTGGAACAACGAAAGGAACTATGCAAAGCAGAATGAAGCTGACGCATACAATCGTGCTGCTCAGGTTGAGAGCGATGCATACCAGCGCGGTTATACCGATTCAAGAGATGCTATAGCAGACCAGCGGTATCAGAATGAATGGGATTATCAGATGACCAGAGACGAGATAGCAGACCAGAGGTATCAGGACGAGACTGATTACGCCAGAGGCATTGACCAGCGCAATTGGGATTATCAGCTCCAGCAAGACGATGAAGCAAAGCAGAGAGAGTCTGCCCAGCTCAAGGCGTCTTATGGTGATTATTCCGGATATGCAGATTTGCTTGGCTGGGATGAAGGCAGTGTATCTGCTGCACAGCTTGGCTGGATTGCAAGCAATCCTGAGCTGGCATACAGACAGGGATATATTGATGCAGACCAGTACTACAAGATGACTGGTGAGTATGCTCCGGGATACGAACCTCAGTATGTAGGGCAGGGTGGGCCTTCTGATGATGGCAATGATAAGACTGATGGTGCCGGGAAGGATACGACAAATGCGTTGATAAACATGGCGCTTGGTTCTACCACTAAAGATGAGGCAGTGGAAAGAATAAATCAGTTCCTTGAAACAAGGGGAATTTCCTTGAGCGAGGACGAACAGAAACAGATACTTGGCGCAGTCAACAATATCACCAATAAGAAGAAAGGCACAGGTGGCGGCAAGACCCCGGTCACAAGAATAAACTTTAACTAAAGGAGACAAGAATGTTCGTTTTCAAAAATGGAAAGATAACCAACGAGGACGAGGCAGACAACAAACAGCAGTCATCGCAGTCTAAACAGACTGGTGGATATTCCTTCCAAAATGGGAAAATTGTAGGTGGCACAAACAATTCTGTTCAAAGCACAACCAGCGTAAGGAACGCAACAAGAAGTCCTAATAATCCGAACAGGATAATCAGGAATACTTCGAGCATTGCTACGAAACCCACTACCTCGCCTGTTAAGCCTGACGCCAAGGCATTGAAGAATGCATACTCTGACCACGCAAAGGCTGAGACCTATGGTGACGGAACCATGACTGTTGCGGATATGCGTAAGCGCATGTCCGATCTGGAGGGTATCGATACCATGTCTTTCAAGCAGTACAAGAGGAATTACTACAAGAATGACCCTTCTGGTCTTGTGGGAGAGAACTATGAGTATGTGAGTTCAAAAGACCTTCTTGAAAAGATGAAAGCTGACCAGAAGGAATATGCGGACATCAAGAGTTGGTTGGATAATCACGATACTCAGAAGGCATATGCCGAGAATATCGGCATGGGCAAGTACAAGAATGTCAATGCATGGTTGGCCGCTGAACCTGAAAATCAGTATGCTCAGAGCTGGGCAGACTATGAGAAGGAACAGAACGAGCAGAAGTCAGCATTTGATGCGAACATGCGCAAGTTTGGCAGCTATACTTCTAATGGCAAGACTGCTTCCGATTTGGTCAAGGATACCGAACTTACAATAGACAGTCTCCAGAGCGAAGTATACGATGCAGAATCTGCATGGAGAATTGCTTCTGATAGTCTTGCATACTTTCAGTCCGGTGGGTTCGATGGCAATGTCACACAGAGCGATATAGACAATGCCAAAGCAAAGTTAGATATTGCCAGCGAGAGGCTGAAGACGGCAAAGGATAATCTCAAGACAGCTCAGCAAGACCTTACATTCGCAACAAGCATGGAGTCTGCACAGGCACAGATGTCTTCAGAAGATATCGAGAACGGCAAGAGAATTGCTGCTGGGTATGCAAGGAAGTATGCTCAGGAATATGCTACCACGAATGATGAGTTCAAGGGCAAAATCGCTTTAGATACTACGCACAGATTGTACGAAGTATTGAAAAATAAGAATGTTAACGACAAGACATATGTATCTCCCAACGAAGAATGGGATGAATCCCAGCTTAACTATTACTATTATCTCGCAAATGATGACCCCACTATGGAAAGGGCGAACAGATATGCCGAGACAGTAAACAATGCCCTTAACAAGCAGAAGCAGATGGAGAAGGCCGAGGAGAAGGAAGATTTTGCAATCCTTCATCCTGTAGCCGGTACTGCTGCCGGGATTGTCACTCCTCTTGTTACCGGTATTCCGGAATATGTAGGAAATGTCATCGAGTATCAGCAGAGAGGAACTATCACCACCAAGGAAAACCTGTCTCCGATTCAGGCAACGAATTATATGGTGTCTGCGATTGCAAACGAACTAAACAAGCAGTCAGGAACCATAGACGATGACGCATTCATGCTTGGCGGTAAAGGTGCCGGTGATGCATATCAGCTTGCACTATCGATAGCGCAGTCTCTGCTTTCTGTGGCTACAGGTGGTGAGTTCGGTTCGCTTGCGATGTTCTTTGGATCGGCAGCGTCCAGCGGTATCTATGATGCACTGGATAAAGGAGTCGCGCCGGGCAAAGCTCTTGCTATTGGCACTATGAATGGTATTGCAGAAGTTGCCGGTGAGATATTCTCTGTAGAGAATCTGCTCAAAATGAAGGCGTCTCCCAGCTTCAAGGGTATTCTTGCAAATATCTTAATTCAGTCTGGAGTCGAGGGTTCCGAAGAAGCATTTACCACTGTCCTGAATACTGTTTCCGATATTATCGTTAATGGTGACGAGAACGAGCTGGCAATAGCAGTAAGCGAATATCTCAGCACAGGGAAGTATACTCAGGAAGAAGCAGAGCATTTAGCAATCAGAGATTGGCTGAGTGGCCTTGCATTTGACGCACTTGGTGGAGCTTTAAGTGGCGGCATATCTGCCGGCGCGAAAATGGGCGCGAACTATGTTGCACAGAATGTATCAAAGGTCGATGCTTCAGACGCTCGGAAACTTATCGAGGAAGCAAAAGGTCAGGGTATCAATGTAGATTCCTATCAGAAGACCTTGGACAAGACCGGCACATTGAGTAAATGGCAGATGGCGCAGCTTGGGTATAATCTCAATCAGCAGTATGCAACCAGCGATACAGAAAAGATTGCTGAAGCAGCTACGGCAAGACTTGAGGAACTGGGCGAGTCTGATGCAGCACGAAAAGGTCAAGCTATTGCAAGAGATATTACCGGTGAATTCATGGAAGGTGACGAGTACCGGTATAATCCGAGAACTGCTGCCGGCGATAATGCCAACATCAATCAGGTCAAGAGTGAGCTGAGCGTTGAAAGCGTCCAGAAGGATATCGAGGCTGAGATGAAGGCGGCATATGGAACCAGCCAGACTGCTAATACCGAGACAGAAGTCAGCGCAAGGAATGCAAAACAAGCAAAGCTGAATGAGGATGTACGCCAGACGCAGCAGAGAAATTGGGTGCGCAATATCGGCACAGACATAGTCAATGCTGCATACTACAACTCTTCCTTTGGCAAGTCTCTGTATTCCAAGGGAAGTACAGTCAGTATTCCGGGAACCAATAAGACCGGCAAACTTACCGGTATAAAGGTAGAAGACGGAGATCTGAAGGTTATTGTCCGCACTGAAGATGGCGTACAGAACTACGGACTTTCAGATATCAAGCTCGATGAGCAGACGCAGACATTTGTCAAGATGCTCCAGAATGACCTTGGAGAAGAAGGCGCTGCAAAGGCTTTTGCATTCTATCAGAATGGACAGGATATCGGTCAGTTCGTTTCTACATGGGCAACGATGCAGAACCTATACGGCAAGGGTGGACTTACTCTGGAGTCTGCCAAGGCGTCCAAGTTGGCAAAGTATATTTCAGAGGATGCGGTTCAGGCAGCGTGGGAAGCCGGTGTTGCTGTAGCGAACAGGGAAAGACTGAGCAGACAGTATGGTTTCCATGGTACAGGCAAAGTCTCCTACAATGGTGCTACGCTGATGGATGGGACAGTCCTTCCTGAAGTAAGCGAGGAAAGACGCAAAGAGATAGAGAGTGAAGTCAAGGCAATATCCAATATTGCCAAGGAAGTCGGAGTCGATGTCGTACTCTACGATTCTGCTTCCGGTTTAAGTGAGGGTGAAAGACTTACCATGGCAAATGGTATGTACACTCCCGGAACAGTCTATCTTGATATCAATGCCGGCATGGACTATGCGCAGACCGGCAAGAGAATGCTGCTCTTGACTTTCTCTCATGAGCTTACTCACCATATCCAGCGCAATTCTCCGATGTACGATAAGCTGAAGCAGTTCGTACTTGAGAATATCGTCAACAAGGAAGGACAGTCTTCCCTTGAAAGTTATGTAGGCAAACAGATGACTGCATACAAGGGCGCACAGTCTCTTGACTTGGCAATCGATGATGTAGTCGCAGATGCTTGCGAGGAGATGCTCCAGAGCAGCAAGTTGATGAAGAAGTTTGCGTCAGAGCTTACCGATGTGTATGGCATGTCTAAAGAATTCGCAGACGAGTTCCTCAGTGGCATGAAGTTTGAAGGCAAGTCCAAAGAGTCTGCGGCCATGCGCGGTGTCGTAGAGCAGTTGCAGCAAATCTGGGATGACGCAATGGAAGACGCTGCAATGGCAGAGCATAAGACCGACAGCTACACAGAAGTCTTGAATGACGATGGGGAAGTAGTCGGTATTGAATCCGAAGGACAAGGTCAGTACAGTCTCCGAACATACGATGAAGGCGGCAGAGAAAAGCTGACTGCATTCCTTGACCAGCGTGTAAAGAATGGTGCTATCACAAAGGAAGAAAAGGGTGAGATGCTTGAGCAGATGGAGTTCCTCTACGATATCTGCCAAGAGTATAGTCGGCAGTATTCCCTGTTCGGAGCATGGAGTCAGGCAGAGGTTGTCACTGATCCGGAGACCGGCAAAGCTACATTCTCTGTAGTAAAGGCAAATGGTGAGTATGCTATGAACCTTGACTTCTCTCTGGTATGCAAAAAGAGAAGAACTCTGGATGCAGTATTCAACCAGATGATAGAAGAAGGTATCATGGATGACTACGACATGTCACCCACAAGTATTGCCAAGATTAACGATATCATCAGAGACCATGACTTCGAGACTGCTTGCGCTTTGTGTTTCGTTGACGCAAAGAGATACAGACAGGCGCTTGTCTCTGACAGCTTTGTGAGAATGTACAATCCTCTCGTCATGAGCATGGCGAAGGACGGACAGGGCATTGATTACTTTAACTTCGGTGGCAATTCTCAGATACAGAATACCGGAACCGGAATTGATACTCTGAAAGATTCGGAACTTGACTTCACCGAAATAGACAGAGTTCTGAGAGAGTCGAAGAAAGGCACTGTAGAGTACAAGATTGCAAAGGACTTGAAGGAACACCCGGAAGATAGAAAACTTCTGATGCGTGGAGACTTCATGTCTACTGCTGGTTTCGATAACATCAATCAGAACAATAAGAGAGTGCTGGGACTTTACAATTCCAAGAAGGGCGCCGGTGGGCCGAAGGCCGCACAGAGTGATGTACAGTACCTGAGCGAAATCCTCTCAAGCAAAAAGTTTTCCGAGGGCAAGGCATATCTGGTAGGTGGCGTCCGTATTCAGTCCTTCTCAGACTATGTTCCGAGACTTGTATTTGACTATTGTCAGATGATTGCAGACTTGGCTGCAAAGAAGTTACCAGCACATGCATACACCAAGGAACCGATGTTCGCATTGCAGTTCGGTCTTACCGGAATCAAGGTGAATATGTCTTTGGTTCCTGAAGTCATGGAAGACGGCACTGCGCCCGGTCTTGACAAGGACGGCAATTACGCGTGGAGAGACGGACAGTCCTTTGGATCCACAGTCTATGGCGGCAGCAAGGAATTCATCCAGAAGTGCTATGAGATTATAGGCAAAGAGTACAATGGTCAGGACAGATTGACTGCACAAGAAGGATACGAACTTGCAATGGCAATCCAGAATGCAACAGGGTACAACATGAACTGCGGCACAATTGCAGTTGGCGTATCCAACGAGCATATTAAAAAACTTCTTGCCGATCCTAACATCAAGATGGTTATTCCGTACCACAAGTCTTCGCTTAATCATATAGTCGCTGTAATGACGAATATAGACAAGTACACAGACTACACCGGGGTACAGAATACCAGAGACGCCAATGGTGTTAAGCTCGAAAAGAAGAAGGATACATTCAATTACAATTCCGTACTGCAAAAGCTGGGTGACGCGAAAGCGGCAGCAGACGAGTATCTTGCGTGGTGTGACAAGAATGGATACATCCCCAAGTTCGATGACTTCAGAGGTGAGGAAGGCTATTACAAACTGCTTGAAGACTTCTCTTGCTATGACGCAGAAAACAACGCAGCTATGCAAGGTGCTGTATCTCTCACACTGCCTTCAGAAACCGATGCATTCGGAAGCATGCAGTCTCTCATCCGCATGGGCCTTGAGGAAGATGCTCTCCTACAGGCTAAACAGGACAAAGCAATTCCGGAGATTATAAACGATATCAAAGGTGCGCTGCCAAAGAATGGTTCTGTAGCAACCGAGGTAGATACTCTCAGCAACGAAGAATTGCGGTACAAGGCAAGAGAAATCGAGCGCAAAGACCCAAGAAAAGTAACGGAAGACGATGTTCTTACACTGCTTTATAATGTGAAAAACAATGATTTGCTTGACCACCAGTTAATGCCTGTTAGAATTAATACTCCGGCAAAGTTCGTGGAAGAAGTAAGAAATTTTGGTAACCCAATGGAAAATCTTCCTATGGCAATGTCGCATTATAAAGCTAATCAAGCCATGTCAGATGGATCAATCATATTTGACGATAGTACAGGCCATGAATATACGCCGGAACAAATAATCGAAATAATCCGCGGAATGGATGACCCGGTGTTCATCTTTTATGAAACTGAAGGTTTCCATGCTGGACATTATGTAGAAGTAATTAATTTTGAAACGGATAAATTTGAGAAGGCTTTTATTGCTATCAATCCGAAGCAATACATCCAAGATAATAATATTGAAGGATACAATGGTGGGAACTTCAATATTTCAATCACTATATATCCCGGCAATGTTAAGCGAGAATACTTACAAATGTTAAAAGAGACCGGGGAAGATGATGCGAAGATAATCAAGGATTTAAAAAACAGAAGTGTTAGTCGCCTCCAAAATATGCGTGGTGTTAAAAAAGTGTATGAAAAAAAAGGCCCACTGCAAGGAAGACCCGGGGGGGAATCCCCTTCTCTATTAAACAGTGAACCTTTTTATGTGAAGAGTATACCACAAGGTAACACTGAAAGTCAACCACAAAAATCATCCAGATGGCAAGAAAATGAAGAACTTTCTCAGGCGGCAATGAACCATTTCGGAATCACAGAAAATTTCTATGAGGCTGGGTATATTCTTCCAAATGGCAAGATGCTTGACTTCTCCGGACGGCACTGGGGCAAGCCTGAAAAAGACGCAAAGGGTCACAGAGATGTTGACCATCAGGACATTGAGGAACTGTTTGACGAGATTGACTGGTATGTCGGTGCCGACCCCAGATGGACATTCATCAGCGAAGGCAATATCAGGTTTTCTCCTGAGACTCCGGGAATAAATCTCAGCATGTACAAGGAACCCACTCCACAGCAGTATGAGACTATCCGCGAGTTTCTCAAGCAACACCCGGCAGATGGTTTCTATGTAGATATCGAAGGTTCCCCCTCAAAGCGGCTCGATTCTGGCGAAATACTCAGGATGTATCCTTTGAGCAATGATTATACCGGCAAGGTAAATCCTGATAGAGTAATCAATGATATCAAAGCATATTACGCTACAGGAACAGTAAGGCAGCAGAGCATTGTCAGTCTGTTCCATGAGCAGTATCAGGCAAGGTCTCAGTGGGATGACAACACCATTCGAGAAATCGAGGCTGCTGCCGAAAAGCGCTTTGGTACAACTAAGGACTTTGACAAAGCTGGATACATTATGCCGAATGGCAAAATGCTTGACTTCTCTCCTTACAAAGTACCGAGCTTTGGCAACTCTATGGGGCATTGGAATATCGATGAGATACTTAGACCCTATGTATCAGACGAAGAAGCAAGCGACAAATGGTTTGACTACACTAATGCGTTCCTTAATCGAGCTGGTGCAATCAGAATGTCTAAGGGCGGCAGATATGTACAACTTCCGTACAATATCGAACCTACCGAAGCGCAGTACAAGACTATTGAGGAATACGCAAAAGCACTGAATGGCAACATCAGAGTAAACTACAATGTCATCCAGCAGACCAAACTCTATGAGTTCGCAGACCCGGCACAGGTCGTACAGGATATCCGAAATCATTATGCCGGCAAGGATAACTATGAGTCTCCGCTTTCTGAGTACAGATATCAGTATCAGGCAAGACGGATTTACTCTCAGGATGAAGTCAATGTTCTGCAAAGCGCTTTGAATGATTCACAGAAGCAGATGGACAAGCTCCAGCGTTTGTATGAGGAGATATCCACGCAGCGCGATTATTGGAAGCACCAGACAGTTCTTACCGATGGCAAGAATGTGAATGTCAAAGCAATCGATAAGTATGCGAGAGAACTGCTCAAACAGCAGAGTTCTGACGCGAACATAGACAAGCTGGACGAGATGCTCACCAGCATTGCTTCGAGCTTAATCAATGCGACATCAGATACTTTCTCCCCGGAAGACTACAACAAAACTATTCAGATCTGCTTTGATGCTGCAAATCTTATTATCGACAATATGTATGTTGTCGATGAGGAGACTGAAGCGCTTCAGTCCGCAATCAAATCTTCTGCAAAGGGTGGGCTGTTCTTCCTTGGCGAATCACTGCTGAAAGAAGACTTCAAGTCTATTGACTACAGCAGAAAGATATTCCATTTCACCAGAGACCGGAGCAAGGCGACAAACGCAATAGATACATTCTACGAAGAATTGCAGAATGAATGGGGACTTCCGGACAGAAGTCCGATTGATGCGTTTGAGTGGATGAACGATATCCTCAACAAAGATACCAAGATAAAACGCAGAAATATGCCTGACAGAGAATCTCTTGCAAGTCTTATTGCAGCAGACATCATGACAGACATGGAAGGCAAGTTCGTTATCGAGCAGACCAAGGCAGACAAACTTCAGGCGAAGAATGACAAAGTCGCTGCGAAGAATGCTGCTAAGATAGCAAAGCTGAAGCAAGACATTACAGATCTCAAGGAAAGAAACAAGGAGCAGATTGAGTCCATCAAGGCGCTGGATAAAGATATCCTTCTGCATGACCGGGCGAACAGAAAGCTGGAGACCAAGATTGAGAACATGAAGGCGTCTCAGGAAAGAGCAAGGGAAAGACGGAACAAAGCTCTTGTCCGAGGAAAGATTAAGGGCCTTGCAGACAGTCTCAACGACAGACTTCTCAAGCCTACGGAATCCAGACATGTGCCGAGAGAACTTGTCAAGCTGACTGCGGAATTCCTTTCCTCGCTGGACTTTTCCACAAATGAGCATACAGCAGAAAAGCTGTCTCTGATAAAGGCAAAGTATGACGCATTGGCAAAGGACGAAACATTTGCGTCTATCTGCTACGATGATACAGTCAGCGATGTACTGAACAAGGCGCTGGAGAGTATCGGAGATACCAGAGTCAAGGACTTGTCTCTTGACCAGCTCAATGACCTTTATACTGCTATCAAGGTTCTGGACAAGCAGATAAGAGACGCAGTCAAGGTCAGGATTAATGGCGTAGAGCATGACGCTTATATGTTGGCAGATAGAATGACCAATGAAGTCAGGAGAGTGCCGAAACCGAAAGCGTCAAAGTGGAATAGGTTCAATATGCCCCAGATGAGACCTAAGACATTCTTTGAATTCATCAGTGACTATCAGCGAGATTCCGCATGGATAGACATGTACAATCTTCTGGACGAAGGTCAGATGAAGACCACGCAGATTATGATGGACGGCAATAAAATATTTGCCGATCTAACGAATGACGCAGTCGGTCTTGCCAGCCTGAGTGATACCAGAAAAATGGTAGATGTAGGTCTCAAAGATGAGAACGGCAATGCAGTTCTGCTTACGCATGGTATGCTGCTTTCGTTGTACTTCCACCTGACCAATGCAGATAATACTCGTCACATTGCCGGTGGCGGCATTACTGTACCGAACCAGTCTGATTACTACAGAGGCAAACATGACGATGGTTTCGGAACTTCCGTAAGAGTAACCGGCGTTTCTCCTAAGTTGGCTGAGATGTACCGCAATGTATATCAGGCAGAGACGGACGAGCAGCGCAAGGCCGCACAGGATAAGATTGCTGATGAGTATGCAGCAGAGGATATACTCATCGGAGAACTTTACGGCAGAGTACAAGAGGCACTGTCAGAGTACGACAGGAAATGGGTTGCTGCCGGACGCCAGTTCTTTGATGTATTCACGAAGAACAAAATCAACGAGACTACGATGGAAGTCTACGGTATTAAGAAGGCTGAAGTCGAGGGATACTTCCCCATCCATACGGACAGTGACTTCCGGAACGCGAACTTTGATTCCATCATGCGAGACGGAACCTTGGAGAACATCGGTATGCTGAAAGAGCGTGTCAAGTCATCCAATCCGATTATCCTTGAGGACTTCGTTGATGTTATCAATAGGCAGCTCAGCAAGACGGCGCAGTATTGCGGACTTATGCCGGCAATCAAGACATTCAATAAAGTTTATTCCAAGACGCAGACAGGATATAGGGACTCACTTCAGAGAGCATTGACCGAGAAGTATGAGAAGGCTGCCAAGGACTATATCGAGAATCTTCTTACTGACCTGAACGGAGCGAGAGTAAAGGCAAAGGATATCCTGAATTTGGGCAAGACTTTGTCTAAATTGAGAGGCAATGTTGCTGCTGCAACGCTGACTGTCAATCCGAGAGTAGCTCTGGCACAGGCTGCGTCCTATCCTACGGCAGCAGCAGTAATTGGCTGGAAGCCTTTGGCAAAGGCACTGCGGCATGGCGGCAAAGACAACAAGCTGATATCCAAAGCAGACTTTGAACTGATAGCAAAGTATTCACCTCTCCTCTGGTATCGTAGTCAGGGATACTCCACAGTCGAGCTGGGTGATGTAAAGAATTCCAGAACAGTATTCAAGCAGCTTGCCACAAAGATGGAGCAGACCGGGAATGTTGGCGCTGGCGCGGTAAAAGCAGTTCAGTGGTTCAGCAATTGGATTGAGGCCGCAGATATCGCAACAGTCGGAAGACTTTGGTACGCATGCGAGTATTATGTAGAGGATAACTTCAAAGACCTTCAGCGCGGCACAGATGAGTTCTACATGAAGACTGCCGAGTATTTCAACAAGGTAGTCGAGGAAACGCAGCCCAACTACACTACATTGCAGAGGACAGATGTCTCACGCAATCCGAGTGAACTTGTAAAGTCTATCGCAATGTTCACCACACAGCGCTTCCAGAACCTGAACATCATGTATTCCGCATGGGGCAAATACCAAAGAACTATTGCGGACTTTGGTAATGGCATAGGCACAAAGGAAGATGTTGCTGTCGCAAAAGAAAATCTTGGATATGCCATAGGAAGTCAGGTTGTCGCCAATGCTGTCATGTGCGTCATGAAGATAATGGTAGACCTTCTCAAGCGCAAGAGAGTGAACTATTCTGATGACGATGACGATCTGGATGCCGAGAAGATTGCCGGGGAATTCGGCTGGATGATGGTCGATTCAATTGTGTCTTGTTATCTCTTTGGCTCCGAGATAGTTTCGCTGGTAAAGTCTATCATTACCAAACAGACTTACTACGGACTTTCTCTTACCGGTGTTGATTCTGTCGCAGATACCATTGACTCAATAGCTAAGATGGCAAAGGATATAACCAATCCGAAGAAATGGTACAAAGTCATGACCAACCTTTGCGTCAATCTTGGTGTTCCTCTGAACAATGTATCCTCTCTCGTTGAGGCTGCCTCAGGATGGGCGAATGAGATAAGCCAGAACTTGGCAATGAAGGAACTTATGCTTGAGGATATCCCGGATGTCGATGATATCACCGAGACAGATACGACTATCAGCAGAAAACAAGTCAAGCAGCGCTTCACTTCCGGTGAACTGACTACTGACGAGGCAGTGAGTATGCTCGTTGCGCATGCCGGCATGAAGGAAGACAAGGCGTACAAGACTGTATTCGGATGGCAGTATCCTGATACCGAGATTAAAGATAATCTCATGGATGACTATCTGAAACACATGACCGATACCAGTATCAGTCCGGAAGAATATCAGGCATACCGAACCGAGGCAGATACCAACGGCAATGGTTCCCTTACTCAGGATGAGACAGGCGCACTGTTAAGCACCTTGGTCAGTTCCGGAGAAATTACAACAGATGAAGCTGATTCATTCTGGGAGTCAGTCGGAACATCATGGACTAAGTCGTTTGAAGACTGGCTTAACAAGAAAAAATAATACGGCAATACAGATTAGAGCAGAGAGCAATCTCTGCTCTTTTCTTATGTTTTGGTAGGGTATGACAATTTTTTTATAAAGAAAAGATAATGGTATCAAGAGTCGTGGGCTATACCCACAGTAAAAAACGGAGGCATCCTATGCGCTTTATGAAATGGTTGCAGTTCTTCGCTGAAGACGGAGCAACCGAAAATCCGGGCGAAATTGCTTCTCCTGTCGCCGGGGAGAATATCGAGAGTGAACCGGTGAGTTCACTCGAAAACCTTGGAGTACCGAAGGACAAGATTGACAGGTTCAATCGAGCGAAGGCGAGAAAGGGCGTAGCTGCACCGGCAGCAGAACCTGAACCTCTCGCACAGCCGGCAGTAGCTCAGGAAGAACCGGTTCAGCCAGAAACAGCACCAAGCAGAATGACTTGGGAAGAAATCATGGCAGACCCTGAGTACAACAAGGAAGTCCAAAATATAGTATCTAAGCGGCTGAAAAAGTCTAACAGCACAATCGAGAAGTTTTCCAAATTGGCACCATCTTTGGAACTGCTTGGTCAGCGTTATGGAATTGACGCAACTGACATAGACAAGCTGGATGTGGATGCGCTGAATGAGGCCATCAATGCAGACCATGTGTACTATGAAGACAAAGCAGCAGAGATGGGAACCGATACTGAGACGGCCATGAGGATTGACCGCATGGAGAGAGAACAGGCAAGACGCGACAGAGAAGACGCAAAGGCTGAGCGCCAGCGCCAGCAAGAGCAGTTCTTTATGAATCTGAACTCTCAGGCAGAGGCAATGAAAAAGGTATATCCGAACTTCGACCTCGCTAAAGAAATGCAGAACGAGCGCTTTGTCCGTATGGTTTCTCCGGGTGGTGGATGTTCCGTAGAGGATGCATTCTTTGCGATACATCGTCAGGAACTCCAGCAAGCTCAGGCAGAATCCTTGACTCGACAGGTGACAGAAAGACTTTCAAACGCTGTTCGCAGTGGGTCTATGAGACCACAGGAGAATGGTGGAGTAGCAGCCGCATCAAGTCCGAACTTTGCTTACTCAAACATGAGCAAAGAAGAAAGAGATGCTCTCAAATCGAGAATAAGGGCAGCCGCAGCCAGAGGGGAGCATCTAAACATAGGCGGCTAATTGATGAGGTAATTATGAAAAATCTTTCTTTTCTCCAGTTCTTTGGGGGTGCTGGTAGTCTTGTAAACGCTACCGGCAACTATGTTAATGCTTACACCGGCGCAACGACTTCTTTCTCCGGAAAGAATACTCTGGCGCCTGAACTCAAGGACTTCTACGATACCGAACTCCTTGAGAACTATCGTGTAGAGGAACGCTTCGCTCAGTTTGCAAAGCGCCAGCCTCTGCCGGCACATCACAACGGCACTGTCGAATTTCGTAAATGGAATACCTTTGCACCGGCCGGAAAGCTGACCGAAGGTGTTATCCCTGACGGACAGAAGTTCGGCGTGTCCTACCTTACCGGTTCCATCAACCAGTATGGTACTTATGTCGCAATATCCGATAAACTTGAGCTTCGTGCATACGATGATGTCATCCTTGGCGCTACCGAGGAAATGGGCGCGTCTGCTGCCGAGACTCAGGAAACCCTTATTCGTGACGCACTGTATGTCGGCACCAATGTCATGTATGTTGACAAGGTGGACAGCTCTGGCGATCACACTGCCGTTACTTCCGCAATCGGTCTTGAGGAAGACTCCTCTTATGTGTCTCGTCTCACTGCCAAGGAAGTCAACAAGGCTGCTACCATCCTGAAGAAAGACCGCGCTCCCCTAATTAACGGCAAATACTATGCTGTTATTCATCCTTCCGTGGCCCACGACCTTCGCAACGATCAGGACTGGATTGAAGCACACAAATATGCTCAGCCCGGCGAAATCTACAACGGAGAAATTGGTGAGCTGCATGGCGTCCGTTTCATCGAGGATGTCTTTGCTCCTATCATCAAGGGCGAAGACCTTGCGTCCGATAGTCGCACTCTGAAAATCAATTATGCTTCTGGCTATACCGGCGCTATCACCTCTGTCGCGTTTGACGGCGGCACTGTAGAAGCAGACGCCCTTATCGGCAGAGTAATTGCCATCAATGGTGTAACTGCTGTCATTACGGATAATACTTCTTCCACGCTGACCTTTGCCAGCACTGACTTCGGCACCATCGCTGATGACGCAGTTATCTATCCGGGCGAAGGCGGCAAAGACGGTGTCGCAATCTATGCCACCTACTTCTTCGGCAAAGACAGCTTTGCCATCATCGACCCTGAAGGTGGCGGCATGGAAATGATCGTCCATGACAAGGACGAAATCGGTGGCCCCCTGAACCAGTTCAGCACCATCGGTTACAAGTTTGAGGCCAACGGAGCAACCATCCTCTATCCGGAGCGTCTTCTCCGTGTAATGTCTACTTCCAGCTTTTCCGGAACTGACGAGGCCAACTAATAGCCTTTCACACTTGGCTTGGGGAGCCTAAAAAACTCCCCTTGCCTTGATTGAGGAAGCGATGCGTGCCTATTGGCTTTACAGTCAAGCGCTGTACTGCATGAAAACAGCAGAGATTAAACAAATGATTGCTGAGTACGGATAGCGTTATCTGCTATACCAGAATGGCGTCATTGTGAAGGTGGCCTTGAGAGGTCGCCAACATTTTACTCATCAACTGCATCGGCTCAGTTATACGCTATCGAGAATGCCGCCACGAACAATGGTGACGAGTGCGCACGAAGCATTTACGATGACGGAATTAAAACCGATATACTTTTCAGTCAACTATGAGTCAAGTAAAGGAGACAAATATGGCAGCAAAGAAAGCACCGGCAGCAAAAGTCGGTAACAATATTCCTGAAGGCAAAGTCGAAGTTTTCCTTCCCAAAACTCCCGGCAGAGACGAACCTGATGTGTTTGTTGGAATCAATGGAGTGAATACTCTTATCCCTCGCGGCAAGAAAGTTCTGGTCAGCAAGATTGTGTATGACGAGCTTATGCGGTCTCAGGAAGCAGCAATTGCTCTGGACGCAAAGATTGATGTCCTGACCAATCGTACTGACAACATCAATCGTCTGGGGTAATGTAAATGACTGTAGGTGAGGCAATCAGCAAAGCTGATGACTTCATGCCTAATCAGTACACACAAGCAGATAAAGTCTCATGGCTGAATTCGCTGGACGCCAAGTTGCACCGGGAGATAATCTCCACGCATGACTTTGACGATTCCGAATATACTCCTCACACGGCGACAACGGACAAACTTATAGTACCGGAACCTGATGCCGAGGAGATATACATCAACTATCTGATGGCACAAATCTGCAAGACCAATGCTGAGATGGCAAAGTTCAATCAGTACATTACTCTGTACAATTCTGCATACCAGACTTGGGCAGACTACTACAATCGAACACACAGTCCGAATTTCAGACCGAGATTCTGGTTTTGAGGAGGCAAGATTATGCCTTTAATTCCTACGATAAATGCCCAAGATGTATCACGAATTATGACTGATACCTTCTTGGGCTTTAATCATAATCTGAAAATTCAAGACGGAGAATTCTGGGATACTACCAATCTTACTACAGACTACTATCCCTTAATGGCAAACAGGGCAAAGCGCGGCACCAAGGCTCAGCTTGTGACCGGTGACGGAATGATAGAGAAGGATGCTCTCGCTTATGTAGACAATGGTGTCCTCTACGTTAATGACCTTGCCACACCTCTGAACGACCTTTCTATAGGGGATAAGCAGCTTGTAGGAATGGGAGCATATATTTGCGTGTTCCCGGATAAAAAGTTCTACAACACTTCAAATCCTACGGATTACGGCAGTATGGAATTCCACTACAGTGCAAGCGGCACAGTAACATATCAGGCATGCAAGAGTGACGGAACCCTTTACGGCACAAGGACTGTATCTTCATCAGCACCGGAGAACCCGGCGAATGGTGAAGTATGGGTAGATACCACCAGCGGCAGCTTTTATGAGTATTCCTCAGTTCAGGTGCAGTGGGTAGTCATTCCTACAGTCTATGTAAAGATTACTCTGCCTACCATGGGCCAGCTTAATGTTTCCGATTACGATGGAGTTTCTGTTTCCGGGGCATACTTTGATGACCTGAACGGAAGCAAGATTATCTATGCACATGGTGGGGACGAAACGCACAATGACTATATCGTGGTCATAGGTATCATCCAGACGGACTATACAGACGAGAATGCCAGCATGTCCATAGACCGAACAGTTCCGGATATGGATTATGTCTGTGAATCGCAGAATCGTCTCTGGGGCTGTTTTTACGGCAATGACGGAACGCAGAATCTTAACGAGATTTACTGCTGCGCTTTGGGAGACTTCAAAAATTGGCGTCAATACTTGGGCGTAGCGACAGATTCTTGGACTGCTTCTGTAGGTTCTGATGGGCCATGGACAGGTGCTATCAATTATCTTGGATATCCGGTTTTCTTCAAAGAGAACTGTCTGCATACTGTAGCAGTTTCCTCTCAGGGCGCTCACCAGATAAGCGAGACGGAATGTCGAGGCGTACAGTATGGTTCCTCGAAGTCTCTTGCGATAGTCGGAGAGACCTTGTTCTACAAGAGTCGGACAGATGTCTGCGCGTATCAGGGTGGTTTCCCGGTCAGCGTCAGCGAGGCGCTGGGAGAAGAAAAGTATAGTGATGCTGTCGCCGGTGTATTTGGTGAGAAGTATTACATCAGCATGAAGGACAGCAACAATGCCTACCATCTTTTTGTATTTGATACCGGCAAAAATCTCTGGATCAGAGAGGATAATCTTCAGGCAAAGTCCTTTGCCCATGTGGATGACGAACTTTTCTGCATAGACGGAAACAACAAATTGATGGCGCTGCATGGCGGCGTGGGTACGCTTGAGGAAGTCGTATCATGGTCTGCTGAGTCTGGATTGATGACCTATGAGTATCCGGATATGAAGTATGTATCCAGATACAACATACGCCTCAAGGCTAACGGCACAGTACATATCTTCTTGGAGTACGACAGCTCCGGGGAATGGATAGCGTCAGGTGAATTCACCCGGAACGGAACCAATACACAGACCATTCCCATCAGGCCGAGGCGCTGTGACCACCTGAGAGTCAAGCTGACCGGCGAAGGTGATGTCCGGATATACTCCATTGCCAGAATTCTTGAGCAAGGGAGCGATGTCTGATGAGAGAATATCCACCTATACTCAAAGGTTCCGAGCAGCAGCAGCTAACAGCATTGAGAGACTATCTTGTCCGCATGGCTAAGTCTCTTGATGCTGCTGAGCAGTCTAATGTCCAGATATCCGGAGCAGTAAATACGCAGAAGAAGACCAATGTTCCCGGAAGCAGTGGACAGTCTGCGTCTGCGGACGATGTAAAGAATCTCGCTACGCAGCTCAAGGCTTTAATCATCAAGACGGCAAATGACTTAAATGGTGATATTACTTCCGTAGAGACGCGAGTAACCAATCTTGACGGAGAAGACGGAGTCATAGCAAAGCTGGGCGAGACTTATGTAGCGAATAGTGTTTTCGGTCAGTATCAGCAAGATGTAATTCAGACTATTACCGAGACAGCACAGAGTGAAATCCGAGACTATGACATGACCGAGAAAGTCACTGCTGTAGTGGGTGGAGATATTTCAGCGCTACAGGAATTCGCAATCAAGACAAGCGGCAGAATACAGTTAGGTTATATCGCAGACCCATCTGCCGAAGGTGGTTATGCGCTGGGCGTAGCAATTACACAGAACCTACAGGTAGACGAGACGCAGCAGAAGACCGATGTCCAAGGCAATGTCTATTATGAAATTGCAGCGAATCAGACATTCGGTCTATATACAAGCACAGGTTGGCAGTTCTGGGTGAACGGCATCAAGAGAGGTTGGTTCACTACGGAAGATGGTGGCGAAGCGCTGCATGTCGAGTCTATCGCGGTAGATAATCGAATAATCCTTGGTGGTGTGGAGATATCTGCGTCACCGGCAACAGGATTTGGTATAAGGAAGATTTAATATGGCAACTAAATACATACCAAGTGAATCAGGCTGGAGTTCAACTATCCAAGGCTGGGGAACTCCTCTGCATCTGAGAATTAAATGCGTTTCCACCTATGACGCAGCAACAAACAAGTCCACAGTAAACTTTACGCTTCAGGGCAAGGTAGACAACACTGCTTTCGGTTCCAACATGTATGGGTTTGAGTTTACAGACCTGTACAATCAAGGTGGTATTTGGATAGGCAATACCACATATCGGTTGGCGTCTACTACTACAGGCAAGTATCTTGTTACTGCCAGCACAGCAGCGCCGAATAACTGGTATGACTTAGTTCCGAAAAATTTCTCCATCGCGGATGTTGTATTGCAGCACAATTCCAGCGGCGTAGCGACATTAAGTTTAGGCGCATATCTGAACCAAGGCCTTTATGACGGAGCAACATTCCGGTACGGAATTAACGGATCAACGACAAAGTCCACGCTTACCCTTACCGAGAGCAAGCCCTTTACTATCACATATAATGCCAATGGTGGCAGCGGCGCACCGGCAGCGCAGTCTGTTTATGGTGGAACAAATACTCTTTCAAGTACCAAACCTACAAGAACCGGGTATAGCTTCCTTGGATGGGCGACATCCTCAAGCGCGACAACTGCGTCTTATGCTGCTGGTGGTTCCATCAATGTTACGGCAAATGTGACATTGTACGCAGTCTGGAAACTACTCACATACAATCTGAGTATATCTCAAGGCACCGGAACCACAGTCACAGTCAAGCGTGGCACAACGACACTGAGCAATGGCGCATCCATCAACTATGGAGAAACGCTGAGCATAGCGATATCCGCACAGACCGGTTATTCGATATCTTCCCGGTCTCATTCGGACGGCAGCGTCACAGTTACAGGAAACCTTAGTGTTTCCGCAACAGCGTCTGTTCTTTCGTACAAGCTCACGATATCTGCCGGCGCGAATTCGAGTATCACAGTCAGCAGAACTTCTTCTCCGAAGGCTGGTGCTGCGACAGGAGCATTAAGCAACAACGCTACTATATACTATAGTGATGTCCTGAAGATATCCTTTGCGGCATCTTCCGGTTATGCGGTCAATACGCATACAGTCAACGGCAGCACATTTACATCCGGTAACAATCATACAGTCACCGGCAATGTATCCGTAGTTTCCAGCGCCACAGGGCTTGGTTCTACGATATCTTCCATGTCAAGCGCGGTTACCACAGGAAATGCATTCTCTCTCGCAGTAACCAGATACAACACTGCGTACTACGAGAAGGCAGTCTTTACTGTAGGAGCAACAGTCCTCTATACATCATCGGTATTCACTGACAATCTGTCGTTTACTGTTCCGCATTCGTGGTTTGATGCCTACGGCACCAGCAGTTCGCTGACAGTAAGGTGTACCATTACCACCTATACCAATAGTTCTGCTACCACGCAAATAGGCTCCACGGACTACAGAGACTTCACAGTAAACTTGAATGCCTCGCAGAAACCCACACTTGCATCCGGGTGCGCTACGCTGACAGCATACAATACCGGAACATCAGCATCGGTCTTGACAGGTTCTCCATTCGTTCAGGGTTATTCCAAGGTGCATGCGGTAGTGAATACTTCCAAGATTACTCACGCTAATGGAGCATCAGCACAGAAGTATTCGATTTCTTTTGCGAATGTCCTGACGGAATCCACAGCAACGACATTCAATTCCTCGAATACCACAACCACCAGCGGCACTATTGCAGTCATTTTCCGCGTAACGGATACCAGAGATAGGTATGCTGAGACTACTATTAATATATCTGTCAATGCCTATGCAAAACCGAAACCTATCAATGTCTCTGCGTTCAGGTGTGTATCTGACGGAACCGAATCAGAGGATGGCACATACTTCTATGCACAGGCGCAGTCCAGCTTTTCCGCAATAACGAGCAATGCATGTACTTTGAATGTCCGGCACTATGTAACGAGCTGGACGGATGACGGAACCTTGACGAGCGGCGTGGCAAGAGTCATCGGCGGCACAATAGACCCGGATGTTGCTCTAATAGTCAGAATCACTGCGACAGACTCTCTGGGCAACAGTTCTTATGTAGAAGTCTCTATCCCGGCGCGAGTGTATATCATCCGATCTAATCCTTCCGGAACAGCAGTCGGTATAGGCATGAAACCTACCGGGGATAAAATACTTCAGATACCGCAAGACTGGAAGATTGATTACTCCGTCCGCAAAGCAATAGACATACCAAGTGGTACTGACCTTGATTCTCTTACGCAGTATGGGAAATATAAATGTTCGTCTTCTGCGACAGCGGCAAGCCTTGTTAATTGTCCAACAACATATTCGTTTAGTCTGTGGTTTTTCTGCACCGATGATGATTCAACATCAAGCACTTGGAACTCTCAAATAATACGAGATAACCAAGGGGATATGTATCATAGGGTGAAGCGTGGTAGTACCACTTGGAACGATTGGGTGCAGATACCTCAGATTGATGCAGATAGGGGAGTTTTTACAACATTTGCAGATAATAATGGTGCGGCGTATAGTCCAGACAAATATATTGATTACGATACTTGTTTGATTAGAGGCAGATTTACTGGGTTAGGTGACCTTGGGAATAATTATCTAAATCTATTACAGATAAAAATGCTCAGCACATGGAAAGTTCAAGTTGTTTTCTCAAACAACCGCAACGACTCCAAATCTGCTATTGCTATAAGAGTAAAGCATGACGACACCATTGAGGCTTGGAGATATGTAAATTACGCCGACCATACATATGCAGTAAATGCGGGGGGAGCATATAATTGTGATGTTCAATATGATGCGGGATTGTATGAGATACAAGGTGGGTCAAATACTCCTACGGGGACATATTATGGAACGCTTCTTGTTAATGCTTATAGAAAACCTTACGGGAATACAAAACCAGATTATGCCTCGCAGATTTATTTTCCGACAGGAGATACTGCGGTGGCAAATGCTGATGGTATGTGGTATAGGAATTCGCTTGCTGATTCTTGGCGTTCGTGGCAGAGGGTAGCAACGGATAAGACTGCACCAACCGTTGAAGATTTTACGATTTCGGCAGGTTCTTCAAAATCTTTTTTGATGGAGCAGAAATCTGCTGTAATGGTGGTTGGAGCGGTTTCTTCACGAAGAGTATGTTACATCTTTATCAATGGCAATAGCAATCAAGCATTGAGTGTAATTCCACTTCTTGAGCATGCAGATATAACATACACATATACGACAGAGTCATCAGCGGCGTCAACAAGACAAGTTACTTTTAGTAATAGTTATACTTACGCTTTCAGTGTTCGTGTAACAAAACTTTTATAACAGGAGAAACAAAAATGATATTTACTATCGTAATACAGCGACAGACTGATAACGCTACAATCCAAGCAATCTTTAAGTATTCCACGATGGAAGACGCACTCTCCAAGTATCACACAGAGTTAGCCGCATCTATCGGCAATCCCAATCTCAACTACTGTATGTGCTGTATCTTGACCGAGTACGGCAGTATCGAGAAGTCCGAGGTATGGCAGAGGGCAGACAATGGATGATGATGAGAAGACAGAGTCAGGGTTACTGACAGACGATTGATTGTAAGTAAAAAAATCGGCAAATATTTTATTTAAATTTGCAAAATTTGTTTGTAAGTAAAGCAAATTTTAATTGGAGGCAATATGAAGATAATCGATAAAGCAGTAGACTTCGCAATCCAGACTGCAAGAGACGATACTCACGGATATTCCCAGAGCAACAGGTGGGGGAATCCGGACTATGACTGCTCCAGCTTTGTAATCTCAGCCTACAAACAGGCTGGACTACCTTTGCAGTCAACCTATACCGGAGATATGCTCAACGACCTTCTGTCGCATGGATTTATCCCGGTCAATCTCAACAGTCGGCAGCGTGGAGACATCTTGCTCTACCACAATTCCGGATCAGATGGGCATACGGCAATCTATCTGGGTGACGGACTGATAGCGCATGCCCGGTCTTCAGAAGGCAACAACATTCCGGGAGACGGCAACGGCAGAGAGATTGTAGTAGCAAACTATTATGACGGCGGCTGGCAGTATTGCCTTCGCTATATGGGGGAAGATAATGGAGAATCCGGAGATAGCATTCAGTATTCTGATTCTGATGGTAGCAATGGCAGCAGTGCTGTTGAATCCGCGCCGACCTCGATAAGTCCTGTCCGCATCAGTGGACTTGAGATGATTCGTAGCGGCGACAAAGGGCAGATAGTAAAATCGCTGCAACTGCTCCTTATCGGAAACAAGTTTTCATGCGGATGGTACGGAGCCGATGGTGAATTCGGTTCAGCGACAGAAAAAGCAGTCCGCAAGTTCCAGCAGTCCATGGGCATAGAGGTAGACGGAATTGTAGGCCCTGATACATGGACTTATCTTATAAAGGTGGGTAACAAAGAATGAGTGAAGCAATAATGGTTGCTCTGATAACAGGTGGCATATCATTGATAGGAGTCTTTATCAGTGGCATGAACACACGAAACAAGATGACTGCTGATATTGACAAAAAGATAGCAGTTATCGATGTGCAGATGAAAGAAATGAGCAGACGCATTGATGACCACAACGGATATGCCAAAATGTTTTCAGAAAATATCCCGGCTATTCGACAACATCTCGAAGATACAGACCGGCGTCTTGAGTCTATAGAAAGGAGACTGGAACTACGATGACCAAAGAATTTTGGAAAGCAGCCCTTGTCCGCGCAGTCAGAACTCTGTGCCAGACCGCAGTAGCGTCCATTGGCACTGCTGCCATCCTCACGGAAGTAGATTGGCTTTACTGCGTATCTGCATCAGCTCTGGCAGCAATTCTTTCCGTACTCAATTCCATCGCAACAGGCTTGCCTGAAGTCAGAGTCGAGTAACGAAAAGTACAAGAATTTTGACAACCATTTTGACAACTTTTAGTTGTCAAATCGTGCCAAAACATACCAAATCAAACAGCGCCAAAACAAGAAAAAACCTTGAAATATCAACGATTTGCTGATATCTCAAGGTTTTTCGCTTGGCGCAGAAGGAGAGATTTGAACTCTTTTTCTTTGCAGCAATACCAATGCCTTGAGAGAATTCTGACAACTATTTTGACAACCATTTTCTGCGTACCATCTA
>JAZUGJ010000116.1:0-11582 GCA_045641145.1 Paludibacteraceae bacterium
ATCCTGCGGGAAGGAAAAGTGTTTGACGCTATCGGAGCACAACTCCGATAAGCGTCACACGCTATAACACCAAAAGAAAACGCACCCACTCCGGTGCGTTTTCTTTTGTCTCTCACTCAACTCGATTACTCAATAGTAAGCAACGAGGTGAAACCCGTCATCTGGAGAACCTCCATCACGGCAGGTTGAACACCGCGCAGAACCAACTGCGCACCCTTGGCGGTCAACCCCTTCTGCAAGGTCAGGAATAAACGCAAACCCTGAGATGAGGTATAAGTCATGCCACTCAAATCTAAAACAACCTGCTTGCCGGCAGCACACAAATCGGCATCAGCCAACACAGAGGTAATGGTTTGCTCAAAGTCGGGCGCCGAATTGGAATCCAACATACCCGAGAGAGAAATAAGATTGTCAGTTAAAGTAATCGTCATAGTTGATATTTTAATGGTTATGCTTTATAAGTTAAAGTGAGGTGATTCTCATCACACTCGCGGCGGTAAGTAAGTTCGGCTATCTGACGCGCAAGGAAAATACCTAACCCGCCTATCGGTCTGTCCTCCAACGAGGCAGCCAAATCCGGTGTATCTTGCAACAACGGATTGAACGCCACACCCTTATCCGCAAACTCTATCGTCACGGTGGACTCCCCCAACGCATCCGGCAATGAGCAATGAACCGTAACAGCAAGTTCGCCATCGTCGGCATAAGCGTATGCGGAGATATTGGACACCACTTCCTCCACCGCCAAACGCAGGCGCAAATCGTCCTCCCTGCACGCCGAACGCAACACATCATTCACAATACCCACCGTACGGCCCTTGACGGACGAATAACGGACACACTCCGAGTCGGGAATACGCACCGTCATCATCGTGATATCGTCGTTCTGCTCCGTCTCACCACGGAAAGCAGTCAGGGCATTCATAATATGCTCCGTAAAGGACTGACCGGGTTGAACCTGACGCACAACTGTCATAAGCCGTTCCGTTCCAAACTGCTCATTGGTGGCATTCATGGCTTCGGACACACCGTCCGTGTACAGCAAGAGAGTATCACCACGCTGCACATCGGTTTCCTGCACGCGGAAATCATAGTGGTCCACTATTCCCAAAACCATATTAGGTACGCAATCCAATACGGACAAGCCGCCCGACTGAGACACCAACAACGGCGCACAATGACCGCAGTTGATATATTCCATTCGAAGCGTATTCATATTCACACACCCCGCAAAGAGGGTGCAGAAAAGATTCTTGGAGTTATTGGACGAGATGGTGTGGTTGATCTGGCGCACAATTTCACGCAAGGGGATACTCAATTCGGCTGTCTGGTGGAATAAAGAGCGGATAATCGCCATCATCATAGCAGCAGGCACGCCTTTATCGCTCACATCACCCACACAGAAATAAAGCCGCTCCCCTACCCGCATATAATCATATAAATCACCGCCGACCTCCCGCGCTGGCACCAAGACGGCATCAATGGTGGGTTCATTCCCCTTAAGCACCATCGCCTGCTGAACACCGTTGGCAATATGCAACTCAGCTTTCATACGCTCGTCAGCAGAGATAAAACGGTTAATACGCGGTGCCAACGAATAGCGGTAAATAAGCAGAGATACCGTTATTGAAAACAACGCCGCCAAAAGGAATACCAACATACTGCGGTACACAACTGCAAAAGCCCGCAAGTGGGGCAACATATCCCAATGGGCATAACCGTCCTCATCAGTCGTGTGTAGCACGGTAATCAACTTTCCATTCACCAGGACGGTGGACATAACGCCGGTGTAATGACAAATATCATAATCAAAGCCCGGCACCGAGTCACCCGCAAGAATATGCATATCAGGATCGGTAATGGTCAGCATCTCATCCGGATGAACCTTAATTATTTGGATAATAGAATCTACACGCGCACGGTTACTCGTCCTGTAATAGGTACGAAAACGCTCCAACGCCTGGCGGTTTTCATCCACATAATAGCGCGCCTGCGTAACGGCATAAGTATGAAACATCAATGGTACACCGATGGTAAAGATAATCAGCACCGGAATAACAAATATGCGGATAATCCGACTGCGGAAATTAGTGTCATTCATATACGGAAAGGATATATGTTTCTTTTTCTATGGTCATAAACCGACGGCTGTCGGCGTTGTCTAACACATGGTGCAGGTCGTCCACAATGCCGGTGCCGAGGAATTTGAGATACGCCTCCTTCATCGTCCAAAGGCGCGTAAACATTCTCTCGGAATTGTCGCACTCGCGTATGAGCGTGCGCTCCTTATCATTCATCGTGCGCTCAATAAGCGCGTCCTCCACACGGCGGATACTCTCCACATCTATACCCACCGGCGTTTCGCCCCACGCCACCGCGACAGCATGCCTGCAATGGGAGATAGAAAACTCCGGACCATTCTCCAAATACGGTTTGCCATAGGCACCATACTGAACAACCGCACATTGAGGCAAATGCGGTTGCAGCATATACCACGACTGAAGCGCACAGAAACGCCCGAAAGTGTGTTTATAGCGCAACGCATACTCCCGCCTAAAAGTGGGAACAAGGGAGAGAAGGCGATCTACCTCCGCGTCCGTGGCATATTCCATCGTGTCAAAAACAGAATAATTCATAATGGCAATGCAAAAGTACTAAATTATTTTCGAATACACAAATTATTGGGTAAAAACTTGCATATCTCAATTTTTTTTATTACCTTTGCACCCCATTAGGAAAACATTAGTAACAAATAATACGAATCGAATTATGGAAAACAAGAAAAGAGTTTATCTCTTCGGTAACGGTAAAGCCGAAGGAAACGCCCAATTGCGTGAACAACTGGGCGGTAAAGGCGCCAACTGCGCCGAGATGAACCTCGTAGGCGTTCCCGTGCCTCCCGGATTCACCATCACGACAGATGTATGTAATGAATACTATCAAGTAGGTCAAGAAAAAATAATGGAGTTGCTGAACAACGATGTTATGGCAGCCGTTAAACATATTGAGGACCTGATGCACTGCAAGTTCGGCGACCCGAAAAACCCGCTGCTGGTCAGCGTACGCTCGGGTGCCCGCGCTTCTATGCCCGGCATGATGGATACTATTCTGAACCTCGGTTTGAACGATGTAGTAGCCGAAGGTATGGTAGCCAAGACCGGCAATCCCCACTTTGTATATGATAGTTACCGCCGTTTCGTACAGATGTACGGCGACGTCGTTCTCGGTATGAAACCCGTGAACAAAACGGATATCGACCCCTTTGAGAAAATTATCGAAGAAGTAAAGGAAATTCGTCATATCACGTTGGACAAAGACCTGAATGTGGACGAACTCAAACTGCTCGTAGCACGCTTCAAAACGGCTATCAAGGACCAGACCGGCAGCGACTTCCCGACCGACCCGATTGAGCAGTTATGGGGTGCTATCTGCGCCGTGTTCCGCAGTTGGATGAACGAGCGCGCTATCCTGTACCGCAAAATGGAAGGCATACCCGACGAATGGGGTACCGCCGTCAGCGTAATGGCAATGGTATTCGGTAATATGGGCGAGACATCCGCCACCGGCGTTTGCTTCAGCCGCGACGCCGCTACCGGTGAAAACATCTTCAACGGCGAATACCTCGTAAACGCACAAGGTGAAGACGTGGTGGCAGGTACCCGTACCCCGCAACAGATCACCATTGAAGGCAGCCGCCGCTGGGCAGCCCTGCGCGGTATCAGCGAGGAAGAACGCGCCGGCAAATATCCCAGTATGGAAGAGTGCATGCCCGAACTGTACAAGGAACTGAACGATATACAACTCAAACTGCAAGCCCACTACCGCGACATGCAGGATATGGAGTTCACCGTTCAAGAGGGCAAACTGTGGTTCCTGCAAACCCGTAACGGTAAACGCACAGGTACCGCCATGGTAAAAATTGCCATGGACCTCGTGCGCGAAGGTGTCATCTCCGAACAGGAAGCCATCATGCGCTGCGAACCGCAGAAACTGGACGAATTGCTGCACCCCGTATTTGACAAAGAGGCACTGAAAAAAGCCAAAGTAATTACGCAAGGTCTGCCTGCCAGCCCGGGTGCCGCTTGCGGACAAATAGTCTTCCACGCCGACGATGCACAGGCATGGCACAAAGACGGCCATAAAGTCGTAATGGTTCGTATCGAGACCAGTCCTGAGGACTTGGCAGGTATGAGCGCCGCCGAAGGTATTTTGACCGCCCGTGGCGGTATGACCAGCCACGCCGCCGTTGTTGCACGCGGTATGGGTAAATGCTGCGTGAGCGGTGCCGGTGCCATCATGGTGGACTACAAAGCCAAGACGGTTACAATTGAAGGCATCACCTACAAAGAAGGCGACTATATCAGTTTGAACGGCTCGACCGGACAAGTATATGCAGGTCAAATACCCACCAAAGCAGCCGAATTAAGCGGCGACTTCAAAGCGTTGATGGACCTGTGCGACAAATACACCCACCTGCAAGTCCGCACCAATGCCGACACCCCGCACGATGCACAAGTGGCTCGCGCATTCGGCGCCAAAGGTATCGGTCTGACCCGTACGGAGCACATGTTCTTTGACGACAAGAAAATTATCGCCATGCGCGAGATGATTCTTGCCAAAGACGCCGAAGGTCGCGAGAAAGCCCTTGCCAAACTATTGCCCTATCAGAAGAGCGATTTCAAGGGTATTCTGGAAGCTATGGACGGCTGCCCCGTCAATATCCGTCTGCTCGATCCCCCATTGCACGAGTTCGTACCTCATGATTTGGCAGGTCAGGAGACCATGGCAAAAGAAATGGGCATCTCCGTGAAGGAAATCCAACAGCGTGTGGCTTCCCTCGCAGAAAACAACCGCATGTTAGGTCACCGCGGATGCCGTCTGGGAATCACCTTCCCCGAGATAACCGCCATGCAGACCCGCGCCATCATGTCCGCCGCTTGCGAACTGAAGAAAGAAGGCAAGAACCCGATGCCCGAAATCATGGTGCCGCTGATCGGTATTTTATATGAATTGAAACAGCAGAAAGAAATTATCAACCGCGTTGCCAAAGAGGTATTTGCCGAATACGGCGTAGAGGTTGAATATGAAGTAGGTACGATGATTGAAATTCCGCGTGCCGCATTAACTGCCGACCGTATCGCCACCGAAGCCCAGTACTTCAGTTTCGGTACAAACGACTTGACCCAGATGACCTTCGGTTACAGCCGCGACGATATCGCCAGTTTCCTGCCCGCATACTTGGAGAAGAAGATTTTGAAAGCCGACCCGTTCCAAGTATTGGACCAGAACGGCGTAGGCCAACTTATCAAGATGGCCGTGGAAAAAGGCCGCGCAATCCGTCCCGCATTGCGTACGGGTATATGCGGTGAGCACGGTGGCGAACCCAGTAGCGTGAAGTTCTGCGCCCGCGTGGGTATGAACTACGCCAGTTGCTCGCCTTTCCGCGTGCCTATCGCCCGTCTGGCAGCCGCACAAGCCGCCGTTGAGGACGACAAATAAAAAGACACATGTACCAACCTACGGACAAAATGTGCAACCTGATGGCATCCGGGCCTGAGGCGTTGCAAATCATTTCCCGATTCGGTTTGCCCTTAGGTGTAGGAGACCAAACCGTGGAGGATGTATGTCGTAAAAACGGCATACATACCTCCACCTTTTTATATATCATCAACCGGCAACAGGGAAAAGATATTGATATCCCCACCCTACAAGTCTATCTGCGTAATGCACACACCTATTTCTTAGACTTCGCCTTACCGCGACTGAGGCAGGAACTGATAAGCGCCGTCAGCATGGTCAAGACCGATAATAAGATACCGATGCTCATTGTACAGATATTTGACCAGTATGTAGAGGAAATACGCACCCATATTGCACACGAGAACGAGAGTGTCTATCCCGGGCATGCGGAAGACGACCAGCATATTGCCGAAAAATTGTCGGAACTGAAAAAACTGATTATTAAATACTACCCCGAAAACGACCATAACAGTCTGCTCTACAACGCCCTGCATGACATATATGAGATTGAGCAGGAGTTGGCGCTCCATTGTCGCATAGAGGACGAGATTCTGCTACCTGCACTACAAACACTCAAACAGGAAGAATTGAGCGACAGGGAAAAAGAAGTACTGATAGAATTGGTCAAGGGCAAAAGCAATAAGGAGATAGCCGATGTACTGTGCATATCCACCCACACCGTCATCTCCCATCGCAAGAACATAACACGCAAACTGAATATCCACTCCACTGCCGGTTTGACTATTTACGCCATCGTGAATAAACTGGTATGCTTAGACGAGTTAAGAAATATATAGACGACCACCACTTACTGCACCCCAACGAGCGGGTGCTGGTATGTGTGAGCGGCGGCGCGGACAGCGTTGCCTTATTGGACATACTGCTGCGCGGCGGTTATGAGTGCGTGGTGGCGCACTGCAATTTTCATCTCCGCGGCAAAGAGAGCGACCGCGACACTTTTTTTGTACGCGCGCTCGTACCCGCGTTAGGAGAGCGGTTGCGCGTGAAGAAAAACTGGATGGCAAACGGCATACCACTATACATACAGGACTTCGACACCCTTTCGTACGCGCGGGAGCACGCGCAGTCAGTGGAGACCGCCGCACGCGAACTGCGCTACCGGTGGTTTGACCAAATAGCCCAAGAAACGGGCTGTCACGCCATTGCCGTAGCGCACCACCAAAACGACCAGGCCGAGACAGTACTGATGCATATACGCCGCGGGTGCGGCATCAAGGGATTGTGCGGTATGCGCCCGTCGTCACCCAATCCGTGCGTGGATAGCCATATACCCGTTATTCGGCCCCTGTTATGCACGACGCACGACTATATATGCCATTACTTGCGCGATATACGCCATATCGACTGGGTGGAAGACTCCACCAACAGCGACACGCGCTATAAACGCAATGCGGTACGGGAAGAGTTGAAACAATGGACCAAAGCCGAGATAGAGCATGTGGCACAACTGGCAGAAAGAGTGCAAGGAATAGAGTTAAAAGTTGAAAGTTTAGAAAGATGAGGCATTTCGGAATAATAGGCAAACCTGTGGCGCAGTCATTCTCGGCGCGGTATTTCACCGATAAATTTGAGCGCGAAAAAATCGATGCCGAATACACGCGCTACAAGGTGGAGCGCATAGAGGACGCACCGGAACTTATTGAGCGGTTGGACGGCTTTAATGTAACCATCCCCTATAAACAAGCCATTATACCCTATTTGAGCGAATTAGACCAAACGGCAGCCCAAATAGGCGCAGTCAATGTAGTGGATAAGCACAAGAAAGGTTGGAATACAGACTGCATCGGTTTTACCGACAGTATCCGTCCGTTACTGACCGCCAACGACAAGCAAGCCCTCATACTCGGCACCGGCGGTGCCGCCAAAGCCGTCCGCTACGGACTGGTTCAATTGGGCATCGCCCCCACCTATGTCAGCCGCACACCGGAGAAACAACAGGACGCCCCTTGTCCTGTTATCGGATATAACGATCTGACAGCCGAAGTGATACAAGAGCACACCGTTATCGTCAATTGCACGCCTTTAGGCATGTGGCCCAATGTGGATAATTGCGCTCCTATACCCTACCACATGCTGACTGCGGCACACCTTTTGTACGATTGTGTATATAACCCCGAGGAGACTCTTTTCCTGCTTCACGGACGCGAACAAGGAGCCAGAACGCGCAACGGATTGGGCATGCTGTACGGACAAGCCGAAGCAGCGTGGAGAATATGGACGGAGGAGTCCAATTGCTAATTGGAAACAATAAATTCAAACGATATGAAAAAAGTATTATTTATTATGCTGGGCTTGGCAGGCGTATCGGCATTGCAAGCCGTAGAACAGAAATTCAAAATCCACTACGAAGAGTCAGAAAACATCCGTGGCGAACTGTACCAGTATTCAGAACGCTATTTGGGTACACGGGATGTAATCACGGAAAACGGCACCACCTATGAACTGCAAAAAGTCAGTATCAGTCTGCCCTCTCCCAAATCGGAAGCGAACAAGAATAGCAAGAATAGCGAACAGCCCACAGAGAGGACCGTTATTAAAAAGCAACTGCCCTTGAGCGAAGAGACTCTGATGGCAACCAATATGGCAAAGAAAGCAGAAAGCGTTGCCAAACAGATTTATCAGATACGCGAGACACGCATGAATATCCTCAGCGGTGATGTGGAGCATGCTCCCGCCGACGGACAAGCCATGGAACTGGTGTTGAAAGAACTGAACCGCGAAGAGAAAGCCCTAACAGGTATGTTTGTGGGCAAAACCATTGTACGCCCCATGACGCAAATCGTAATGGCAGAAATAAACGACACTGCCCGCGTCATAGAGGAACAAATCATTTGCCGCTTTGACAAGAAACAAGGTGTCCTTGCCGCCGACAGCGAAATAGGCGAACCGGTTATACTGAGTATTCACCGCTTTTTCCGCCCCATTGTAACAGACGGCAAGAATAAGAAAAAAGACCCGATAAAGGAAGAACTATACCGTTCCAACTACCGCATCACATACAACAATAAAGTTATCTATGAGAAAAACTATACTCTGTAGTCTGCTCTTGTTCTCGGCGTGGCTGAGCGCACAGGAGTTGAACTGCAATGTCATCATCAACCACGATCAGGTACAGGGTACCAATACGCAGGTCTTCACTACCTTGGAGCAGACTATCAAGGAATTTGTGAACAACCAGCGTTGGACCGATATGACCGTGGCGGAACGGGAGCGGATAGAATGCACCTTTATGTTCATCATCAGTCAGGTAACAGAGGACGGACTCTTTACCGCCGAGTTGCAGGTACAGTGCCGCCGTCCTGTATTCAACACCTCCTATCAATCGACATTGGTCAATATGAAGGACAACAACAGCAGTTTCTCCTATCAGGAGTTCGACCGGTTGGAATACCAACCCAGTTCATTCACCAACAACCTGTCGTCAATATTGGCTTTCTATTGCTACTACATCATTGGAATGGACGCCGATTCGTATGCCCGCATGGGGGGCACACCTTATTACCGGCAGTGTGAGCAGATAGTTACCCTTGCCCAGTCGGCATCTATAGGCGAGGGCGAAATGGAAGGTTGGAAAGCATTCAGCAACAACAAGAACCGTTATGCCCTTATCAACCAGATGACCGACCAGGCGTTTCAACCCTTCCGCGAATATATCTACACTTACCACCGGCTCGGATTGGATATCATGAGTGACAATGTCGCCAATGGGCGCGCCCGTATTGCCGAGGATATCAATGTGCTGCGTGAAGCCAACCGCGCCCGTCCTGCCACCTATGTGGTTTATACTTTCATGGATGCCAAGAACGACGAACTGGTGCAACTATTCCAAAAAGGTACCGACGAGGAAAAGAAAAAAGTGTATGATGTATGTATGGCGGTAGATCCGACCCGTCAAAACCAGTATGACAAGATAAACGAAAAATAAATGCTCCAACATCTTCACATACAGCATTACGCCCTTATCGGCAATGCCGATATTGATTTTGACGGCGGCTATTCGGTGCTTACCGGCGAAACAGGTGCCGGTAAGAGTATTATCTTAGGCGCCCTGGCACTCGTCATGGGGGCGCGTGCCGATACCAAGAGCATTACCGAGGGCGAAGATAAATGTATCATCGAGGCCCTGTTTAACGACAGCGAGCAAGGCGAATTACTTATCCGTCGTGAATTGGGTAGCAACGGACGCAGCCGATCCTTTGTGAACGACGAAGTAGTTACCCAGCAGGAACTGAAAGCACTGGCAACGCGTCTGATTGATATTCACTCCCAACACGAGAATCTGCTGATTGAAAATTACGATTTCCAATTGGGTATAGTTGATGCCATTGCCCGCAACGATGCCGAGCGCGAGGCGTACAGCCGGTGTTATGAAGCATACATGCAGTGTAAGCAGGAGTTGCAAGACCTTAAAGACCTTGCCGCCCGCACCAATAAAGACCAGGAATATATCGCTTTCCAATATCACCAATTGGACGAAGCGCATTTGACCGATGGCGAAGTGGAGGAATTGGAAGAAGAGCAGTACCGGCTCAGCCACGCCGAGGACATCAAGCAGAACTTACAGACCATCCTATTCAAACTGGACGATGACGAACACGGGGCAGCGGGACTGATTCATTCCTGCCGTTTGGACGATACATCCGCCGAGTTGGAAAACCGACTCCGCAGCGTAGATGTGGAACTGAAAGACATTATAAGCGATTTAACCCGTCTGTACGACCAAACCGAGTTCAACCCCCAACGCCTGCAGGAGGTGGAAGAACGGCTAGATATATTAAATACCCTACTCCGCAAGCATAATGTACCCACTATTGCCGAATTGATACAGGTGCGGGACGAGTTAGGGACACAAATGGAGCGTATTGCCAATTTTGACAGCGACATAGCACGCCTGACCGCCGAGTTGGAGAAACGCACTATCGCTTTGCGTAAAGCGGCACAAACACTGACGACGAGCCGTCAAAGCGTGCGGAAAAACATCAGCGAGGAACTGATAGCCAATCTCGGAAAATTAGGCATCCTGCATGCCAATGTGGACATTGCTATTGAGCCGTTAGACGATTTCACACCCACAGGCGGAGATAATGTGCAGTTCCTTTTTGCCGCCAACCTCAACCAATCCCTGCGGCGTATATGCGAAGTAGCCAGTGGCGGCGAGATAGCGCGTATCATGCTCTGCATCAAAGCGTTGATTGCTTCCACCAACGGGCTGCCAACCATTATCTTTGACGAGATAGATACCGGCGTGAGCGGCGAAATTGCCACTCAAATGGGGCGTATCATGCACCAGATGGCTCAGTCGCGCCAGATAATCGCCATCACCCATAATCCGCAAATTGCAGTGCAGGCAGACAAGCAGTACCTCGTTTACAAGCAGGACGAGGCGACCCGCACCGAAACACATATACGCCTGTTAGACGAACAGGAAAGACAACATTATATCGATACCGTTTATGCTTCCATTAGCCGAGCGATTGCGTCCAAAGACGCTGAATGAGTACATTGGTCAGAAACATCTGGTCGGTCAAGGTGCTATCCTCCGCCAGATGATAGAAAGCGGCAACCTCAGTTCATTTATTCTCTGGGGTCCTCCGGGTGTAGGCAAGACGACCCTCGCCCGCATTATTGCCCATGAACTGCAGCGTCCTTTTTACACCCTCAGTGCCGTCACGAGCGGAGTGAAAGAGGTGCGGGAAGTGATAGACAAAGCCAAGCGCGAAGCCCAACTGAACAACGGTTTGTTTGCCGCCGGTGCCGACAAGCGCAGCCCTATCCTATTTATTGACGAGATACACCGTTTCAGCAAATCGCAACAGGATAGTCTGCTTGGCGCCGTAGAGGACGGCACCATTACTTTAGTAGGTGCCACCACTGAAAACCCGTCTTTTGAGGTTATCAATCCGTTGCTGTCACGCTGTCAAATATACGTACTTAAATCACTCGGCAAAGAGGACTTATTGGAACTGCTACACCGCGCGTTAAACGACGACGAGGAAATACGCAGCAGAAATATGGAACTAAAGGAAACGGATGCCGTATTG
>JAZUGJ010000117.1:0-7780 GCA_045641145.1 Paludibacteraceae bacterium
CAAACGCCCACAACTCCCTCGCTGACTGCCATCTGACCTTGGCTTGTCACGAAGCTATCAAGAAACGCTTCAACTTCTAACAAAAACCCCTGCCAGAGCCTGTAGAAAGGTTTCTGGCAGGGGTTTTGTGCTGTGGTGGTATCTTTACTCGGTCAGTCCCATAAAGTGCCTCCAACGGCGGTCTATGGGGGTGATTGAAAATGACAGATGCCCCTCCTCACACTCGTCAGCCCATCGCTTCGTAGTTTTGATGGCGGCAACGCATCCGTCATCAGCAAAGGCGACACCGTTCAGAGCATCGAGAACGGACTTGATAAGATTATCAATATCGGGTTTGCGGATATGAAGAGAGGTCTTGAGTTCCGCTTTCTCTTTTTTGGTGTAGGATTTCGGAATTGCAAACACGGCTTCTATCTGCACATAAAGACAAGCCCCATCGTAGTAGATGCCGCTTTGTTCTTTGTAACACTTGGCAACAAGGGCTTCGTAGTCCTTGGTTCGTTTCGGCGTGTATGTTCCGAATTTTGAAAATCGTGGTCGTCCCTTTGGGACGGGATTGCCCGGAACGACTATCACAATGTTACCTCACTGCCGAATGATGCTCCTGCCTTTTCGAGTTTGCTCTTCATTTCTGGATTGTCATAGCACAGGGACTTGAGATACCATTCAAGACCGTTACGGCTTCTGTAAGCGTTATAAATTCTGTAGTACGGAAAACCAGTCAGTTCACACCACTTCGTGATAGGCAGTTCGATACCCAGAGCAGAACACTTGCGGACAGTTTCGCCTGTGTTAAAAATTTCGGAATCGGACATACCCTTTCGTCTGCGGTAGTAGTAGGTATGCAGAGAAATGTTGTGCGTCTTCAGACACTCCTTTAACGGCATACGCTTCCCGTCCAGTTCGACAAAGGCTTCCTTTCTGCCGAGGGGCTTCTTCTTTTCGGTTAAAGCCTCTTCGATGGTCATGCCAGCTTTAAGCCGTTCGTAAATCGTACTGTGGCTGATGCCAAACTCTCTGCACCATGCTCTGATGCTCATGGTCTTGCCGTCCTTGGTGTACATCTTTGCTCTTGCGTTCATTCAATTACCTCTCTTCTTCAGCTTACCCACGCTTTAAGCGTTGTGATACTCTTTCCAATCATACTACTATCCAACGAGTATGTCAACTATTTTTTGAGAAAAAATTCACTCTTCAGGGAGTGGCATCCATGCACGGAGAATCGGGTACTCGTAAATGCCGCCATTCTCCCAACCGTATCCCCATCCTACGCTACCGTTTGGGTAACGCTTCGTCTTGTGGATTTCTACCGCTGTACTGCCGTCCCTGTTCTCGACAAGGCAAAGCACACTTACAAACGGACTTGGGACATCGGATATCGGGTTTCTCCAACCGTCACTATTGGCATCTGGGAGCGGAAACCAGTCCGTTATCGGATTTTCAAACATCCCGTCCCAGTAGACCCCAGTATCGCTGACGGATGCCCTGATGATTTCGGAAAATTCGTGATGGTCGCCTGTGTACCCACGGATTATGACCTTACGCCCGACTTCTGGTTGTTCTTTGTTTATGTTTTTCCAGTTCATTTATTAGCCCACTTTCTATTATATGATTTTATTGTTTTGTAAATCAACTCTTGACACGATGCGTGGTATCTGGTATACTATACTTACCGAATCACGGTAGTAAAGGAGATTTACCATGAACATCATCACCACCAACTGCGGCTATAGCGTCCGCTCCTCTGTCCCTCACATCGTGCTGGACATCACCGTCCGCACCGTAGAGGGCGGCAAGAGGTTCGAGTACAGCCTGTGCGACTATGATAAGTGCCGCGCCTACAAGGCTGTCTGGGACGACACTCTGGACGAGTTCGGGTTGCCGTCCAGCACCTGCGATATCCCCAACGATTACCGCCTTGTCGCTGATGCGATGGAAAAAGCAATGTCCCGCAAGGGAATCGCCATCAAAGTTCCCACTGGCGATTATTTCAACGAGTGGCGCAACGAGTACGATGACTACACCCGTGCTGTGGAGTTCGACCACACGAAGTTCCGCATCTTGCGGCGGCTTCACGAACGCCACGGCAAGACCCTGTGGGTGTTCCACAAGTGCCGTGACTATAATGATGAAGTAGTAGATGCCGCAACCGACCATAGAAATCGGATGGGCGTGGGTGATAGCGGAAGCCTTGTGTACCACTTCGATAGCTTCGGCATCGGGCATATTGGCGCAGTACACAGCAACGGGGGCAATGCGCATAAGCGAGCCGTTGCCGTTGGAGCGGAGATTCGTTAAGCCGCAACCGGAAACATCCATGCCGCTGATAAAGTTGTCGATGGCATCGCCGCAAGTGCCGCCGATGTCAAACACATCGCCATCTGCGGTGTAAGCGGCGTGGTCGTACCAGTTGGCGAAACGCTGTGCCATATCGGTGAGGTTGATTTCGCCGCATCGCACGATGGAGTCCACGGAAGCCAGCGTCAGACTGGTGTCGTCTGACCAAGTGCCAACGGGCATACCGTGAATGCCGCCGCCCGTCATCTCATCCGATGCAGGTCTGGCTTTCATCTGCTCACGGGAGCGAAACTCATACGGAACGCCGTATGCGTCCGCAACCGCAACGCCGAGAGTGGTGGTGTACAGCGCAGTCTTGTTGATGTCCATAAAACATCCTCCTTTTCAGTTGTCAAGAGTATTATACCACGCTGTACTCACTGTGTCAAGTGCTAATTTTTAAAAAGGTAAATCTTCGTTGTATTTGTTTTTGGGCGGGGCGTAGTAGGATTGGGAGTAGGTAGCTCGACTGCGCATATCGTCCTGCTCTACCTTTTGCTTTTCCATATCGGAAAGGGTGCTGAACTCCACCAAGTCCCATTGGCTTTGCCCGTTCTCGCTGTCCCAGAATGAATTTGTACCCATCTTGCAGTCCAGTACGCATTCAGCGTATTGGACACCTGTTCTGTTCTTATGGACGACACAGCGCATCTTGTTGGTTCGTGCCACGGTATTATCCGTGTTATCGTAATCGTCACGGCTTGCGATGATTACAGCGTGTGCGTCCTGTTCTATGGCACTACTGCCTTTCAGGTTGCGCATTGTGGGGCGGACGGGATTGCCGTCAATGTCCTTGCCGCCGACACCACGGTTAAACTGTGCCGCCGTAACGAGGGGGATGTTAAGACGGATAGCGAGGGAACGGAGCGCATGGGATACATTGGAAATGCCGACCACCTCGTCCATGCCGCCGCTTTCTGGCTTTATGATTTGCAGGTAGTCCACAAAGATTGCCCGAAGCCCGTCAATCGACATAGCTTGCCGATAGATATCGGAAACGGTAACGACCTCATTCGGGTTCATGTAGAACGGCTTATCCCGCAGGGAATCAGCGACCTTTTCAACAACGACATCCTCCTCGTCTGTGAGGCTCTGTGCCTTTGTGGAGAAACTGGAATACTTCATGTTTGATAATGTCGCACACCGCCGTGCCCAGATTGCTTCTCGTGTCATCTCCACAGTTATGTACAGAACGGGAATATACTTCTGTGCAAGCCTTGTCGCTATGTTCAGCATAAGAGCCGACTTACCCTCGCCTGTACGAGCGCAGATAACGGTCATAGCTCCGACAGGCAAACCACCGCCAAGCATCTCATCGAAGCCTGTGATACCAGTCGGAAGTACCGCACCGCCGCTCTCTCTGGCGTTTCGGTACGATGCAATGAACCTTTGATAATCGTCCTCTGGATTGGTAGCACCGATACCCTTTAGCTTCGACTCGAAAGTCTGACCGAGATTGGCGACCGTGTTGACGATGGTGTTCATATCCGCATGATTGACCAGTAGCTCGTTGAGCGTATCCACGGCACAGCGGTTGGCATATCCCTCTATCATGGAACTGACATATCCCGCATAATCGGCAGTCTGTTCTGCAAGGGAAAGGCACGAAGTAAGATACCCCGTTACCGCTTTTTTGTCGTACTTGTGAAGCGCATCTATTTCTTTTGTGAGATAGATGTAATCGGGTACGATTTCCCGCTCTGCCATGCTCTGTAAGCACTGGTACACATCCTGTGCTATCGGATTTATAAGCATTTCGGAAAGCAAACCCATGCGGATTGCATCGTCAAGGATACGGTTGCTCTGGTATCCAACTATCTTTCCGAGAACGCACATCTCCATTTGCTGATACGCATCGGAAGACAGATATTGTGCTATATCCATTATGTCACCTACTTTCAATCTGATTATATCACATCTGCTACAGAATTTCAAGAAAATACTTGACTAAAAGAAAAATCTCCCCGTGACAGGGAGATTTGTTCAGTCGTGTTTTCTTGTCATTTTCAATTCAAACCTCGAACCCTCGTAGGTTATCGAATACTCCTCTTTGTCGTTCATATTCCCGATGAACCACTCGAATACGGCGGCGATAACCTCGTTCGTGACATCCTCTTTCTTGCCAGTCCACATATGCTTTTCCTTGTTTTGTGTCCCGTAGTAAATCGTGTTCGTGATAGGGGAAACGCCAAATCCTTTTGCCATTATCAATCAGACCTCTCTTTCAAAAGGAACGCCCCGTGGTGAGCAGACCACGGGGCATGAAAAGGAGAATACTCATTCACCACCGCTATGGTGTGCGACCAGTGAATATGTACGAGCAAGGTTAATATAGCACAAAGGTGCAGAGTTGTCAAGACAGAATCGGTATTCTTTCGGCAACGACTTCTTCTGCGGCTTCTTTATCGTCCCGGAATGCCGCAAGTAAGACCTCTCGGACTATCAGCTCCACCTCTGATGGCATCACTTGACGCAGATGGTTATCCCAAACATGAAACAGACTCCAGACATAACCGTCCATTTTGTTTTCTGCGATTATTGCAACGCTGTCGATAAAGTTATCTATCCCAATCAGGAGTTTAGACTCTTTGAAAACGGACTTCATGTCCCCGTACAGGAGTATGTGCCGTTTGATATCCGATGAAAGCAGAGAAAGATAGTTGACTGTTTCGCAGGCGGCACGGGCGATTGGCGGCTTGCCACTCAGTATGGCAGAACAAATCACGGTTATGCTATCGGTACAGGTGTGACCGTCAATGTCGTTTTCCGTGTACAGTCCAGTACCCAGTATGTCTTTGACGGTGTATACCCCTTTGTCAAATTGCTTCGCTATGTACTCTGCGACTTCCTGCGGCTGGAGATAGTCCCCGTAGCATACACTTCCCACGAAAAACGAGTTGTTATGCATTTTGCAATAGGCATTTTCAGCAAGCCCTCGAACGCCCACAACCCCGTGTTGAGGGGCGGCGGCAATCTCCGCAAGAAATGCCTCTGCAAACACATTGCTATAGACATCGCACTTGTGCATCGTAAGACTTTCATCGCCTTTGTTGCGAACTATGCAATTGTAGAGAAAAACACATTCTTCAGCGGTAAGCCGCTTGAGAAAAGCTCTTATGTTGTATAATTTCACGCTATCACCTCTCTCAAATTATACCACTAAAAACAAGGTGTGTCAAGTATTTTTTGTGTACCAAAATATACCCACTTATCTGTTGACGAATGGGATGTGCATGGGTATACTGTTTACATCAGCCGCACCGATGGCAAGTCAAAAATATTTTGCAGATTTGCAAATAAACTATTGACAAGGCAAGGATGCGGTGGTATAATACAAGAGAATTAAACAGAAAGGAAGTTTTCTTATGAAGCACTACACCTACGAAGCCGACAAGTACGAAGCCCTCGGCGGCTACCCCCACCACTTCTTCTACGGAGACCACAATTCCCTCTACTGCTCTCCCGCAAGCTGTGTTGCCGTTGCTATGGCATTCCTGACCCTCACCGATGACGAGATGGCACGGTGCAAGGAAATCGCCCGCACCTACGATATGTACGATGGTTTCGGCTTTGAGCGTGTGCGGTTCGAGGTTGCTTGTATGCTGGTGAACCACGGCATCTGGATGGATACGGTGGTTGTCCGTGACAGCATCGGCAATCCCATGACGCTCGTCTACCGTGAGGGGCATCCCGTTTCTCTGGCTGTCACGCTCATGCTTGTCCTGCGTGGCAGTATCAAGCTGTCCGATGTCGATTACGACTACGCCAGAGAGCTTCTCGGCAAGTAATCACCACCCAAGTCCCCTGCCCCCTCACGGGGTGGGGGACACGCAGAAAGGAGTTTTATGTTCTACGACTTCACCAAAAAAATCCACTTCTCCGACCTGTTCAAGTCGGATGATGCGCCAATCGCATACCGCAATGGCGAGGGGGACTACGAGGTAGATATGTCGAAAACCGAGTGGGCAGATATCTCCCACACGGCGGCAACAAGGTTTCTTCTCGCCTATCCCAACGGGGATACTTCTACCGATACCTACAAAGAGATTTCCCAGAAAATCGCAGGTGCTACCTTTGAGGGCATCATCACCTACGATACGGACGGAGACACCGTGGAAGTCCCGTTTACCCCAGACGAATGGGGAAAGCATCTGATGCTTACCACGGCGGCGGTTTTTGATACCGTGCGCATCCTAAAGAAGTAAATACAACGCAGTACCCTCCCACAGGCTCTACAATCGCTTGTGAGAGGGTTTTGCTATTTAGGGGTACATGGATATACCCAGAAACAAAAACGCCTTACAGACGATTGTAGAGGGGTATACGAGCGTCACCATACAAAGGGCAGTTCTGCTGGATTGTCCCACCACTTGTACACGGTAGTTTTGCTCATGCCTGTATCTTTTATGCACTGGTATTTGTTTCCATCTGGGTGAGTTGCTCTCCATGCGGAAACTTCGGCTTGTTTAGTTGGTCTGCCGTTATTACCGTATGGATTCTCACCTATTGTTCTTTTTGCGTTAGCGATGGCGTGGACTATGGTTAGGTGTTCTTTCCGTGTTCTGCCGTTCCGTTTGTTTCGGGGTATCTCTATGCCAGATATACGAGAGATGAAGTCTATGGGTGTTTTAGCGGATTTCTCCGCTCTGTATGCCTGTAAAGCGGCGGCAACATCATCAGCCGTAAACTCATTTTCCACGCTCATAGAGGAAAACCTTGGAAGTAGTGAAAACGCATCCTCTTTGACCTGCTTGTATGGGATACCGCACTTTTTTCCATACACCGCAAGGCAATACAGGCAATAGTAACGATGCCCGACCTGCGCTCTTGAGCGTATCAGCGACAGCCACCACCTGTACAGGGCGGGATTGGACTTCCATTGTTTCTTTCCTGCTATCCCTTTCACCACCCGTTCCTCATACCACTTCGGGTACAATTCCCGTGCCTCGGCGAGGGAGAGTCGTGTGAACCCTGTGTTTTTGATAATGATTTGTTTATCCTGCGGTACGAAAGTGTTCAGATACGCCGCCGTTATATCCTCGCCTGTGCGGAAACACTCCACGATGCCATTGTTCTTTGTCTGCGTTCCTACCATACGGAATGCTTGGAAAGTGCTTTCATACTGGATGCGGTGTTTCTCGTAGTCCGTGGTCACATACTTGTTCCAAAGCATTTCCGTGAGCGTTTTCTTGAACTCCCACAAACTTTCTTTGACCTCTGGGTAACAAGGCAACGGAGTCTTGAACTTGTAGTACAGGTGCAGTCCCGTCCCGCTCGATACGATGTATGTCGGAACTGGTAAAAGACCACTTTGCATCTGGGCAAGCATATCTTGAAAGCCGCTGGGTGTCTTGTCTGCGTACCGAAGATTATCAATCTCGATACAAGTCGGAGGCCAAGCGGTCTTAGGAAGACAAATGTCTTAGCCAACTCCTTGGCTCAC
>JAZUGJ010000118.1:0-3400 GCA_045641145.1 Paludibacteraceae bacterium
CATAGGAGGTAACGCATTTACGCCACACTTACGCCAAATCACAGCGCGTTATGGATAGAAAAAGACAGTCAGCATTTTGTGCTGGCTGTCTTTTTTCATGCCACAAACGGAAGCATATAAACTTGAACATATTCACACTCGTTCTGTGTTGTCACTTGTTTAGTGAGAAAGAAACGGACGAACGGACGACAAAGCGCCGCTTTTTTGAAGTGTGCAAACATAGAAGTTTGCGGTAAGTTGTTTTCTATTCACAAATTGTTGATTGCAAGAGGAAAAAATGTTATAATTGCCATAATTCTACATTGATTGGAGTGTATTCAATGGCGTTAATAAAATGCAGAGAATGTGGGGATGAAATATCGAGCCTAGCAATTTGTTGCCCACACTGCGGAGCCACCATCGAAAATATTCGACATAGCACAGATGATATACAAGGGATAAGCCGGTGCCCCGTGTGCGCGTTAGATGTTGATGTGCTTCGATGTAACAAGAGAAGTGTGGAGAAAGACGGCGAAAATACAACGGAATATTTGTGTCGATATTGTAACTCATGGATAAGACCGATAAAAACAAAATACGGAATGGAGTATTATGCAGAAAAAGCCGACTATGATGGGTTGGCAATAGAAAGAATCATTGTATCTGAAATAAAAACGAACCCATTATTCGACACAAAAATGTGCGATGCCGCATTGAAAAATAAAATTAGAATAACGAACGAAGATTTACGGGCGAGATGGTCACAGCAAGACACAGCCACACATCGACGCCCAGTGTGCCCTACATGTGGTTCTGCTCATGTTGAGAAGATTTCAGTGGCATCAAAAATAGCCGGTGCATCTATGTTTGGGATATTAAGCAGAACTGCACGTTCGCAATTCAAATGCAAAGATTGTGGCTATAAGTGGTGAAATTCTTATATGGTTTATATTATAGGCGACTGCCAAGGGGGTAACGGAAATGGTATTAAACAAAAAGATTGCAATAATAGCTTTGTGCTGCGCTTTATTAGTATCTGCTAGTGCTTGCGGAAATAACGGACAGGCTACGCTTGAGAGTGTTGAGGCTGAAAGCGTCGAGGTTGAAAGTGTAGTTTTAGTTGAGGAAGAAACGGAACATGAAACCGAAGTGGAACCCGAGCTAATAAACTATGTTGAAGTGGGCTTTGTGGAGGCGAGTACAGCCACCAAAAAGGATTTGACAGGGAGCACAGGAAAATGGGAATTTAAGGGGCTTCCATTGCTCCCAGATGATTGCGAGTGGATTGACACTTCATGGAACAAAGACGGAAGTGTAGAGTATGGTGCATTATACCGTAAGGTGGCAATGCTTTTAGAAGGCTTTGACATAGGCGTTAATAACGGAAGTGCTTATGCAGATTTGGTTTTTGGAGTGGACTTCACCAGTAAAGCAGACCTTGAACCGTATGTTGAAAATGCTTCGACTTTTATCGTTGAAGAAGATTCCTTTCAAGCTGTTATGCACAAATTAGAGGAGTGCGAGACTGTAACAGGTGACTTTGATTATACATATGGAGGCTTTGGGAAATATTCGGTTGACATTTCCGATGCTTGTGAATGTGCGAAAGAATTGCAAATATCCGATGAAATGTTTGGATATGTATTGGCAAGTCTCCTTGAAAAAGCAGCGGAGATTTCTTTTGATGGGATGAGCTGTCATATAGAATACATTGCCTATATTCCAAGTCTTAATAAAAATGATTATATGTTAGAACTTCCAAACGGAAGCGAGCCATTTGATGCGCTTGAGCAGATGTACATAGACTATGGGGACGATGCTTATACATACTATTATTATATGGCGGGTATTGATGAAAGCAGAGAGGGCGTATTAAAGACCAACAGAGGCATCGTACTTGGTGATTCTGTAGAAACAGTTGTCGGTGCATACGGTGAAGAAGAAAAACAATTAGTCGATTGGGATTCTAATGATTTGTACAATGGGTTAGCATACTACGATTTAGAAACGGCGGGCATAATGAAAGGCCAATGTACTTCTGTTGTTTCATATGCCGTAGCTGATGTAGGCTGTATTGATTTTTATTTTGATTCAAGTGATGCTTTAAGTTGGCTGGTATTCTATATCAATTAAGAATTGGAGTGTATTCAATGGCTTTAATAAAATGCAGAGAATGTGGGAAAGAGATATCGAGCTTCGCCTCGTGCTGCCCGAACTGTGGGTGCCCAGTCGTAACGGGAGTCGTGAAAATTAAAATACCGAATATAGAGCTTGGCACGGCGGGATTGTTCTCGTCTCGAAAAGCTGTAGTCCGTTCGCAGACCGGCAAAACACTGTGGGAAGGACAGCACGGACAGGTAGCATCATTCCAAATCGACATGCCTACCGAAATTACTATAGATTTAGGCGGCTGGGTCAACCAGTTCACATCTGTTGTAGAGCCAAGCAAGAAGTATAATTGTGTGCAAGATTTGGGGATACATTGGTAGTTTACATATAGACTTGCTGAGGTTGATGTGATTGACGCAGAGTGAGGATGCAACGCTATGATTTACATTACAGGCGGTTGCCATGGGAGTAACGGAAATGGTATTAAACAAAGAATTCGCAATAATAGCTTTGTACTGCGCTTTATTAGTATCTGCCCTTTGCGGTTGCGGCAATTCATCTGATAGAGAATTAAAGCAACAGCTTGAACAGTTGCAGCAAGAAAATGATGAATTAAAAGAACAAATTGGAGATTTATCGAATGGTGGGACAACCGAAAACGGTAACGCCGCAAAAGATGATATGATTCTCAAAACGGCAAACAGTCTTGAAATATACTTGGATTTGATTGGAACACATACAAATGATGATTTCAGCCTTGATGTAACAGATGAGTTTGTTGAAGGTGTTTCTTCTGTATATATAATGGGGAGAACTGGAACAGTTTTTCATGGTTCTACGGAGAACGCAGGAACACTGATAAGCAATATGGGATGGATAGATAATGAACCATCCGATGAGGTGTATTTACAAGAATTTGTAAAGTTGCTGAACGAATATTACGGGAAAGAAGGCACCAAAAAGTCATATGACAATTTGTCGGATGAAACTTATGTTTGGATAGATTATGATTATCATTGTTATGTTGCGTGTTGGTATCAAGATGGTATAGTTCAACTGCGTTGGGATTATGATGATGAGCTTCAAAAGACCGTCACGGAAGATGAATTAACTGAATCGAGCAATTCTGCAACTACAACTACTCCTAAATCAAAAGCGTCGAATACCCAATCATCGTTTACCAATAAATATGGTACGGCAACAACGATCTGTGCGCACAGTGGATGCACTAATTATATAGCACAATCTGGCGATACAAATTGCTGCGAAATCCATTCAAACCGTTGCGCTGAATGTGGCTGTTACATTGATG